>NZ_JBHWJI010000041.1:0-88368 GCF_042731515.1 Streptomyces sp. NPDC059850
GCCAGGCGTCCGCGGCGGCCTGACGGTCCTGCCCGGCGAGCCACCGCAGATGGTCGCGGAACGGCCGCACCGCGGGCAGCAGGCCCGGGTCGCCCATCCGGTACAGCTGGAGCAGGTCGTGGAAGAGCACGGGCATCGACCAGCCGTCCAGCAGGATGTGATGAAGCGTCAGAATCAGCCGGTGCCGGTTCTCCCCCGTGCGCAGCAGCGCGAACCGCAGCAGCGGCGGCCGGTCCAGGTCGAAGCCCCGCGCGCGCAGCCCATCGGCGGTCTCCTCCAGGGCCGCCGCGCGGGCAGCGGGGCCGAGCGCGGTGAGATCCGTGTACGTCCAGGGCACGGGAACACTCCCCGGCAGGACCTGTACGGGCCGGTCGAACCCTTCGTGCCGGAACCCGGCCCGCAGGTTGGCGTGGCGGTCCAGCAGCGCCCCGGCGGCCGCCCGGAACCGGGTGACGTCCAGCGCTCCGTCCAGGTCCACCGCGCACTGCACGACGTAGTCCTCGTCGGTACGGGCCTCGTCGGCACGGTTTTGGTCGGCACGGTTTTCGTCGGCGGATGCGTGGTGCACGTGGTGGAACAGCAGCCCCTGCTGGAGCGGCGAGAGCGGCAGCACGTCCGCCAGGTCCGGGTACCGCGCCCGCAGCGTGGCGAGGTCACCCGTGGTGAGCCCCGGGGCGGCCACGTCCGGGGGCGCCAGCACCCCGTCGTGGGCGGCCAGTTCCCGCAGGGCGACGAACCACAGCTCCGCCAGGCGCCGGGCCGCGCCGGGCTCCAGCAGCTCCCCCGCCCAGGTCCAGGTGGCGGTCAGGACCGGGCCGTCCGCGCCGTCCAGCACGACGGCGTCCACGGCGAGGGGGTGCGACAGCGCGGTGGCCGGGTCCTGCTCGTCCAGGGCGGCGCCCTCGTCGGCGCTCGACGTCCAGAACCCGCCGGGGGCGGCACCGACGCGTCCGAGGTAGTTGAAGCCGATGTCGGGGCGGGCCAGTGCGGCGAGCCGGGGGCCGGCGGACGGGCTGAGGTGACGCAGCAGCCCGTGGCCGATGCCCTGGTCGGGCACCTCCCGCACGCGCTCCTTGACCGCGGTGAGGACGTCGTCCAGGTCGGTTCCGGCGGGCAGCAGCAGGGGGTGGAGCGAGGTGAACCAGCCGACGGTCCTGGAGAGGTCCGTACCGGGCAGGATGTCCTCGGCCCGGCCATGGCCCTCGATCTCGACCAGCACTCCGGGGCGCTCGCGGTCCCACCGGGAGACCGCGACGACCAGTCCGGCGAGCAGCAGTTCCCGCTGGTCGCAGCGGAGCCCGGCGGTCGCGTCCAGGAGCCTCGCGGTGTCCTCGGACGGCAGCTCCAGCACCAGCCGTCCGGCCGTCGCGAGGACATCGCGGGCGGGGTCGAGCGGCCGTCCGCCGACGGGTTCGAGGTCCGCGTCGGCCCGCTGCAGCCAGGGGCCGAGTTCCGCCTCGCGGGCCGGTTCCGCGGCCAGCCGGTGCAGGCCCGTCGCCCAGGCGCGCAGGGACGTCGGCACCGGTGCGAGCCGCACCGGGCGGCCCTCGCGCACGGCCTGCCAGGCCTCGGCGAGGTCGGGCAGCAGGATGCGCCAGGACACCGCGTCCACGGCGATGTGGTGGGCCACCAGCAGCAGTCGGCCGGGCTCGGCACCCCGGTCGAGCCACACGGCCTGGAACACCTCGCCCCGGTCGGGGGCGAGCCGGGCCCGGGCGGCGGCGGCTTCCCGGGCGAGGAGGTCGCGCAACGCGGTGTCCCGGACGCCGGAGGCGTCGACCCGGCGTACCTGGCGGCCCGCGTCGCGCGCGCCGGGCTCCGGCACCCGCAGCTGCCACCGAGGCGAGGTCGTCAGGGTCAGCCGCAGTGCGTCGTGGTGGTCGAGGAGCGCCGCGACGGCGGCGGTGAGCGCGTCGAGCCCCAGCGCGGGCGGTACGGGGACGGCGACCGACTGGTGGAAGGAGGCGGTCGGGCCGCCCAGTTCACGCCACCGGTGCACGACGGGCGTCAGCGGTACGTCGCCCGTGTCCGGGCCGGTGGCGGTGGCCGACGGCGCGGGCACGAGGGCGGCGAGAGCGGCCGGGGTCCGGTGTTCGAAGAGGTCCCGGGTGCTGAGGGCGAGTCCGGCCCGGCGGGCCGCGTTGACCAGCTGGATGGACAGGATGCTGTCGCCGCCGAGGTCGAAGAAGCCGTCGTCGGGTCCCACGGGACCGGTGGACAGCACCTGGCCGAACAGGTCGCACAGCAGCTGTTCCCGGGCGTCACGGGGTGCTCGCCCGGCCGTGTGGACCGTCTCGGGGCGCGGCAGCGCGCGCCGGTCGACCTTGTCGTTCACGTTCAGCGGCAGGGCGTCCAGCAGCATGCAGGCCGAGGGCAGCAGATAGGCGGGCAGCCGCTCGGCGAGCCAGGTCCGCAGTTCCTCGGGGTCGGTGCGCCGTCCTGGTTCGGGTACCACGTACGCCACCAGGCGCCGGTCTCCCGGGGTGTCCTCCCGCACCACGGCCACGCTCTGCGCCACGGCCGGGTGCGCGGCGAGCGCGGTCTCGACCTCTCCCAGTTCGATCCGGAAGCCGCGCAGTTTGACCAGGTCGTCGGTGCGGCCGAGGAATTCGATCGCACCGTGCCGGTTCCAGCGGACCCGGTCGCCCGTGCGGTACATCCGCTCGCCGGGCGCGTCCGGCGCGGGGAAGGGGCAGGCGACGAAGCGCTCGGCGGAGAGCGCGGCCCGGCGGTGGTATCCGCGGGCCAGGCCTCCGGCGATGTACAGCTCGCCCGGGACACCGGGCGGCACCGGGCGCAGCCGTTCGTCGAGGACGTACAGCCGCTTGCCGTCGAAGGGACGGCCGATCGGCACGGGGCCGCTGCCCCGCAGCTGCCCGCAGTCCCAGATCGCGGCGCCGACGGTGGCTTCGGTGGGTCCGTAGCCGTTGAGGATCCGGCGCCCCGGCAGCCAGCGGTGCACCAGGCCGGGCGGCAGTACGTCGCCGTTGAGGGTGAGGGTCACGCCCTCGCGCAGGCTGTCCGCCGGGAGGTTCGCGACGACGGCGGGCTGCACGGCGACATGGGTGACCGCGGCGTCGCGCACGAAGTCGGCGAGGTCCTGGCCCAGGGGGGTGTCCTGGGGTGCGAGCACCAGGGTCGCGCCGGAGAGCAGTGCGCAAAAGGAGTCCCACAGCGAGGTGTCGAAGCTGGTGGACACCAGCTGGAGGACCCTGCTGCCCGCGCCGAGGCCCAGCACCGACCGCTGGAGTGCGGACAGGGCCGCGATCCCGGTGTGCGGGGTGACGACTCCCTTGGGTACTCCGGTCGATCCCGAGGTGTAGATGACGTAAGCGGCGTGCGCGTGGCGCAGCGGCACGGTCCGGTCGGCGTCGGTGAGGTCGCCCGCCGGGAGTTCCCGGAGGGTTTCGGCCAGGGCGTGGCTGTCGACGGGCAGGCAGTCGGCTCCGGCCGCGCGCAGCGGCGGGGCCAGTTCGGCCAGGGTCAGGACCGGGTGCGGTCGGGCGTCGCCGAGCATGAAGCGGATGCGCTCGGCGGGGTAGGCGGGGTCGATGGGCAGGAACGCGGCCCCGGTCTTGGCCACGGCGAGCCAGGACACGACCCACTCGACCGAGCGTGGCAGGGAGACGCCGACGAAGCGGTCGGGGCCCGCGCCGAGGGCGACGAGGTGGCGCGCCAACTGGTTGGCCCGCTCGTTGAGTTCGCGGTAGGTGAGCGTCTCGTCTCCGAGGCCCCGCACCACGGCGGTGGCGTCGGGGGCCCGCGCCACCTGGTCCTCGAAGAGCGCGGGCAGGGTCCGGGGGGCGGGGCCGGGGGCGCCGGTTCCCCACCGCGACAGGATCGTGGCCCGCTCCGGCTCGCCGAGCACCTCGAACGTGTCCACGGGGGCGTCGGGTTCGGCGACGGCCGCGTCGATGACGCGGACCAGGCGTTCGGCGACGGACCGCGCGGTGGCCTCGTCGAACAGGTCGGCACGGTACTCCAGTTCACCGCGCAGCCCGCCACCGCGGCCGGTGTTCTCGGTGAGGGTGAAGCCGAGGTCGAACTTGGCCAGCCCGGTCGGCACCTCGTGCGCGGTGACCGCCAGGCCGTCGAATCCGGCCAGCGAGTCCACGACGGCCTGGGTCGGTGCGTCGTCGAAGGCCAGCATCACCTGGAACAGCGGGTGCCGGGAGAGCGACCGGGCCGGGCGCACCACCTCCACCAGCCGTTCGAACGGCAGGTCCTGGTGCGCGAGCGCCCTCAGGTTGGTCTCCCGGCCCGCGCTCAGCAGGTCACGGAAGGTGGGTCCGCCGGAGAGGTCGGTGCGCAGGACCACGGTGTTGACGAACGCGCCGACCGCGCCGTGGAACGCCTCGTCGGTGCGGCCGGCGACCGGGGCGCCGACCGGGATGTCGGTGCCGCCGCCGAGGCGGGACAGGAGCACCGACACCGCGGCGTGCAGCACGACGAACGGGGTGGTGCCGACCGACGCGGCCAGTGCGGCCAGCCGTCGGCGGGACTCCTCGGGGACGTCGAAGAACACCTTGCCGCCTCGGTCGGACACCGCGGGGCTGCGGGGCCGGTCGAGCGGCAGGGCGATCTCCTCGGGCAGATCGGCCAGGGCGTCCCGCCAGTACGCGAGCTGCCGCGAGGCGACGCTGTCCGGGTCCTCCTCGGAGCCGAGCAGCGCGGCCTGGGAGAGCGTGAAGTCCGCGTACTGCGCGGCGGGTGCGGTCCAGACCGGGGCGGTGGAGCGCCTGCGGGCGGCGAAGGCGTGCGCCAGGTCGGCCAGCAGCGGGGCGATGGACCAGCCGTCACCCGCGATGTGGTGGGCGACCAGCAGCAGCACGTGTTCTTCCGGTGCCAGGCGGAACAGGGCGGCGCGGAAGGGGGGTTCGCCGGAGAGGGTGAAGGGGCGCAAAGCCTCCTGGCGCAGCCGTCCGGCCAGTTCGCCGGTGCTCACCTCGACGGGTGTGAGCGGAAGCGGCCCGGGGGTGTGCGGGCGCACCACCTGGTAGGGCCCGTCGCCGTCCTGGGCGAACTCGGTGCGCAGGATCTCGTGCCGGTCGACGACGTCGGCCAGCGCGGCGCCGAGCAGGCCGGTGTCCAGCTGGCCCGCGAGGCGCAGCGCCATGGGCATGTTGTAGGTGGTGCGGGAGGCTTCGAGCTGGTGCAGGAACCACAGTCGGCGCTGGGCGTGCGACATCGGGACGCGCCCGGGGCGCCGGGCCGGTGCGCGCGGCGCCGTCGCGGCCGTTTCCGCGCCGGCGAGCCGGGCGGCCAGTGCGGCCGGGGTGGGGGCGTCGAACACATCCCGGACGCTGATCCGCACACCGAGGGCGGTACGGACCAGGCCTGCCAGCCGGGTGGCCATCAGGGAGTGGCCGCCCAGCTCGAAGAAGCTCTCGTCGGGCCCCACGGAGTCCGCTGTGAACAGTTCCGCGAACAGGGTGCACAGCACCTCTTCCCGGTGGCCGCGCGGTGCCCGCCCGGCGGGGGGCGGCGTCGCCGCGGGGGTGGGGAGTGCCGCCAGGTCGAGTTTGCCGTTGGGTGACAGCGGCAGTTCGGGCACGAGCTGGAAGGCCTGCGGGACGGCGTAGCGCGGCAGCGACCGCAGGGCGTGGGCGCGCAGTTCCTCGGGGCCGGGTGCGGCGTCCTCGCGTACCACGACGTAGGCGACCAACCGGTCCTCCCGGACCGTCACGCCCGCTCGGGCCACCCCCGGGTGCTCGCCCAGCACGGCCTCGACCTCGCCGGGCTCGACCCGGAAGCCCCGAATGTTGATCTGGTTGTCCGCGCGGCCCAGATACTCCACCAGCCCGTCGGGGCGGCGCCGCACCAGGTCACCGGTGCGGTACGCCCGTGCGCCCGGCGCGCCGAACGGGCAGGCCACGAACCGTTCGGCGGTCAGGTCGGGGCGGCCCAGATAGCCGCGGGCGAGCCCTTCCCCGGCCAGGTACAGCTCCCCGGGCACCCCTGTGGGCACCGGCCGCAGCGCGCTGTCCAGGATGTGCGCCCCGGTGGCGCGCACCGGCGCGCCGATGACGGGCCCCGCGGCGTCGGCGAGGTTGGCGGCCAGGGCGTCGACGGTGAACTCGGTGGGTCCGTAGAGGTTGTGTGCCTCCAGTCCCGGAATCGATCTCAGCCGGGTCCACAGCCGCTCCCCCGCGGCCTCGCCGCCCAGCAGCAGGATCGAGGGGGCGGCCGGGCCGTCGAGCAGACCCTCGTCGAGCAGGACTTCCGCGTAGGAGGGGGTGACGTCCAGGACATCGGCCCCGGTGGTCCGCAGGTAGCTCACCACCGCCGCGGCGTCGCGCCGGGTGGTGTCGCCGAGCAGGTGGAGTTCGTGCCCGGCGAGCATCCAGATCAGCGCTTCCCACGAGGTGTCGAAGGACAGCGGCGCGGTCAGTACGAAGCGCAGCGGACGTCCGTGGGGCCGCTGGATGTGCGGGCCCGCCAGCGCCTCGTGGTGCTGGGCGACGAGGTTGCGTACGCCCCGGTGTTCGATCACCACACCCTTGGGGCGGCCGGTGGAGCCCGAGGTGAAGAGCACGTACGCGGCGTCGGCGGGGGTGAGGGGGCGGAGGCGTTCGGCGTCGGTGACCGGGCCGTCCGGCAGGCGCTCCACGGCGGCGCGGGTGTCCGGGTCGTCGAGGTCCAGGGCGGTCACGTCGCCGGTGTCATGGGCGGTGCCCGCCGTGAGCACGAGCACGGGGGCGGTGTCCGCCAGCAGGCGCCCGACGCGGGCGGGCGGCAGGTCGGCCTCCATGGGCAGGTAGGCCGCACCGGACGTGAGCACCGCGAGCAGTGCCACGACCAGGTCCGCGCGGCGGGGCAGCAGCAGGCCGACGACGGTTCCGGGCCCGGCGCCCCGGGCGATCAGGTGGCGGGCGAGGCGGTTGACCCGGGCGTCCAGCGCGGCGAAGGTCAGCGGGGCCTCGCCTTCGCCCACCAGCGCGATGGCGTCCGGTGTGGCCGCGGCCTGGCGTTCCAGCAGCTCGCCCACGGTGAGATCGAGCGGCGGATGCGCGGTGTTGTCGCCCGCGGTGAGGGCCTGGTGGTGTTCCCGGGGGGTGAGGATGCCGAGCCGCCCGAGCGCGGGCGAGGGGGTTTCGGCGAGCGCGGCGAGCACCCCGGCCACCCGCTCCAGCAGGGCCTCGGCCCCGGCCGGTCCCTCGGGGTCCGCGCGGCGCTGGAGCTGGAGGACGAGTTCGTCGCCCAGCAGCACGGTCAGGGTGAGGGGGTAGTGGGTGGCGTCGCGGAATCCGGTGCCGGTGATACGTACCGCGGCCGCGTCGGCGGCGGCGGCCAGCTCGCCGTGTCCACTGGGTTGGTTCTCCACCACCAGCAGGGTGTCGAACAGCTGCTCCGCACCGACGGCATGCTGGATCTCCGCGAGGCCGAGGTGCTGGTGCTCCAGGAGCGCGCTCTGCTCGGCCTGCGCCCTGACCATGAGGTCGAGCAGGGTCTCCCGTGGGGTCCAGGCCACGCGCACCGGCACGGTGTTGGCGAAGAGGCCCACCATGCCCGCGTGGCCGTCGAGTTCGGCGGGGCGGCCGGACACGGTGCTGCCGAAGACGACGTCGTCGCGGCCGGTGAGCTGGCCGAGCACCAGCGCCCAGGCGCCCTGCACCACGGACGCGACGGTCAGTCCGGCGGCGCGGGCACACCGTTCGAGGCGCTCGGTGGCCCGTGGTGTCAGCCGCGTCTCCGCGGTCTCCGACGGGTACCGCACGCCGTCGGCGCCGGGTGCGACGAGGGTGGGTTCGGCGGGGCCTGCGAGGGCCTGCCGCCAGGCGTCGGCGGCGGCGGCGCGGTCCCTGGCGCCCAGCAGCCGCAGGTGCTCGCTGAAGGGTACGGGCGGGGCGGGCGCCCGCGCCGCGTCGCCGTCCGCGGCGTACAGCCGCAGCAGTTCGCTCAGCAGGATGGGCAGGGACCACCCGTCGAGCAGCAGATGGTGGTACGTGAGCACCAGTCGGTGGCGGGTGCCGTCCAGGCTGATCAGACGCAGCCGCAGCAGCGGGGGCGCGGCCGGGTCGAACGGTTCCGCGCGGTCCGCGTCGGCGGCGCGGCGCGCGGCCTCCTCGCGCTCCGCCGCGGTGAGCGCGGAGAGGTCGCTGTGCCGCCAGGGGACGGGGACGCGGGAGGCGCAGAACGCCACGGGCGCGCTCAGTCCCTCGTACAGGAACGCGGCGCGCAGGTTGGCGTGGCGGTCCAGGAGCCCGGCGAGCGCGCCGCGCATACGGTCCGCGTCGACCGCGCCGTCCAGGTCCAGCGAACTCTGCACCACGTACACGTCGGAGCCGTCGAGGAGGCCGAGAAACAGCAGGCCCTCCTGGAGCGGGGTCACGGGCAGGATCTCGCCCTCCCCGCGCTCCGCGAGGACCGCCGCGGTCTCGTCCGGGGACAGCGGGCCGCGCAGCTCGGCGGCGGGCTTCTTGGTGTCCGCGTCACCGGACGCGGCGACGACGGCGAGCGCGGCGGGCGTCCGGTGCTCGAACACCTCGCGCGCGCTGAACACGATCCCCGCCCTGCGGGCCCGCCCGACGAGGCGCAGGGCCTTGATGCTGTCTCCGCCCAGGTCGGTGAAGCCGTCCTCGGCGGAGACCGGGCCCACGCCGAGGACGTCGGCGAACAGCTCGCACAGCGCCGTCTCCGCGCGGCCGGAGGGCGCGCGCCCCGATCGGGTGGTGAACTCGGGAGCGGGCAGCGCACGCCGGTCGGTCTTGCCGCTGGGGGTGCGCGGCAGGGTGTCCAGTACCACGACCGCGGCGGGCACCGCGTAGTCGGGCAGCACGGTGGCGGTGTGCCGCTTGACCTGCTCGGGGTCGGGCCGGCCGGCCGCCGGGGTGACGTACCCGACCAGTCGGCCGTCGCCGTCCGCGCCGTGCACGACGGCGGCCGCCTCGGCGACGCCCGGCGCGCCGCGCAGGGCGGCCTCCACCTCGGCCAGTTCGACCCGGTTGCCGCGCAGTTTGACCTGTGCGTCGGCGCGGCCCACGTAGCCGAGGTGCCCGTCGGGGCGCAGGCGTACCCGGTCGCCGGTGCGGTACATACGGGTGCCGTCCGCTGCGGCGACGAACCGCTCGGAGGTCAGATCGGGGCGGCCGAGGTAGCCGCGGGCCAGGCCCGCACCGGCCAGGTACAGCTCTCCCACCTGCCCGGGGCGCACCGGTGCGAGCCGGTCGTCGAGGACCAGGGCCGTGGTGTTGTGGACGGGTGTGCCGAGGCTGACGTCGCCGTCCGCGCAGACGGCGGCCAGGCTGTCGCCGGTGGCCTCCGACGAGCCATAGAGGTTCAGCAGCCGGGACCCGGGGAGGACGTCGGCCACCCGGGCGGCCAGCTCGGCGGGCAGCGCCTCACCGCTGCTCACCCACACTCCGCAGGCGCGCAGACGATGCGCCTGGTCGCTGTCGAGCAGCGCGGACAGCAGGCTGGGGACGAGGCTCACCCGGCCGATGCCGTGCCGGTCGACCAGCTCGATGATGTCCTCGGCGGCCGACAGCGCGGTGTCGGCGGCGAGGACGAGCGGGGCACCGTGCAGCAGCGCGCCGAAGAGTTCGGTAGTGCCGTCGATGAAACTGAGCGAGGTCTTGCCCAGCACGGGACGGCCGGGCGGGAGGGGGTGGGCGGCGGCGAACCAGTGGACGCGGTTGAGCGCGCCGCCGTGCAGGCCCACGACGCCCTTGGGGTGCCCGGTGGATCCGGAGGTGTGGATGACGTACGCGGCCGACTCCGGGGTGACGGCGGGGCGTTCCGGCCCGGCCGGGTCGGTGGCGGACGAGGCCGCCAGCTCGCTCCGTACCCCGGGGTCGTCCAGCACGACCAGGTGGGCGGGGCCGGGCGGCAGCGCGTCGGCGAACCGGGCGGTGGTGATCACGAGGGACGGCTTCGCGTCGTTCAGGACGTACGCGGTGCGCTCGGCCGGATAGGCCGGGTCCAGGGGCAGGTAGGCGGCTCCGGCCTTGAGCACGGCGAGCACCGCCGTCACCTGCTCCGGGGAGCGCGGCAGGTAGAGGCCCACCAGCGACTCCGGGGCCGCCCCCCGCGCGCGCAGAAGGCGGGCCAGCTGGTTGGCGGCTGCGTTCAGTTCGCCTGCCGTGGTGGAGCCGGTGCCGTGGATGAGGGCGACCGCTCCGGGCGCTTCGGCGGCCCGTTCCTCGAACGCCCCGGCGAGACCGCCCGCACCGGGATCCCGGGGGACGGTCTCGCCGCGCAGCGGCTCGGTCCTGGTGCCGTCGGGCCCGGTGCCGAGGGAGCCCAGCGGGCGGCCGGGGGCGGCGGCGACGTGCTGGAGGCTGTGGATGAGTCCGTCGCGGAAACCGGTCAGGTCGTCTTCGGTCCACGCGTCCGGATCGGCGTGCAGGTCCAGCGCCAGGCCACCGTCACCGTCCGCCTCGCCGTGCAGGTTGACGGTCAGTCCGCGCACCGGACCGGTGGACAGCTGGTCGGTGACGGCCTCGGCCGCACCGAACCGGATGACCCGGGCGAAGGCCATCACATTGAGCATCAGACCGCCGAACCCGCCGCTCTCCCCCGATCTGCCGAGGTCGCGGTGGAGGTCCTCGCCGCGGTAGCGCTGATGGCGCAGGAGTGCTCCCACCGAGTGCCGCACCTGGCCCACCAGCGCGTCGAGGGTGGTCCAGCGGCCGACGGTCAGGCGCAGCGGCAGCTCGTTGGCGAGCATGCCGGGGGTGGTGAGCGCCGCGCGGCCCAGCCGGGCGGTCACCGGCAGGCCGAGCACGATCTCGTCCTCGCTCGTGGTGGCTCTCCGGTGCGCGGCGGCCAGGGCGATGGCCATCGCGGTCCACGGGACGCCCGCCGCCCGCGCGGCCTCGGTGAGGGGGCGGGTCTGCTCCTGGCTCAGGCGGCCGCGGATCCGTAGCGCGGGCCCGGCCTGCCCGGCCGCCCGCTCCTGGGGCGTGTCCAGGCCCGCCATCGTGGTGAGCCAGTACCGCCGGTCGCGCTCCCGGGTGGTGGAGGAGACGTACGCGAGGTCCTGTTCGACCAGTTCCGCGAGGCGGCCCACGGTCGGCGGCGGGACGGGCGCGCCCGTGGCCAGCGCCGTGTAGATCTCGGCGATCCTCGCGGTGTGGAGGCTCTGGCCGAAGCCGTCGAGCACGGCGTGGTGGTAGCTCAGGAAGAGCCGTGACCGGTCGGGCCCGAGGAGCAGCAGGGCGTGGGAGACGAGCGGTTCCGGTCCGAGCATCGCCGGTGCCGCGGCCATCCGGCCCGCCGCCCAGGCATCGGCGGCGGCGGCCGGATCGGGCCGTCCGCTGAAGTCGACGACGGTCAGCCCGCCTTCCTGGGCGGCCTCTTCGGGGGCCAGGATGTGCTGGAGCAGCCGGTCGTCATCGGCTGTGAACCGCACGCGCAGTGCTTCGGCTTCCTCCACCGCGCGGGCCACGGCCCGGCCGAGCACCTCGGCGTCGATGGATCCCGCGATGTGGAGTACGGCTCCGCAGTGGAAGCTGGTGGTGTCCGCGTCGAGTTCCTCGGCGACGCGGACGCCGCGCTGCGCGGCCGTGGCGGGCAGGGGGGTGGGGCCCGTGCGGCGAGTGTTCACAGTGGATGCTCCAGGTCGGCGTCGGCGGGGCTTCAGGACGTGGCGGCCTGGGCCTCGATGAGATGTGCGGCGAGTGCGTCGATGCTGGGGTGGTCCCAGACGACCGTGGGGTCGAGTTCGATCCCCAGGTGGTCCTCTATGGCGGCGGCGAGCGTCAGCCCGGAGATGGACTCCAGTCCGTACTCGCCGAACCGGGCCGACCGGTCGACGGTCTCCGGTTCGATGCCCAGGAGCACGGCGACCTCGGCGGCCAGCCACTCCCGCAGCGCGGCCTGGTCCGGCACGGTCTGCTGTTCGGTGGAACCCGGCATGGCGATCTCCTTGTGTGGGTCGGGGTCATGGCCTCGCCACCGGCGCTCCGTCGGGCAGGAGCCGTGCGGTGAGGTCGAAGGAACGGCCGGTGTGGAACCGGTCGGTCAGCTCGGCGTACAGCGCCTTCTCGGCGGCCGGGGGCAGCACGGCCGGCCTGCCGCGCAGGCGTCCCTGGAGGCGGGCCAGCAGGGCCTGCGGCCAGATGGGGTCGCCGGGCAGGGCGCCGCCGGAGTTGTGCCGCCAGACACCGAGCACGGCGGCGGCCGCGAGCACGTGTCCGGTGCGGGTCACCAGGCGCGAGGCCTCGGCGGGTGCCGTGACGGTCAGGTCCGCGGGCCCGAGACCGCGGCAGTCGCGGGCCAGTGCGGCGTGTTCGGCGAGGAACGCCTCGCCGAGGGCGGCGGCGGGGCCGCTGAGCCGGGAGACGGACTCGGCCAGCGAACCGCTCAGCGCGTCGCGCCCGCCGGCGGTGAGCTTCAGCCGGTCGAACACCAGCGGCCCGGGGTCGGCGGCGAGGTCGAAGAGGTTCGCTGGCGCGTCAGCGGCCGGGGCGGCCGACCAGGAGCGCCGGGCGAGGACGGGCAGCTGTGGCAGTACGGCCGACTCGCAGGCGCCTCGCGCGGCGTGTCCGAAGCCCACAAGACGCACGTCGCGCAGCAGCTTCTGGAAGATCGCCGCGGGTCCGGTGCGCAGGTAGAAGTGGGCGCCGAGCAGTTCGGACAGGTTGTTCATGGCGTCGAGCAGCACCGCCGAGCCGAAGTGCTTGTAGACCGAGGACAGCACGCTGGCCTCGCCGGGAAGCACGTGCACGGCCCTGATGGCGGCGGCCCCGAAGCACTCGACGAGCAGCAGGTCGGCGAAGACACCGGCGAGCGCGGACCGTACGAAGGGCAGCTCCGCCGCCGGGGCTCCGTAGAGCCTTCTCGTGGTCAGGTGGTTCAGCGCCACCCGCAGTCCGGTCTCCACCGGCCCGCACATCACGGCGGGCAGCACCGTCCTGGTGATCTGGAAGGAGCGCATCGCGGTTTCCAGACCGTCGCCGGGGCGTCCGAGGATGCTGTGCGGCGGCAGCGGGCAGTCCACGAACTCGATGCCGTGCAGCTGCACTCCCCGCATGCCCGAGCTGGGGAAGCGGGGCAGGTCGCGCAGCAGACCGCGGTCGAGGGCGCGCTTGTCCAGCAGGACCTGGGAGTGGCTGCGGCTGCCGGGCCGCTCGTCGGTGCGGGCGAAGACGACCAGCCCCTGGGCGCGGCGCACATTGGTGACGACTTCCTTGCGTCCGCGCAGTACGGGCACGCCTTCGGCGTCGATGACGGCGCACTCCGCGCCCGCCATGTCGTTACCGTGCGCCAGCTCGTGGTAGGCGGCCGCGATCCGGTGATTGCCGAGCAGCAGGTCGGCGGCCATGAGGCGCTGCTTCTCGTCGCCCGCGAGCCACACGTTGACCGAGGAGATGAACGAGCTCATGCCGTAGCCGAGCCCGAGGGAAGGGTCACGCCGGTAGAGGGCGCGCAGGGCGGCGACGACCTCGTCCAGCCGGGACAGCCGACCGCCGAGTTCCACCGGGACGAACTCCGCGTTGAACCCGTACGCGTCGAGGGCCCGCTCGCTCTCGGCGCACATCTCCCCGCGTTCGTCCGCCCGGAGCAGCGCGGCGAACCCCACCGGGTTGGTCCCGTCGAAGGGGTTCCCGAGGTGGCGTTCCAGCTCCTCGATGCGGGAGTGGCCGACGGTCATGAGGCCTCCAGGCCCGAGAGCAACGAGAATTCGCCCTCGACGAGACCGGCGGCGAGCAGGTCGTCGCAGAGCAGGTCGCGGGCGTCGGGACCGGCGGGCGCGTCGAGGCCGAGCCGGGTGAGGGCCGCGGTCAGGGCCGCGCGCACCCACAGGGCGTCGCGCCACCACCGCGCCCCGGGCGCGGGCTCGTTGTGCAGCCAGAGCACGAGGCAGGCCGCGCCCGCGAAGCAGAGTTCGTAGCGCTGCGCCAGGACGAACGCCTCGGCGGAGGCGGCCCCGGGGGGCTCGCGCCGCTGGGCGATCTCCTCGTGCAGCCGTGTCGCCTCCTCGGCCAGGAGGCGGGCGGCGGCGGCGATGTCCTCGTGGCCGCGGGCCGCGGCCTGTTCGGCCGTACGCGGCAGGGACTGGACGACGCCGCACCCGCCGCCGCTGATCAGCGACAGCCGGGCCGGGTCCAGCGGCGGCTGTCCGGCGCCGACCCGGGCGGCGGCCAGCAGTCCCGGCTCATCGCAGGCTCCGGTGGCGTAACCACGGGCCAGCAGCGGGAAGTTGGTGATCAGCGCATGCCGGTTGACCGCCGTACTGCCGTCGAAGACGGCCACGATCCGGTGGTCGCGGTCGAGCTTGGCGAACGCCCCGTGCTCCAGGACGGTGGTCAGGAAGCCGCGCACACCGAGCAGGTCGGCCAGGGCGTCCACCGCGCGCTGCACGGTCGTCGGTACGAACGCCTTGGTCACGGCGGAGATCAGGGCGAGTTCACCGGGCAGCGTCTGGGCGGCGCGCCCGGCCAGTACGGCGACCGCCTCGGCCAGCAGCACCGCGGCCGCCGCGTCGCCCAGGATCCGGCGGACCCGGGGCAGGTCGGCGAGGCGCTGCCCGTACAGGGGGCGGTCGGTGAGGAAGCGTACGGCCAGCGGCAGGGCGCGGTCCGCGGCACCGAGCGAGAGCGAGGTGGCGAAGATCCGGGTCAGCTGGAGGGACTTGAGGACGACCTCGAAGCCGGAGCCGTCCGGCCCGACGAGCGCCGAGCCGGGCACCTTCGCCCCGGTGAAGGCGATGCCGCTGATGTCCGCGCCGCGGACTCCGTGCGTGGCCTCCTTGGGGAGCGTGTGGTACGCGCCCGGGGGCAGGGTGTCCTTGTCCACCAGGACGAACCCGAAGCCGCGCGGCCCGCCTTCGGGCCGGGTGCGGGCCAGGACGCAGGCGAACCGGGCCCGGGTGGCATTGTTGATCAGCCATTTCCCGCCGTCGAGTTCGAAGCCGCCGGCCACCCGCCGCGCGGTGAGGCGTCCGGCGAGGAGATCGCTGCCGCTGCCCGCCTCGGTCAGCCCCCAGCACACCTCGGCACCGGAGGTGATCTCGTGGGCCAGCCGGTCGGCCTGTTCCGCGTCACCCGCGACCCAGACGGGCATGGCACCGAGGAATGTCTTGCCGTGGGCGATGGCGACGGTGAGGTCGCGGCGGGCGACGGTCCGCAGCGCCGCCATCGCGCCGTCCAGGCCGTGCAGCAGGCCGCCGTGGCGCACCGGGACGTAGTGGCCGCCCATGCCCGCGTCGGTGAGGAGCCGGTGGGCGGCCCCGGGAAACTCCTCCGCCTCGTCCAGCCGGGCGAGTTCGGCGGGGTCGAAGGCGCCGCCGGGACCTGCGGCCCGCGTCAGCAGATCGTCGAGCCGGGGCGCGTCGAGCGCGATCAGGGGGCGGGTCATGCCGTGCTCCCCCGCCCGGCGAGCCCGGCGAACCGGGGGTCCAGATCCGCGAAGAGCGGTTCGACGCCGCCGGAGAGGAACAGCTCCCGCATGGCCGCACGCTGGATCTTGCCGCTGGTGGTGCGCCGGACCCCGGCCCGGCGCATCAGCAGCACCCCGGCCGCGCGCACCCCGAACTCGCTGGAGACGGTGTCCCGCATGGTGCGGGCGAGCGCTTGTGCCCGGTCCGGGGAGGGGCGCCCGCGGACTTCCTGGACCACGATGAGCGCGTCGTCGCTCAGGCCGTCACCGTCTTGCGCGGGCACGGTGAAGACGGCGCCCGGCAGTCCGTCGAGTTCGGCGTGGCGGTCGCGCAGGACGTGTTCCACGTCCTGGGGGTGCAGATTGCGCCCGTTGATGATCATCAGGTCCTTGCGGCGCCCGGTGATGTACAGCTCGCCGTCCAGGAAGCCGCCGAGGTCACCCGTGCGCAGGAACGGTCCGTCACCGTCCTTGGTACGGGCGTGGAAGGTGTCGGCCGTGGCCTGCGGATTGCCCCAGTAGCCGCGGGCGACACTCGCGCCGCGCAGCCAGATCTCTCCGACCGACCCGGGGGGCAGCTCCGCGTGGGTGTCCGGGTCGACGATCCGCGCCTCCACGTCGCGCACGGCACCGTTGCTGGGCATCGGACGCCCCGGGGCGTCCCCCGTCACCCGCCGCAGCTGCCCGCGCTCCAGCAGCGCCGGGTCGAGTTCGGCGACGACCTGCTCGCGTCCGGGCGAGCCGGAGACGAAGACGGTGCTCTCGGCCAGGCCGTAACAGGCCCCGAACGCGTCGGCGGCGAGCCCCGCGGCGGCGAAGCGCGCGGTGAACCTGCGCATGGTCGACACCTGCACCGGCTCGGCGCCGCTGAGCGCGTAGCGCCAGCGGGACAGATCGAGGGCGGCCAGCTGCTCATCGGTGACCTTGACGGTGCACAGCTCGAACGCGAAGTTCGGCGCGGCGGAGAACGCCAGGTCATAGCTGTCGATCAGCTTCAGCCACTGGACGGGGCGCTTGACGAACGTCACCGCCGACATCAGCACCACCGTGCTGCCCATGGCCAGCGGCGCGAGTGTCTGCAGGATGAGTCCGAGGTCGTGGTAGAGCGGCGCCCAGCCGCCGGTCCTGACCGGCTCGTCGGCGCCGAGGGCTTCGATGAACGCCGCGATGTCGTGCATCAGGTTGCCGTGGGTCACCTCGACGCCTTTGGGGTCGCTCGTGGAGCCCGAGGTGTACTGGAGCATCGCCGTCGTCGACCAGTCGGCCGGTGCGAGCGGCACCGGGCCGCCCTCGCCGTCCTCGACGGAGTCGCTGGCCAGGACGGACAGTCCGGACAGCGCCCCGGCGTCGATCCATTCCCGGACCGCCGGGAGATTGGCGGTGTCCGTGAGCACGACGGAGACCCCGGCGTCGACGACGATGGAGCCGACGCGCTTGCGGTCCTGCTGGTAGCTGCCGGGCATCGGCGCCACGACGGCCGGCATGCCCGCGTACAGGCAAGCGGCGAAGGCCGCGACGCACTCCGTGCCCTGCGGGTACAGCAGCAGCACCCGGTCACCCTGCCGGGCCCGCGCCCGCAGGGCCGCCGCGATGGCGCCGGCCCTGCGGTCGAGCCGTGTGTAGCTGAGGGTGTCCGCGTCGGCCGTCTGCGGGTCGCGTACGAACACCACGGCGTCCTGGTCCGCGCGGTCGCGCGCGTGCCCACGCAGGACGGCGCCAAGCGAGGACGCCTGCCTGAGGTTCTCGGTCATCTCGTAGCCCACTGAATGCCTCTCGGGAAGGGAGGACGGGTGACACCGCGGCGCTCCGGGCAGCACGGTGCCGCCCGGATTCCGCAAACATCCGGGAATTTCACGGGGATTGGTGATGCGATTGCTTGAATTGGCGCCTGCGCCGCTGCCTTCGACCAGAAGGGGGCACCATCCGGCGGTAGCCGGGGGAGCTGTCGGCGGTGGTCAGGAAGCGCGGCAGCACTCGGAGAATTCGTCGCTCTCCCGGAGCAGGGTCAGCCCCAGGTCGGTGAGCGAGTGGACCACCGCGTTGAGCTTCCGGCGGCTGGTGATCAGCCCGGCCGCCCGCAGTACGGTCGTGTGCTGGCTCGCGGCGGCGGCCGAGATGCCGAGCCGTCGCCCGAGTTCGGTGGTGGTGCAGCTCTCGGTCAGCGCGAACAGGACGCTCGCGCGGGTACGGCCCATGAGGGCGCCCAGCGCCCGGTCCTGGTGCTCGGGCTCGTCCCACATCGCCGCCGCCGTCACCGCGTCCAGCGGCACCGGGTACACCAGGACGGGCGGGGTGTTCCCGGTGCCCGACCCCGTGTAGACCACGGGCCTGCTGTGCAGGAACAGCGAGGGCACGATCATCAGGCCCGCGCCCTCGGGCCGGACCTCCCCCTCCAGGTCGTTGTCCAGCTCCAGCACCGGGGAGTTCCACTCGATGCGTGCGTGCAGGGTGCCGAGCAGGGCCTCCACGCCGCCGCCGAGGAAGATGCGGCTGCGGTGCTCGGCGTCGGCCTTCAGATAGGCGTTGACGCGCTCCCAGTACGGGGCCAGCACACACTCGTAGAAGCTGTCCGTGACGGGCTCGGGCTCTCCCGCCCAGTCGCACAGCACGGCCGCGTCGCCGGCCTGCGCGAGAAGCGTGAGGTGGTCGGGCACCCGGGGCCGCGGGGGAAGCCGGAATGTCGCCGCCTGGCTCACCAGGTCGCGCCAGCGCCCGAAAATCATCCCCCCGCTCCTGCGTCTCAGAAGATCAGCCGCCAATGTCGTCTCCACCGCTGGGTCACCGGCGGGTGCGATGGTGATGCGCGTCAGATCCTGGACCGTGAAATGAATCCGCTGCACGGAACTCCCCCAAGCTCATGGTCGAAAGCTACTGGAGTGTCGTCCGGCAACTCGCGGGTGGCAACGAGTTTTAGAGCAAGGCGAATGATGGCTGTCACACCCTTCCGATTTTGTCACGCACAGTAACCGAAAGACCGCGTACAGTTTCTTTACATTTTATTCATCTGGGACATTCACGCGAGCATGAAAGCGCTACCCGGCCCGCCACCAGGGGAATTACTGTTCCGACGGTGCAAAAATCGGAGGAGGCTGCGCGGCAGCGAGACTCGTCCGCCTGAAAACGGCACTCAACACCGCCCAGGGGGCGACCAGGTGACCATTGACAGCACATACCCCCGGCGCCGCATCTCTGTATTCGATGCCACATTGCGCGACGGAGAACAGGCACCCGGAAATTCCATGTCGCCGGAGCAGAAATTACCGCTGGCGCTGGCGGCACAGGCGTACGGCGTGGACATCGTGGAAGCCGGTTTCCCCGGCTCCTCCCCCGCGGACGCCGAGGCGACCCGGCTGATCGCCGAATCGCTGACGACCGCCCGCTTCGCGACCTTCAACCGCGCGTCCATGTCCGACGTCCGGGCCTCCATGGCCGCGGGCGGCGCCCGCCCCAACCACCAGGTGCAGATCTGCGGCACCGGCAGCGACTTGCACCTGGAGCACAAACGGGGCATCACCCGCGCCGAGTCCGTCCAGGAGGTGCGCGACGCGATCCGGCTCGCCGCCGAACTCGGGGCGACCGACATCTCCTTCGGCGTCGAGGACGCCAGCCGGGGCAGCAAGGACCATATCGAGGCGCTGGTCACCACAGCCGTGGAGGAGGGCGCCACCACGGTGATTCTCGCCGACACGACCGGGTGCGCGATGCCCCAGGAGTACGGCGATCTGTGCGCGTCCGTACGATCGTGGATACCGGACGACATCGTCCTCTCCACTCATTGCCACGACGACATGGGCCTCTCCCTCGCCAATGCGCTGGCCGGAATCCAGGCGGGCGCCAACGAAGTGCAGGCCACGCTCGGCGGAATCGGCGAACGGGCCGGAAACACCCCGCTCGAAGAGCTGGCCGCCGTTCTGACGCACAAAGGTGATCATTTCGGCGCCACCATCGACGTGCGGCTGAGCGGCCTCTATCCGGCCTATCTCCTGCTCGCGGAGACCATCGCGCTCGCGCCGAACCGCAACAAGGCGGTCTTCGGGATCAACGCGTTCGCCACGGAGGCCGGAATACATCAGGACGGAATCCTCAAGAACCCGATCAACTACGAATACCTGAACCCGCACCTCTTCGGACGCGAACGCTCCCTGCTGGTCGGGCGGCATTCCGGGAGATCCATTCTCCGGTACCTGCTCGACCGAATGGACATCACCCCCGGCGACGAGCTGGTGGACGCGCTGTACGAGGAGTTCGTGGCCTCGCGGCCGGCGGGCGAATGCGACGAGCTGAACGATCTCGCCGAGCGGCTCGCGGTCCGTTTCGCCGAGGCGGCGACGGCATGACCGCGCCCGCGACGCTGGTCGACAAATTGTGGGACGCACACGTCGTCCAGCGGGAGGAGGACGGGGCCGACCTCCTCTACATCGATCTGCACCTCATCCACGAGGCCACCTCGGCCCAGGCGTTCGACGGGCTGGCCCAGGCGGGCCGCCGCGTCCGCAGGCCCGATCTGACCCTGGCGGTCGAGGACCACAACGTTCCCACCGACTCCCTGACCATCAGTGACCCGGTGGCCTCCCTCCAGGTGGAGACCCTGCGGCGCAACTGCGCCGAACAGGGCATCCGGCTGTTCCGCCACGGCGACGACCGGCAGGGCATCGTGCACGTGGTGGGCCCCGAACTCGGGGTCGTGCTGCCCGGAATGACGGTCACCTGCGGCGACAGCCACACCTCGACCCACGGCGCGTTCGGCGCGCTCGCCTTCGGAGTCGGCACCAGCGACGTCGAGCATGTGCTGGCCACCCAGGTGCTCGCGCTGCAGCGGCCACGGACCATGGCGGCCGAGTTCACCGGCCTGCCGCGCCAGGACGTCACCGCCAAGGACCTCGCGCTGGCGCTCCTCGCCAAGCTGGGGGCCAACGGCGCGCACGGACACGTCCTGGAGTACCGGGGCGAGGCGGTACGCGCGCTCTCCGTCGAGGGCCGCATGACGCTGTGCAACATGAGCGTCGAGGCCGGGGCACGGGCCGGTGTGGTCGCACCGGACGAGACGACGCTCGCGTATCTGCGCGGCCGTCCCGAAAGCCCGCGGGGCGCGCTCTGGGAGGAAGCCACCGCCGCCTGGCGGGAGTTGCGCACCGACGAGGACGCGACCTTCGACCGCACGGTGGTCATCGACGCCTCGTCCCTGACCCCGCACGTCACCTGGGGCACCAACCCGGGCCAGGCGGTGGGGATCGGCGACCGGGTGCCCGACCCCGAGGCGCTCACCGACGCGGTCGAACGCGCCGTCGCCCGCAAGGCGCTGGAGTACATGGACCTGACACCGGGGACGGCGATGCGGGACATCCGGGTCGACTCGGTGTTCCTCGGCTCATGCACCAACGGCAGGCTGGAGGACCTCAGGGCGGCGGCCGACGTGCTGCGGGGCCGGGTGATCGCGTCCGGCGTCGAGATGCTCGTGGTCCCCGGCTCGATGGAGGTCCGGCGGGCGGCCGAGGAGGAGGGGCTGGACAAGATCTTCACCGAAGCGGGCGCGCAGTGGCGGTTCTCCGGCTGCTCGATGTGTCTCGGGATGAACCCGGACCGGCTGACCGCCGCACAGCGCTGCGCCTCCACGTCCAACCGCAACTACGAAGGACGCCAGGGCACGGGGGCCCGCACCCACCTCGTCTCCCCCGCGATGGCGGCCGCGACGGCACTCGCCGGACGGCTCGCCGCCCCCGCCGACCTCGACTGAACGCCGCGCACCGGCAGGAGGAACGAGCAACCATGGACGCGCTCACCGAGCACACCGGCACCTGTGTGCCGCTGCGCCGCAGCGACGTGGACACCGACCAGATCATCCCGGCCCGGCTCTGCCGCAAACTCACCAAGACGGGTTTCGCGGACGCCTTGTTCAACCGATGGCGCAAGGACCCGGAGTTCGTGCTCAACCAGCCGGAGCGCACGGGAGCCGACATCCTGCTCGCGGGGCCGAACTTCGGCACCGGCTCCTCCCGCGAACATGCGGTGTGGGCGCTGCGGGACTACGGTTTCCGGGCGGTGATCGCCCCCAGCTTCGGCGACATCTTCCTGCGCAACGCGCTGCGCAACGGCCTGCTCGCCGTGGCGCTCCCGCCGGACGTCGTGGAAGGGCTGCTGGAGCGTGCCGACGCGTCGCCCGCCTTCGCGCTCACCGTCGACCTGCGCGCCCAGCGGGTCGTCGACGGCGAGCGACACTGGCCGTTCGATGTCGCGCCCCGCGCCCGCTGGCTGCTGCTCAACGGACTCGACGACATCGAGGTGACCCTGAGGTCCCATGAGGTGATCGCGGGGTACGAGCGGACCAGACCTCTGTGGATGCCCAGGCCTTCCGGAGGAGCGCTGTGAGGCGCATCGCCGTCCTGCCGGGGGACGGGATCGGGCCCGAGGTCGTCGCGGAGGCGCTGCGCGTCCTCGAGGCGGTGGCGCCCGAGCTGGAGACCGACGTACTCAGCCACGTCAGCGCGGACACGTTCCTGGCCACCGGCACGGCCCTGTCCGACAAGGACTTCGCCCGGGTCGCCGACAGCGACGGCGCGCTCCTCGGCGCGGTGGGCGACCCACGGGTCACCGATCCCGGCTACGCCCGGGACGTCCTGCTGCGTCTGCGGTTCGAGCTGGACCTGTACGTCAACCACCGTCCGGCCACACTGCTGCACGACCGGCTCAGCCCGCTGCGCGACGCGGCGCGCAGAGCCATCGACTGCACCGTGGTGCGCGAGAACACCGAGGGCCTGTACGCGGGCATCGGCGGCGCCCTGCGCGGCGGAACCGAGCACGAGACGGCCGTCGACACCGAGGTGAGCACCCACCGCGGGGTGAGCCGGGCGATGGATTTCGCGTTCGCGCATGCCACCCGATCGGTCACCCTGGTCGACAAGGCCAACGCCGTTCCGAACAACGGAGCGCTGTGGCAGCGCTGTTTCCGCGAGGCCTCGGCCCGTCGGCCGGAACTGCCCACCCGGCATCTGTACATCGACGCCGCGGTGATGCACCTGGTGGAGGACCCGACCGCGTTCGACATGATCGTCGCCAACAACTCCCACGGCGATGTGCTGAGCGACCTCACCGCCCAGTTGGCGGGCGGCATGGGCACCGCGGCCTCGGCCAACCTCAATCCGGAGACCGGTTTCGTCCTGTGCGAGCCGGTCCACGGGTCCGCCCCGGACCTCGCGGGCACCGGTACCGCCAATCCGCTGGCCGCCATCCTCAGCGCCGCGCTGCTGCTGGACCGCGCGTCGCGCGGCACCGAGGCGGCGGCGGTCCGGGACGCCGTCGGGCGGACCATCGCCAAGCGGCTGTGCACCCCGGACCTCGGCGGCTCGCTCAGCACCTCCGAGGCGGGCTCCGCGGTACTCGACGAACTGTCCTGAGCCGCGGCCGGAGGCCCCGGACCGCAGTCCCGACCCGACCACCCCACAGACAAGAGGAATCCGGTGGATTTCGGCCTGTTCTACTTCGCCAACAACTCGGCCGGCACGGACGGCTACCGGCTGCTGCTCGAAGGGGCTCGCTTCGCCGACGCCCACGGGTTCACCTCCGTATGGACGCCGGAGCGGCACTTCCACCCCTTCGGCGGGGCCTACCCCAACCCGGCCGTCACCGGCGCGGCCGTGGCGGCGGTCACCGAACGGGTGCAGATCCGTTCGGGCAGCGTGGTGGCGCCGCTGCACCACCCCCTGCGGATCGCCGAGGAGTGGTCCGTGGTCGACAACCTCTCGGGCGGCCGGGTGGGGCTTTCCTTCGCGTCCGGTTGGCACGCCGCGGACTTCGCGCTGGCGCCGCACAACTACCACGACCGCAAGGCGGTGCTGGCTCGGACGATCACCGACGTACGGGAACTGTGGCGCGGTGGCACCATCTCGGTGCCCGACGGGGACGGCGAGACCCGCGAACTGCCCACCTATCCGGCGCCGGTACGGCGGGAGCTGCCGGTGTGGCTGACCGCCGCGGGCAACCCCGAGACGTTCCGCGAGGCGGGCGAGATGGGGACCGGGCTGCTCACGCATCTGCTGGGGCAGTCGGTCGAGGAACTGGCGTCGAAGATCGCGCTCTACCGCGAGGCGCTGCCGGAGGCCGACCGCCCCGGCCATGTGGTGCTGATGCTTCACACCTTCCTCGGCACCGACCGGGAGGCCGTACGCGAGATCGTGCGCGAGCCCTTCTCCGCCTACCTGCGCAACTCGCTCGGACTGCTCCTGAAGGCCGCGGGCGACATCATGCCCGACCTGGCGCCGGAGGACCTGACCCCCGAGGACATGGACTTCCTGGTCTCCCTCGGCTTCGACAAGTACTTCGAGACCGGTGGCCTCTTCGGGACCGTGGAGGAGAACGCGGACCTCCTGCAGAGCGTCAAGGCGGCCGGAGTCGACGAGGTGGCCTGCCTGATCGACTTCATCGACGACGCCGACACCGTGCTGGGCGGACTGGAGCACCTGGCCCGGCTGCGCCGCGCCTGGGCCTGAACGCCCCGCCGCCCCACCCCTATTGAAAACGGTAACGACGCGGGGACCGGCGGTCAGACGGCCGGTCCCCGCGTCGTTCAGCCGACGGTGTCCCCGGACGGTTCGTCCGCCACCTCGATCCGGAGGGCGGCGACGGCGCTCTCCAGGGCCCCGGCCACCTCGGCCGGGCTCGACGCCCTCACGATCACGTGGCCCAGCCGGTCGTAGGCGTTGCGGGCGGGGCGCACCCCGGCCCCGGCCCGGCCCGTGACCTTCACCTGCTCCACCCCGGCGACGCCGGTGGCGGCCGCGAGCCCGCCGACGTCCGTCAGCGTGCCCTGCCGGTCCGCCATCAGGAACCGGATCCCCGCGTACGCCGAGAGGTTCGGGGTCAGCAGGGGCGCCAGGCCGACCGCCGCCCGCAGCTGCTGCTCCAGCAGGTCGACACCGGTGGCCAGCCGTATCAGTTCGGGGATCATCCCACCGGCCAGCCGTGGGTTGATCTCGATGATCACCGGTCCGTCCGCCGTCAGCCTGACCTCGGTGTGCGTGGGGCCCAGTGCGATTCCGCAGGCCGTCAGCGCCCGCCGCACGGTGTCGGTGACCGCGGCGCGGGTGTCGTCGGGCAACTCGGCGGGAAAGGTGTGGCCGGTCTCCACGAAGTACGGTGCGCCGCCGACCCGTTTGGCGGTGATGCCGACGCATTCCGCCTCGCCGTCGAGGCTGAACATCTCCACGCTGTACTCGGGCCCGTCCGCGAACGCCTCGACGAGCACCGTCCGGGCGGTGGGCATGCCGCGGACGTTGGTGTGGATGCCCAGAATCAGTTCCACCTGGGCCGCCGCCTGTTCCCGAGTGTGGCAGAGCAGCACGTTGTTGGAGCCCGAGTCGTCGGTGGGCTTGACCACGCAGGGCAGGCCCACCTCGGCCACGGCACCGGCCACCTCGCCGGGATCGGTCACGACCGCGTACGCGGGCTGGGCCACCTTCGCCTCGGTGAGCGCGGCGCGCAGCGCGGCCTTGTCGCGGCAGGTGGACACGGACTCGACGGGGCTTCCGGGCAGGCCCAGCCACTCCGCGAGGTCGGCGACCGCCGGTACGTAGAAGTCACTGGTGGTGGTGACACCGGCGATCTCCTCGCGCGTGAAGCGCCGCTGGATGGCCGAGCGGAGCGCGTTCGCGGAGTTGGTGTCGCACAGCAGGACCTCGCAGCCGGTCTCCTCGACGCCCGCGTAGCGGCCGGGGTCTCCGGTGAGCAGCACGGGCCGCAGATCGAGTCCGGCCGCGGAGCGCATGGCGATCATGCCCGTCCCGGTGGTGTTGGACTCGATGAACAGCAGGTGGCGGGGCGTGTCGACGTCCCCCTTGGTGACCGCGCGCGACCACGAGCGGACCGGTGTCCCGTAGTCGACCGCCTCCGGCGAGCGAGACAGTTCCAGCTCGTCGAGCCGCTGCGCGGCCCAGTAGTCCGGATCGTGCACGGTGTCCGCGTAGCGATCGCCGCGGTCGGGGAAAATGCCCACGACGGTGGCGCCCGGCTGGGCCCGTGCCGCGACATCGCCCAGCACCCGGTAGACCGACCCCGAGGTGTTCCCCGCGAAGATCTGCTGCTCGCGGGCGAGGGCGGCGGAGGCCTCGAACGCCTCACGGTCGTTGAGCCAGTGGACCTCGTCGATGACGCGCCGGTCGAGGTTCTTGGGCTGCAGGCTGTTGCCGAGACCGCTCTGCAGCCGCTTCGGCTCGTCCGGCTGCTCGAAGAGAGCGCTGCCCACGCAGTCCACCCCGACGACCCACAGGCCCGGCTGGGTGCGGCGCAGCGCGCGGGCCGATCCGCACAGCGAGCCCCCGGAGCCGACGGCGCCGACCAGCATGTCGACGCGGCCCAGGTCCGAACGGAGTTCGGCGGCGAGTTCGCGGTAGGCACCCGGGTTGTCCGGGTTGCTGTACTGCTGCGGCCAGAAGGCTCCGGGTAGATCCCGCATGAGCTGATCGAGCCGTTCCAGCCGCGCGCCCTGCCAGCCCTGGGACGTCATCTCGGGCACCACGTGCAGTTCGCAGCCCAGGGAGCGGAGCTTGGCCTTGGTGACCGTGTCGATCCTCGGGTCCGTGACGATGTGCACATCGTGCCCGAGCGCGCGGCCCACGAGTGCGATGCCGAGCGCCATCGTGCCGGAGGAGCTTTCGACGATCGGGGCTCCCGGCCGCAGCACTCCCTGCTCCCGGGCCCTGAGGACGATGTGCCGGGCCACCCGGTCCTTCATCGCGAACGGATTGGCCAGCTCCAGCTTCGCGTAGACCGTGACGTCCTGCGGCGCGTCCATCCGCAGCCGAACCAGCGGCGTCCGCCCGATCGCGTCCTGCATGCTGCCGTATATCACGGCGTCCCCTCCGATGTGTTGGGTCGTCTGGTGAGGTTCACGGCCGGATCCCCAGCAGGCCATCCGTCTCCGCCAGACCACCGGTGATCAGGTCGGCGCGGTCGGCCCACTCGGCGCCCAGCCGTTCGTACTCGTCCTCCTGACCCCGCAGGACGGCCGCGGTGGAGTCCGGATGGGCGGACCCGGCGGACGCCAGCCGCCGCAGACCAGCGTCGACGTCTCGTACGGCCGAGAGCACCGTCGCGGGGTCGGCGAGGGTGAACCCGCGCTCCCGCGCCACCCGCCGCAGCAGTTCGGCGTCGGGCTTGTCCGGTGGCAGCCCGGCCTCCATCGCCGCGACGATGTAGGCACCGGCCACCACCTGCGCGCGCCGCCACGGCACGCCCTCGTCGAGGGTCAGCGCGTTGGCGAGGCTGAAGCCGCCCAGGTACTCCCGCTCGCAGGCGGCCCGCATCCGGTCCGCGCGGAAGCTCAGCCTGCCGATGACCTCGCGGAACAGCCTGAGCACGCTGCGCAGGGTGGCGTAGGCGGTCGACAGGTTCGCCCCGGCTTCCTTGCCCACCTCGACGAGGTTGGTGTACGGGGTGTTGCGCTGTCCCAGCACCGCGTCCAGGTGGTACGTCGCCAGGTGCGCGGTGCGCCCCCGGATGCGTTCGAGCACCGGGAAGTTCTTCTTCTGCGGCATCGCCGAGGAGATGCCGCACAGCTCGTCCGGCAGGTCGATGAAGCCGAACTCGCTGCTCCCCCAGGTCAGCAAGTCGGTGACGAAGCGGCTCAGCGCGACGGAGAGGATCCCCATCTCCGCGGTCACCTCGGCCACCCAGCCGCGCGAGGCCACCGCGGTCAGCGCTACCGGCTGGGGCCGCTGGAAGCCCAGCAGCCGCGCCATCCGGTCCCGGTCCCAGCCGAGTTCCTGTCCGGCCATGGCCCCGGAGCCGAGGGGAGAGGCGTTCAGACCGTCGTAGGTCGACAGCAGGCGGCGCAGTGTGTGCAGGATCTGCTCGGAGACGGCGGACAGGTAGTAGCCCGGCGTGATGATCTGCGCCGCCTGGAAGTGGGTGTGACCGGGCATCGGCAGCTCACGCGTGTCACCGGCCAGCCGGTGCACGGCCTTGCCGAAGTCCAGCAGCGCGGCACCGGCCCCGGCCAGCTCGTGGCGTCCGAACATCAGCTGCGCGGTGGCCTGGAGGTCGTTGCGGCTCCGGTCGACGTGCCAGGACGGAACGGGCCGCGGCAGCCGCTGTTCCACGTACCGTTCCAGGGCGAACGTGATGTCCGACATGTTGGACGCCGGATCGGCCACGAGCGCCTCGGCGTCGGCGGTGTGCAGGGCCCGGCCCAGGGCCCGGGCGTCCGCGTCGCTGATCAGGTCCAGCCGCGCGTACTCGGCGGCCAGGACCTTCTCGATCACGATGTACCAGGGCAGCAGGTGTGTCACCTCGTAACGGAAGTGCGGGCCGAGCACTTCCTCGTGCCACAGGGCGCTGGGGCTGCCCGCTATCCGCCCGCTGAGCGGGGCGGGGGTCCGGCCGCTCTCCGCCGCACCGGAACCGGCGTTCTCCGTCACGCTTGTCTCACCTTCTCTGCGAGTGCCTCGGCCCGCTCGACGAGCAGTGCCATACGTTTCTGGTCGGGGTCGGCACCGCTGCCGAAGACGACGCAGAGCATCGTCACGCCGTCCAGGCGCAGCAGGGCGTCGACGACGGGAGACAGCCGCGGCTCCGGGGCGATTCGGCGGTATCCCGCCAGGAACGCGTCGATGTCCAGGTCGTTCTCGGGCAGGGTGTTGTTCTCCCGGAGCCGTGCCAGTTCCAGGGCGGGGTGCCCGATCATGGCGCAGCCCCAGTCGAACAGCCCGGTCGGCTCTCCCCGGGAGGCGGCCATGTTGCAGGGGCGCAGATCCAGATGGAGCAGCCTGGGGCGGGCGGCCAGCGGAGCCAGCAGGGGGATCAGCCGGTCGAGACCGGGGATCGGCGGGAGACCGGGCACGAGCCCGGCCAGCCATGCCCACCGGGTGGCGACTCTGCGGGCCACTCCTACGTCGATCGGCCATCCGTCGTGGTCCATCGGGCGGATTCTGGGCGGTGCGGGATGCTGGTGCAGTCGTGCCATCAGTTCGCCCAGCCGGTCGGGCGCGGGGGCTGTTCCCGCTCCGGGGACGAAGCGGGAGGCCAGCACCGGCGCCAGGTCCGTCTCCACCAGCGCGAGCGGCTGGGGGACCGGCATTCCCCGGGCGTGCAGATGCGCCGCGATGACGCGCTCCTGCTCCAGCGCGTCGCGGGTGAAGAACGGATCGCGTCCGCCGTAGCGGATCACTTCCTTCCGGGGCACCCGCAGTGCCACATCGCCGTGTTCCCGGCCGTGCGCCCGGAAGACCGCGAACTCGAACCCCTCCCCGGCCGGAACCGGTGTGCCGAGCCCCAGCAGCCGCGCCGCCCGGGCGGCGATCTCCTCGACCGGCAGGGGGTCCTCGCCTCCCGGTCCGGCATCCGGGCCGGGCTGGCCAAAGGCGGGCCTGATCCTGCCCAGCCGGTCCGCCCTGAGGACCGCCCGGTCGTCGGCGTATGCCTGGACCAGCCAGGGGATCGCCTGCTCCGGCGCCCCCGGCAGACTGCCGTCCGCCCCCAGGACGTCGCGGGTGCCCAGCGGGTCGAGGCTCGCGGCCGGGCCGGCCGCGACCACGGGGACCCCGGGGTGCGCCCGGCGCGCCGAGGCGACCAGGCGCGCCGCGGTCGTCTGCTCCGCCGCGCGCGGCGGCTGCCCGGTGAATACGACGAGGAGGTCGGGCCGCCGCGTTCCCGGCGCCGTATCGCCGGGTCCGGCCACGGACACGTCGTGTCCCGCGCCCTCCAGTGCGGCGGCCGCCCGCGGCACGCCGGTCTCCTCGGTTCCCCCGGTCACGGGTGGTCGCGCGAGGTCGAACAATCGGATGTACAAGGTCTGATCCTGTGGGTCGGGTGGTTCAGGGACGCCCGCGGCCCGGGCAGCGGCGGTGCTCAGTAGCGGTAGTCCTGCCGCTTGTAGGGGCCGTCGACCGGAACACCGGCGTACCGTGCCTGGTTCGGGGTCAGCCGGGCCAGGCGGACCCCGAGGGCGTCCAGGTGGAGCCGGGCGACCTCCTCGTCCACGTGGCGCGGGAGGGTGTGCACACCGTCGGGGTATCTGCCCCGGTTGTCGGCGAGTTCGAGCAGGGCGAGCGCCTGGTTCGTGAACGACGCCGACATGACGAAGGCGGGATGGCCGGTGGCGTTGCCGAAGTTGAGGTCCCGGCCCTGCGAGAGCACCAGCAGGGACCGGCCGTCCGGCCAGATCCACTCGTCGACCTGCGGCTTGAGTTCCCGCTTGCGGATGCCGGGCACGGCCGCGAGCGCGGCCACGTCGACCTCGACGTCGCTGTGCCCCATGTTGCCGAGGATCGCCTGGTGCTTCATCCGTTCCATGTGCTCGGGGCGGATCACCTCGCAGTTGGCCGCCGCGGTGATGAAGATGTCGCCGCGCGGGGCGGCCTCTTCCAAGGTGGTCACCTCGTAGCCGTCGAGCGCCGCCTGGAGTGCGCAGATGGGGTCGATCTCGACGACGATCACCCGGGCGCCCAGCCCCTTCAGGGCGGAGGCGCAGCCCTTGCCGACGTCGCCGTAGCCGACGACGACGCCGACCTTGCCGCTGATCATCCGGTCGGTCGCCCGGTTCAGGCCGTCGATCAGGGAGTGGCGGCAGCCGTAGACGTTGTCCAGCTTTGACTTGGTCACCGCGTCGTTCACGTTGATGCCCGGGAACATCAGCTCTCCCGAGTCGGCGAGTCTGCGCAGCGCCCTGACACCGGTGGTCGTCTCCTCCGCCACGCCCCGTATGCCCGCGATGACGCCGGTCCACCGCCCGGCGTCCTCGGCCATCGAGTCGGCGATGAACCGCAGCAGCGCGGCGCGTTCGGCGTTGTGCCCGGTCGCCGGGTCGGGTGCCGTGCCGGACTTCTCCCACTTCACCGACTCGTGCAGCAGCAGGGTGGCGTCGCCGCCGTCGTCCTGGATGAGGTCGGGGCCGCCGCCGTCCGGCCACCGCAGTGCGCGGGAGTGGCACCACCAGTACTCGTCGAGGGTCAGCCCCATCCACGCGAAGACCGGGATGCCGCGCGGCGCGTCGGGGGTGCCGTCCGGCCCGGTCACGATCGCGGCGGCCGCGTGGTCCATGGTGGACAGCACGTTGCACGTCGCCCAGCGGACATCGGCACCGAGTTCGATCAGTGTCTCGATGAGCACGGCCGTCTCGACTGTCATGCCGAGCGACCCGGCGACCCGCACCCCGGCCAGCGGTCTGGCGGCTCGGTACCGGTTCCGGAGCGCCATCAGGCCGGGCATCTCGTGCTCGGCGAGCCTGATCGCCGTCCGGCCCTGCTCGGCCAGGTTGATGTCGGCGATGCGATAGTCGAAGGACACGTCATTTCTCCGGTGTCGAATCGGCGCGGACAGTGTGTACGGCACAGCGAAGCTCGGTGGTGAACCTTCCGCCGTCCCGCCGCAGCCACAGCTGGTCCGGGCCGGGCAGCATCTCGCTGAAGGTCGCCAGTCCGCTCGCGCCGTGTGCCAGGCGGAACATCTGCCGTACGAGGAGAGGTGAGGTGAAGTCCACGTACAGCGGCTTGGGTTCGCTGTCGAACTTCACGAAGGTGTGGCGTGGCAGGCCGTGCCGGAGGCGCAGCTCGGCGGCGGCGTAGAACTCGGCCGCGTTGCCCTTGCGCTGCGCACCGTCGGGCCCGGTCCCGGTGAGTTCGGCGACCGGGACCCGCCACAGTTCGCGCTGGAGCACGATCCGGCCGGTGCGGATGCGGGGCACATGGGTGTGCCGGTCCGCCTCGAGCACCAGGCCGCCGAGCCGGCGCGGGAAGGCGAACGGGGCGAGCGGGTCGAGCCGGATGGTGGGGCCTCCCGATGGCGGTGCGAGCAGCCGCAGCCGGCCCGCCACACCGTCGGCGTGCAGGCTCAGCCGCCCGCCTTCGGCCCGCAGGCGGAGCGCGGAGGGCTGGATCACCTGTCCCCGGTCGCGGCTGGAGCGGCCGTAGATCTCCAGGTCGAGCATGTCGAGGGGGCTGCGGGAGGCCGTCTTGTCGGGGTGGCTGCGGGCCAGGTCGCAGAGCACCTCGTCCTCGTCCACGAGCTGCCGGTACGCCGCCGTGGCGTCGGCCGTGAACCGCGGGTACTCCTCGGCGATCAGCGGCGCGAAGCTGGAGTGGCTGAGCAGTTCGCGCGTACCGTGGCAGTCGCCGACGACGGCCAGGAACTCACCGCGAGCGAGCGCCTCGGTGTCCGCCGAGGCGAGCATGACATCGGGGTTGACCAGCGCGGGCGGCCCGTCGGGGCAGCGCCTGAGGAAGTCCGCGAGCCGCTTCGGATCCACGGTGACCTCGGACGCGCCGAGGTCCGCCTCGCCGATGAGCAGGTCGGTCAGCTCGGAGTCCAGCCCGTTCATCTCGTCGTCGATCTTGTCGACGTCCGTGAGCAGCTGGTCCCGGTCGGCGAAGTAGGCGGCGTAGAACCGGTCCAGGGGGATGTCGGTACCGGTCCCGAACCGCCGGGTCACCCACCGGGTGAGCAACTCGCCCTCCCGGACGATGCGGAGCCGGGGGACGGCGAAGGCCAGGGCGTACACCGGTGCCAGCTCGTCCTCGATCAGTGCCGCGATGTCCGCGCCGAGCCGGAGGCTCCCGACCTGGCCGTGGCACTCCTCGTAGAAGACGCTGCGGTCGGCGTAGTGCATTCCGGTGCCGCGGTTGGCCTCGGCACCGGTGATCCCGACGAAGGACTCTTTCAGGGCGGTGATCGCCGTCGGCCGGTCGGCGAGACCGGCCTCGGGGATCGCGGCCAGATCGCGGGCCAGCCGTTCCATGTCCGGGACATCGCCCACCTGGCCGCGAAGGGCCGCCAGCGGGTCGGTGACCCCGACCGGGACCTCGAAGCGGGCCACCACGAGCCCCTTGTCGACCAGTCCGGCCAGCGTGTCGGTGACGCTCTCGCCGAGGTCCGCGCGCAGCCGCTCCAGCGTGGTGGTGCCGTCGCAGCGGCGGAACACCTCCAGCTCGTCGGGGGCGAGTCGGCGCGGTGCGGCGGCGCGGAACTCCCAGTCCACCGAGAAGCCGTCCTCGGTGGTGAACTCGTACAGCCTCACCTCCCCGTCGCGCTCGAACGCCCAGGGGCGGCGGCGCGGCCGGATACGGGACGCCAGCGCGGGGTCGGCCCCGAGCGCTCCGGCCACCTTCTCGGCGGCCCAGTGGGCCAGGAACACGCGCCGCCGCAGGGTGTCCCGCTCCCAGGAGACGCCCCGCGCCGTGCGGTCGACCAGCCCCACGCTGAGCGGCCCGAAGTGGGAGGCTGTCTCGTTCTTGGTGGTCACCCGCTGGAGGTAACGGATGAGCAGGTCGGTCATCTTCCGTCCGCGCGGGCCGCCGACGCCCTCCGCGCCGTCCAGCCAGGCGGCGAACAGCGGGTAGTTGGCCTCGTTGGACAGCAGGAGCGCGTCCCTGAGCAGCGGGTTGTCCCGGAAGGCGGCGCGCAGTCCGCCCTTGGCCCGGTGCATCCGCGCGTCGTGCCCTTCCTCCCACGCCTGCCAGGCAGCGGCCAGGCCGACCGCGGTCTCCTGGTACGCGCGCAGGACGGGCACGGCCGGCGCGGGCAGCCGTGTCCCCAACAGCCGTAAGGTCTCCTCGGACAGCGGGCGCAGGGTGCCGACCGCGGAGGCCGACGCCCCGTTGTCGCCCAGCCGGGCGTCTTTGATCGAGGATTTGAGCTGGGGCGCGAGACTTCTCAGGCGGCTGCCCGCTTCGGCCATGCGGGCGGCCTCGGCGACCGCCTCGGGTTCGGCGTACGGCTCCAGCAGTTCGAATCCGAATCCCGATTGCCGCAGCGCGACCACCGGGAGCAGCCGCCAGTTCCCGGTCGTGCGGTTGTCTTCTGGTGTCACTGGCTTCCGCTCCCGTCGCTTGTGGTTCGTGCAGGTGCTCCGCCCGTGGCGGGCCGGGGTCAGTCCCGTGCGGCGTGGAGCCGCTCGACCATGGACATGGGGTCGGGTGCCGCCTCGGGCACCAGCCCCGGCGCCGGTGACCAGGGCTTGAGGCGGCCCCCGTGGCAGTCGGAGCCCTGGCTCGCCACCAGGCCCAGTGACGCGCAGGCCGCGAGGACCCTGCGGGTGTCCGCGGGGTCGTGCCAGGTCGTCCATGCCTCCACCCCGCCGACACCCAGGTCGCGCAGCCGGGCCAGAGCCGTCTCGGGTTCGTCCCGGAGCCGCGCGGGGTGGGCGAGTACGGCGACGCCGCCCGCCTCACGGATCCACCGGGCCACGTCGCCGAGCGGGGGCCTGGTGGGGTGCGGTACGTGCAGCGGCTGTCCCGCCCGGCACCACTCGGCGATGAGCCGGCTGTGCCGGCCGCCCCGTTCGTAGCCGCCGAAGCGGGGATCCCCGGCCGCCGCGGTGAGGAACAGGTCGAGGTAGTCCCCGAGGAAGGCGACACGGTCCGCGCCGAACCGCTGCGTCACGTCGGCCCAGGAGATGCCCACGCCGAGGTCGGCGGCGCGGCCGAACCAGGTGCGCCACCACTCCACCTCGGCGCCCCGCACACCATCGATCCGCGCCGCGAACACCGGGTCGGCGGGGTCGACGAAGTAGGCCAGGCAGTGCGCTTCCTGACCGCCCCACTCGACGGTGATCTCGGTGCCCGCCACGACGGTCAGCCCGGCGGGTTCCGCGACGGCGCGGAACTCGGCCACGCCCGCCACGCTGTCGTGGTCGGTGAGGGCCGCGACCGCGAGGCCCGCCTCGACGCAGGCGCGCGCGAGGTCGGCCGGGGTGTCGTCGCCGTCGGACACGGTGCTGTGCAGGTGCAGGTCCACCGGGGTCCGCGCGGTGGCCACCGGCCGGTCGAGGACGATGGTCACCGGGGGCCGGTCCCGGCGGGCAGGTCGAGGGTGTTGAAGCACACGCAGCGCCGGCACGTCTCGTCGGTCGCCACGTCCAGCTCCTCGCGCCACCGCACGGCGGCCGGGGAGTTGAGCAGGGCTTCCAGACTCCCGGCCTCGTGCAGGTTTCCGTACTCCTTCTGGAAGAAGCAGGGCCGTACCGTGCCGTCCACCTCGATCACAGCGGACCCCCAGGGGAGGTTGCAGGACACGGGCGGGTACTCGGCCTCACGGTGGAAGGCCGCGTAGTACTGCCGGACGTAGGCGCGGATATAGTCGGGGCTTTCCTGGATCATCCCGCTGGTGAAGGCGTCCGCGCACTCCTCGAACATGCGGTCCAGTTCCGCGTCCAGCCCGGGCAGTGCCTCCGGGGCGATCACCAGGTCTTCCTGCCGGTCGGCGTCCCAGCCACCGGCCCGGTTGAACGCCTCGCTGGTCACATCGGCCGGGATGAAGCTGAAGCGGTAGACACCGAGTTCCTGGGCGGTGCGCACCGTCTCGGCCAGGTGCCGGTAATTGTAGCGGTGGACCGTGCAGCGCGCGGCGACCCGGATCTCCGGCTTGAGCGCGCGGACCGCCTCCAGCCCGCGCACCAGGTGGTCGTAGGCGCGCGGGACCCTGCGGACCTCATCGTGGATGGCGGGCGGCCCGTCGAGGCTGACCAGGACGACCTCGTAGTTGTCCACCACCTGCTGGGCGTGCTTCTTGAGCAGGATGCCGGTGGACAGCAGCACCAGCGGAATGCCCCGCTCGCGCAGCGGCTTGGCCACCGCCGCGAGATCGCGGTGCATCAGCGGCTCACCGCCGGTGAGGATGACCTCCTTGACGCCGAGGTCCTCCCACTCCTTCGCCCAGCGCTCGATGTCCTCCGCGGCGAGTTCGCGGCGGGACTTGTCCTGCCAGATGTCACACGACACACAGCGGTGGTTGCATCCGGCGTGCGGCCAGATGAACAGCTCGCGGATCTGTGACAGTGCGTGCGGCACGCTATTCCCCCTGGGTCTCGTTGATGTGCACGGTCAGTTCGGCATCGCTGAGGTGCAGCACACGGCTCGCGGCGCCCCGCAGATCGGCCCGGTCGGAGACGACGACGACCGTGCGCCGCCGTGCCACTTCCATCAGTCCGGTGGCCAGATAGCGCGCCATGCCCGCGTCCAGCGCGCTGAACGGGTCGTCCAGAAGCAGGACGTCCGCGCGGGACAGCAGGGCCCGCGCCAACGCCATCCGCTGCCGCTGCCCGCCCGACAGGGCGGTGCCGCGGGTGCCCAGCGGGGTGTCCCAGCTGCCGGGCATGACCTCGGCGAACTCGGTCACACCGGCCTGCTTCGCGGCGGCCTTGATCTCGTCGTGTTCCGCATCCAGCCGCCCGAGGCCGATGTTCTCCGCGAGGCTCATGGAGAACAGCGCGTCGTGATCGGCGACCAGCACCACGCGGGTGGTGAGGTCGGTCCGCCGCCACCGGGTGGCGTCCGCCCCGCCGACGCGTACCTCGCCGGAAGCGGGCCGCTCCACCCCCGCCAGCAACCGGAGCAGAGTCGACTTGCCCGACCCGGTGGGCCCGGTGACAACGACGAGGGAACGGGGCGGGACTTCCAGGTTGATCAGGGGCGGCAGCTGACGGCCGGGCTCCGGGGCCGCGTCCACGACCTCGATGCGCGGTACGTCGGCGGAGGGGCGGAAGGTGCCGCCGTCCTCCGCCCCCGTCGCGGGAAAGGCCCGGCGGATCCGGGCGACCGCCGCGAGTCCGCCCGCCAGGGCGGGGAAGGCGGCACCGCTGGAGAACGTCGGCGCGCCGAGCAGCAGAAGCAGGCTGTGGTAGCCGACCATGTCGCCCGCGGTGAGCCGTCCGTCCCGGGCCAGCAGCAGGGCGTGGGCGAATCCGATGGCCTGTACCAGGCCGAGCAGCAGGAAGAGCGGCGTACGGCGTTCTTCCCGGCCCTGGCCGACCACGGCATCGCGGTGGGCGACCGCGGCGGATTCCAGCTGCCGCCAGACGGCGGCGGCGCCACCGGCGTCCCGGACCGCCTCGATGTTCTCCAGTGCCTCGCCGACCCGCTCGGTCATTCCGGCGGACCGGTCCCGGGCCGTGCGCGCCGCGCCCTTGATGCCGCGCAGGAGGCGTGCGGAGACCCAGACGAAGCCGATGGCGTACAGCAGTGGCGCCAGCACCAGTTGCGGCGACCAGATGGCCGCGCAGCCGAGCACCACCACGACGAACGCGGAGACCGAGATGCCGAGGTCCACCCCCGGGGTGATCATGTACCGCACGGCGCGCACATCGCTGATCAAGGTGGCGAGCCGGCCGTCGGCGTTGCCGGGGCGGGCCTCCCTCAGCACCTTGGTGACCAGCTCGTGCCGCAGGTCCCGTTCGAGGCGGGTGCCCACCCGGATGCTCGTGGTCTGGCGGAGGTAGAGCAGGGCGGCCCGGACGATCTGACTGCCCAGCAGCACGCCCGCGACCACCATCAGCTGCCGGGTGCCGACGCCGCTTTCGACCGCCTCGTCGAGCGCGTCCCCGGTGATCCACGCGGCCAGGACGGCCATCAGTGCGGCGAGGACACCTCCGACGACAACGAAGAGCAAGGCGCCATGGAAGGGCCGTAACCTGGGCCGGAGCCAGTCGAGTTGTCTCACGCCTGCCATGTGTCCCCACTGCCCGTCGGCGTTCGGCCGTCCGCCGACGCGTGTGCGAAGTCCTCGTGCAGGGCCGTGTACTCGCCACCGGCCGCGAGCAGTTCGGCGTGGCTGCCGGTCTCGGTGATCCGTCCCTCGCGCAGCACGGCGATCCGGTCGACGCTGCGGATGGTGTTCAGCCGGTGCGCGATCATCACGCAGGTGATGCCGCGGAGCAGCGTCCGCAGTGCGGCCTGGAGATGTGCGTCCGTGGCGGCGTCCACATTGGCGGTCGGCTCGTCGAGCAGCACCAGGTACGGCTTCTTCGCCAGCGCCCGCAGCAGACAGACGATCTGGCGCTCGCCGTTCGAGAGCAGTTCGCCCCGGGGCCCCACGGGCGTGTCCAGCCCCCGGGGGAGGCCGTCGAGCCAGTCGGTCAGGGAGGCGTCGGCGATCAGCCGCCGCAGCTCCGCATCGGTCCGGCCGGGGGCCGCCAGCCGCAGGTTGTCCCCGACCGTGCCCTCGAAGAGCTGCGGCTGCTGGGGCACGTACGCCACGCCCCGGCGCAGCTCCGCCTCCGGAACGGCGGCCAGGGGCCGGCCGTCCAGCAGGACCTCACCGGCCGAGGCGGGCTGCATCCGCGCCAGCACCTTGAGCAGGGTGGACTTGCCGGATCCCGAGGGGCCGACAAGCCCCAGATGGCATCCGGCCGGCAGCTCGAGGGACACGCCGCGCAGCGCCTCGTTGCCCGAGGGGTACGTCAGCCGCAGCCCGTCCGCCCGTAACGCGCCCCGGGGGTCGGGAGGGTCGGCGCTCGGAGCGGTCGCCGGAACGGTCTCGTCGATCAGCTCGAACACCCGCTCCGCGGCGGCCAGCGCCGTCTGCGCCTGGCCGTCGAGCGCGCCCGTGGACCCGAGGAGCCAGGAGACCCGGTCCGTGGCCAGGACGAACAGGTACCAGGCGGTGACCGTGAGCACGGCCTGTTCCACCATCACCCCGCCCACGAACACCAGGACGGTCATGATGAGTCCGCTGATGACGGAGAGCGCGGGCTGCAGCAGGGCCGCGAAGATGTCCGCCTTCCGATTGGCGTGGAAGAGACGGGAGTTGTGGGTGGCGGACGCCTCGATGAGCGGCCGTTCGCAGCCGAACGCCCGGACCGTGGCGAGGCCCGCCGTGGCCTCGGACACCGACGCGCTCAGCTCGGCGGTCGCGGCCGCGGCGTGGCCTGCCCGGCGTCGGGTGACCCGGCCGAACCGGCGCGTGGTCACCGCGATCAGCAGGCTTCCGAACAGGGTCGCCAGGGTCAGCCGCCATTCGAGGACGAACATCAGCGGGACCAGCAGCACTACGACGACCAGTTGCTGCACCAGCTCCAGCAGGTTGAACGTGGCTTCGCCGAACGACTCGAGGTCGTTGGTGATCCGGCTGGTGACCGCCGCGCGGTCGTTCCGGTCGTAGTACTCCAGGTCCTGGCCGAGCGCGGAACGCAGCGCGTCCAGCCGCATGGCGAGCACCGCGTCGGCCACCAGGCATTTGGTGAGAAACGCCCGGAGCCGGTTGAGCCCCCAGACCACCGCACCGGTCGCCACAACCCCGGCCGCCAGCAGGGCCCCGCCCGTGGCCGACCGCAGTCCGAGTCCCGGTCCCTGTGCGATGAGAATCGGCCCCGTCGCGCTGACCGCGGCCATGGCCAGGGCGACGACGGACAACTGGCGCACTCTGCGCCCGTCCCGCCTCACGTAGGCCAGCGCCCGGCGCGTCACTCCGACTGCGGGCTCCTGTGCTCCGCTCACTCCCCCTCCCGCCCGGAGAACACGGCGTAGCGGAACTCCGCGGTGTGACCGCGGCCTTCGAGGTCCAGCCACAGTTGGTCCGGGCCGGGCAGCATCTCCCCCAGCTCCACGGGTCCGGTGGCGGCCCGGGCCGTGCGGCAGAACTGCTTCACCAGCAGCGGCGCGTCCAGGTCGAGGTACAGGGGCTTCGGTTCGCCCGGCGCCTTGGCGAACAGGTGCCGGGGCAGTCCCAGGCGCTCCCTCAGCTCCTGTACGGCGTGGAAGTCGGCGGCGTCGGCCACTCCCGTGCCGGGGAACGGCCGCTTCCCGCGGAACGCCGTGGACGGCACCCGCCAGCTCGCCCGGCGCAGGATCACGCGACCGCAGCGGATCCGGGGCATCCGGTCACGGTTGCGGGAGCGCAGGCTGACCCCGCCGTAGTGGCGGGGGAAGCCCAGCGGTGCCAGGGGATCCTGACGGATGCTCTGCCCACCCGCGGGGACCGACAGCGGGCGCAACCGCTGCTCCATGCCCCGCGCCCGCAGTTCGACGCGTCCCCCGCACAGCAGGACGTATAGCCGGTCGGGGGTGAGCACCTGGTCCCGGGGCTTGGCCGATCTGCCGGTGATCTCCACGTCGGGGATGGGAAACAACAGCTGGGCACCGGTCTTGTTGGGGTGGGAGCGGACGAGGTCGCAAAGGATCTCCTCCGGTCGCAGCATCCGCTGGTACGCCTCGTGCGCCAGCCACGCCAGGTCCGGTTCACGCTCGGCGAGCAGTGGCGCGTAGCTCGCGTGGCACAGCAACTCCCGTACCGCGTGGCATTCTCCGAGGACGGCGGTGACCCGGCCCGCTGCCACCTCCGCCGCGCTGCCCGCCGCCAGCAGGACGTCCGGGTTGCACACGACCGCCGGATCGTCCGGCCGGACCGCCGCCAGTTCGCCGAGCCGGTCCGCGGACACCTCGATCTCGGCCGCGTCGGGGGGCGCGTCGGCCAGCAGGGCGTCGGTGATCGTGTCGTCGAGCGCGGCGAGTTCACCGTCGACGGACGCGCACGCGGCCAGCAGGGTGTCGCGGTCCTCGAAGTACCCCTCGTAGAACCGCGCCAGCGGTACGGCACGCTCCGCACCGAACCGGCGCGCGACCCAGTCCGCGAGGATCGTGCGCTCGCGGCGCACCCTCAGGCGGGGCCCGGCCAGAATCAGGTCGTAGACCGGTGCCATCTCCTCGGTGAGCAGCCGTTCGACATCGGGCCCGAGGGTCAGGCCCTCGACCCGGCTGTGACACTCCTCGTAGAAGATGGCGCGGTCCGCGTAGTGCCGTCCCTCCCCCCGGTTGGGCTCGGCCCCGGTGAGGGCGGTGAACTCCTCCTTGACCGCCGTGAGTGCCGCCGCCCGTCCTGGGTGCGGCGCCGCCTCGAAGTCCGCCAGGCTCCGGGCCAGGCCACCGACTGTCCGGTGGGCTTCCGCCGCGTCCGCGGAGGTGTCGGCCGCGGGCAGTGCGCCGCTCAGCGCCCGCAGCGGATCGGCGACTCCCACCGGGATCTCGAACCGGTCCACCACCCAGTCGCGTGCGGCCAGGTCGGCGAGCGTGGCGTCGAATCCGCCGTCCCGATCGCCGAATGGCCACTCCCGCCGCAGCTCCGCCACGCTCCGCTCCCCGTCGCACCGCTCCAGCAGCCAGAGGTGGCGAGGAGGGACGGGCTCGTCGGCGGTCCGCTCGAACCGCCAGTCGGCGAGGAAGCCGGTGGTCGTCGTGGGCGCGTACACCGTGATCCGCCGCTCCCCCGGGAAGGCGAGCGGACGGCGGCGGGGCCGCACCGACGGGCGCAGTCCCTGACGCCGGCTCAGGCTGTCGGCCAGCGCCTCGGCGGCCCAGTACGAAAGGACGGTCCTGCGCCGCTGCGCCCCGGCGTCCCGCCAGCCCACCCCTGTCGCGCCGGAGGACAGACGCCCGGCCGCGATGGGGCCGAAGTGCGCGGTCGTCTCGTTCTTGCTGGCCACGCGCTGCAAGTAGCGGACCAGCAGATCGGCCATCTTGCGGTCGCGCTTGCCGAAGGTCTCCACGGCCCGGTCCAGCCAGGCGGCGAAGTGGTCGTAGTGTGCGTCGTTGGAGAGCAGGAGGACTTCGCGCAGGGACGGGTTCTCGCGGAACGCCGTCGCCACGTAGGTGCGGCCGTCCGTGAGCCGCCGCTGGTACTCGGCCTCGTACCGCTCCCAGGCGGCCACCAGCGCCGTCCGCGCCCGCCGGTACTCCTCGGCGTACGGCACGTCCTCCGGCAGCGGGGCGAGCATGCCGATGCGGGACCCCACGGCGGCCGCTTCCGGCGTGCCGCGCAGCTTGCGGCCGAGCCGTTCTCCGGCGGCCACGGCCTGCCCGGCCGCCGCGCGGAGGGCGGCGGACCGGTCGCGGGCCCCCGGCTCAGCCAGTGGCTCCAGAACGTCCAGCGGAAATCCCGCGTGCCGCAGGGCCACGACCGGCAGGAGGGACCAATCCGTACTCGCACCCATACCGACAGCCATTGCCTCTCGTTGGTCCCGACCCGGTGGACAGGGCCCATGATCTGTCCGGGTCCGGTCGGGGTGTCAACGAGATTCAGGTTCCCCTTGAAATGCGGGTCGGCACCGGAAGAAGCGGTACCGGAGGCGGTCGGCCGGGCGCGGCGTCAGCTCTCGTAGGCGCGGATGGCGGCGACCTTCTCCGCCGAGGGGGAGGTCTCGTCGAAGCGCTGCGCGAGCCAGTCGTCGGTGAGCGCGCGGGCGAGTTCCAGGCCGATGACGCGCTGGCCGAAGCAGAGGACCTGCGCGTTGTTGCTGAGGACGGAGCGGCGTACGGAGTAGGTGTCGTGGGCGGTGACCGCGCGGATGCCGGGGACCTTGTTGGCGCTGATGGCCACGCCGAGGCCGGTGCCGCACACCAGGAGGGCGCGGTCGGCGGCGCCGTCGGCGACGCGGCGGGCCGCCTCGACCGCCACGTGCGGGTAGGCGGTGTGCTCGTCGCTGCCCACGCCGACGTCGATGACCTCGGCGACCCGGGGGTCGGCCAGCAGATCCTGCTTGAGGGCTTCCTTGTAGCCGTAACCGGCGTCGTCGCAGCCGACGACGATCCGGAACGGAGTCGCGGTGGTCATACGGCATCGCTTCCTGTCGTCGCGGGGAGGGTGGCGACCGCGGTCAGCACCGCGGCGAGCGAGGTGGCTCCGGGGTCGGGGGTGCCCACGCTGCGCTCGGCGAGGGGGCGGGCGCGGCCGAGGCGGGGGCGCAGGGTGGCGGTGTGTTCCGCGGCCGTACGGGCTTCCGCCGTGGCGGCCGCGTACGCCTCGGCCACCGGGGCTCCGGCGCGCAGCTGTCCGGCGAAGGCGGTGGCGAACGGGGCGAGGGCGTCGACCAGGGTTTTGTCGCCCACCTCGGCCCCGCCCAGCGAGGTGACGGCGGCCAGCGCCTCGGTGGCGGCGGACGCCAGCTCCTCGCGCCCGGGCGCCCGGTCCGCCGGGAGTACGCCGCCGAGCGCGCGCAGCGCCGCGCCCCACAGCGCGCCCGAGGTGCCTCCGGCTTCCGCCGCCCAGGCGTCTCCGGCGGCGGCGAACACGGCCGCCGGGGCGAGCTGTTCGGTGTGCGCCTTCTCGGCGGCCGCGAGGGCCGCGTCGACGCCCTTGCACATGCCACGGCCGTGGTCGCCGTCGCCCGCCACCGCGTCCAGCCGTCCCAGCGCGTCCGCGTCCCGGTGCAGTACATCGCGGGCGGCGCGCAGCGCGTGGACGGCCAGTGCCGCGACCTCGACCGCCGCGCCGGACGCGGTGGCGGCGGGGCGTACGTCGGCGGTGGTGGCGGTGGCGGGACGTACGGCGGTGTCGTCGGCCGGGAGTTCGGGCAGGGCGCCACGGCGGAAGGCCGGGGTGTCGGCGGGGGCCCGCCACAGCCGTTCCAGCTCGTCGTCCAGCCAGGTCAGGGTGAGGGAGCAGCCCGCCATGTCCAGGCTGGTGACGAGTTCGCCGACCTCGGGTCGTACGGGGGTGAGCCCGGCCTCGTCCAGCAGCCGGGACACGGCGCCCCACAGCACGTACAGCTCCTCGTACTTGGTGGCGCCGAGGCCGTTGAGGACGACGGCGACCCGGCCGCCGTCGCCCGCGCCGCCGGGCCGGTCCGCCAGCAGCCCCGCCACCAGGACGCGGGCCAGCTCCTCCGCCGTGCCGAGGGTGTCCTCGCTCACGCCCGCTTCGCCGTGGATGCCGAGGCCGAGGCCGAGACGGCCCTCGGGGACGGTGAACAGGGGTGCTTCGCCGCCCGGGAGGGTGCAGCCGTCGAAGGCCACGCCGAGGGTGCGGGTACGGGCGTTGGTGTGCTCGGCGACCCGGACGACCTCCTCCAGCGGGGCGCCCTCCTCGGCCGCCGCCGACGCGGTCTTGAAGACGACGAAGCCGCCCGCGATGCCACGCCGCCGCGCCATCTGGTCGGCGGGCGCGGAGGCGATGTCGTCGGTGACGGCGAAGCAGCGGGCGGGGATGCCGTCGCCGGTGAGCTGCCGTGCGGCGAGGCCGAAGTTCATGACGTCACCGGCGTAGTTGCCGAAGAGGAAGAGGACGCCACCGCCCGCCTCAGCGGCCTCGGCGACCGAGCGGGCGCGGGCGGCCGACGGGGAGGTGAACACGTCGCCGATGACCGAGCCATCGGCGAATCCGGGGCCGACGACACCGCAGAACGCGGGGTAGTGGCCGGAGCCGCCACCGGTGAGCACCGCCACCTTCCCCTCGGGCGTGGCGCGGGCGCGCACCACGCCGCCGGGCACGGCCCGTACGTGTTCGGGGTGGGCGGCGGCGAACCCGGTGATCATGTCGTCGGTGAACCGGGCGGGGTCGTTGAAGAGCCTGGTCATCGTGTGCTCCAGCCGTCGCGTGCGGCATCGAGGGCGAGGCGGTAGTCGGCGTAGCCCTCGGCGTAGTGGTCGATCAGCCCGCGCTCGGCGGGCACGGTGCGGCGCGGGGCGCGCCAGGCGCGGGCGTCGACGGGTGTGCCGAGGGAGTGCCAGGCGGTCTGGGCCGCGCCCCGGATGCCCACGGCGTCGTCGCAGACGTCCAGATCCCGGCCGAGGACACCGGCGAAGACACGCGCCCACTCCCCCGAGCGGGCGCCGCCGCCGCACGCGGTGATGGCGCCGCGGACGCCGAGGGTTTCCATGCAGTGCCGGGCCGAGTACGCCACGGCCTCGCACAGCGCCCGTACCAGGTCGGCGCGCCCGGCCAGCGGGGAGAGGCCGTCGAAGCGGCCACGGGCCCGCGCGTCGACGAAGGGGGCGCGCTCGCCGCTGGCGGACAGGAACGGCAGGGCGGTGACGCCCGAGGCGCCGGGCGGGGACTGGACGAGCAGCGCGTCCAGCGCCTCGATCTTCACATCGAGCAGTTTCAGCAGCCAGTCCAGGCCCGCGGTGCCGATCATGGCGGGCATGACGCGCAGGAACCGGTCTTCGTATGGGGTGGCCAGGACCATTCCGGCGGGTTCGTCGGCGGCGGCCGGGCGCGGCGCGCTGTCGAGGGTCTGGGCGGCGAGGGTGGTGCCGATGATGAGGTGGCCCTCGCCGGGTTCGGCGACGCCCGAGCCGAAGGCGCAGGCCGGTATGTCGAACGGACCGGCGGAGACCGGCAGTCCGGCGGGCAGGCCCAGCCGCCGGGCCGCGTCGGGCAGCAGCCGGTGCAGGGTGCCGGGCGGCGCCGGGTCCGGCAGCAGCCGCCGGTGGTCGGACAGTCCGCACAGGTCGAGCGCGGCGTCGTCGTACGTACGGGTGGCGACGTCGAGGAACGGCTGCGAGGCGTCGGAGGCGTCGACGGTCACGGCGCCGGTCAGCCGCTGTACGACGGCGTCCACGCAGTATCCGGCGACGTGCGCCGCTTCGAGCCGCTCCGGCTCGTGTTCGGCGAGGTGGGCCAGCAGGGGCGCGGCGGAACCGGGGAACAGGCCGACTCCGGTGCGGCGGTGCAGGGCGGTCAGGGTGCCGTCGGCGGTCCACCGGTCGAGCCGGTCGGCGGCCCGGCCGTCCATCCAGGACAGGGCGCGGCCGACCGGGGCGCCGTCGGCGTCGCGCAGCCACAGGCCGTCGCCCTGCCCGGTGAGGGCCAGCGCCTCGACCGGTTCGCCGTCCATCTGCCCGGCGTCGGCCAGCGCCGCCCGTATGACGGTCTCCACGGTGCCCACGACATCGTCCAGATCCTGTTCGACGCGCTGTCCTGGCAGGGTGTAGACCGTGCTGCGGGCCTCGTGGGCGGGGGTGGCGCGGCCGTCGCGGGAGATCAGCTGGGCCTTGGTGACCGACGTACCGATGTCGACTCCGACGATCACGATCGGCCTCCGGTCAGCACCTCCGGGTTGGCGATGTGCCGCGGCTGTTCGCCGCGCAGGAACCGGGCGGCCTCCGCGGCGGTGATCAGGGCGGCCCGGTCGGCGGTCTGCCGGGTGGCGCCCGCCAGATGCGGCGTGGTGATGACGTTGGGGGCGTGGTGCAGGGGCCAGTCGGCCGGGGGCGGTTCGATGTCGTAGACGTCGAGGGCGAGCGCGCCGAGCCGCCCGGACTCCAGCAGCCCGGGCAGCGGGGTGTAGTCGAGCAGATCGCCACGGGCCGAGTTGACGAGGACGGCGCCCTCGGGGAGCAGTGCGAGGTTCTTGGCGTTGAGCAGATGCCGTGTCTCGGGGGTGACCCGGGCGTGCAGGCTGACGACGGAGCTGCGCCGCAACAGGTCGTCCAGGGAGGTGAGTTCGACGCTTTCCGCCTGCGCCTTGGCCGGGTCCGCGTACGGGTCGGAGACGAGGACGCGGGCGCCGAAGGCGCGCAGCACGCGGGCGACGATCGCGCCGATGGCCCCGTACCCGACGAGGCCGACGGTGGCTCCGTCGAGTTCGAGACCGGCGTTCTCGTAGGCGTAGTAGTCGCCGCGCCACATGCCCTCCTTGAGGGCGGCGTCGGCGAAGGTGATGCGGCGCAGGGCGGCGAGCATCAGGCCGATGGCGAATTCGGCGGCCGCTGCGGCGTTGCGCCCGGGGGTGAAGGTGACCGGGATTCCGGCGGCGGTGGCGGCGGACACGTCCACGTTGACGGGGCCGCCGCGCGCCACGCCGATGAACTTCAGCTGCGGCGCCTCGCGGATGACACGGGCGGTGAAGGGGGCCATCTGGGTGAGCGCGACGCTCGCGTCCCCGAGCGCCTCCAGCACCTGTTCCTCGGTGCCGCTGGCCTCCTTGACGCCACCGTTTCCGTGGGCGTCGGCGCCGACCGGGCCGAAAGGCTCGTTCGGCCAGCGGGTGCGCAGCGTACGGAAGGTGAGCCCGGTGTCGGGCAGGGCGTCGCCCAGGGCGTTGCTCAGGGCGGCGGAGAAGAGGTCGGGGGCGATGAAGTCGTCGCCTGCCACCAGGACCGTGGTCGTATCGGTCACTTCGGTCACTCTCCTCGGGTGTCGAGCTTGCTGAGCAGGAAGTCGCGTACGGCTCCATGGTCCGGGGAGCGGAAGGCGGCGGCCGCGAGGGCGTCCTCGGCCGGTGGGTACTGCGGGTTGGGGATGGCCACGACGGTCATCCCGGCGGCCGCCGCCGCGCGCAGTCCGTTGCTGGAGTCCTCGACCGCGAGGCAGCGCTCCGGCGCCACGCCCAGCGCGCTCGCGGCGGCGAGATAGACGTCCGGGCTCGGCTTGCCGCGCGGCACTTCGGCGCTGGAGACGGTCGCCTTGAAGTGGTGGTCGACCGCGTGGTGGACGAGGACGGCGTCGATGACCCGGCGCGGCGCGGAGGAGGCGAGCGCGATGGGGCCGCGCTCGGCGGTCGCGGTGATCATCTCGCGGGCGCCGGGCAGCAGCTCGATGCGCCCGTCCGTCAGCGCCTGGACCATGCCGTCGACGACGGTCCGTTCGGTGTCGGCCGCGGATCCGCCCCCGGATCCACCCTCGGAGCCGCCCGCCTCGCAGAACCGGGTGAGGTAGGCCGCCCACTCGGGGGCGCTCATCCCCTGGACGTCACGCGTCTGGTCCGGGCCCCAGGAACGGCCGTGGGCGGCGGCGTACGCGGTCCACAGCTCCTCCCACAGATGCTCGCTCTCCACCAGGACGCCGTCCATGTCGAAGACCACTGCGTCGGCCATGCGTACCCCTGATCCCCTGGCTGATGATGTCGGTCCAGCGAAATTAACAGTCTCGGTGTGAGTTGTCACCGGTTCCATGTGAGAAATTGGCACGGCAGGATGGAGTACATGACTCTCCCGTCTTCGCGCGGTGCGCGGCAGCAGCGACACCAACTGATCGTCGACCACGTTCTGGCCCGGGGGGACGCCACCGTGGCCGAGCTGGCCGAGCTGACCGGCGTCAGCCTGATGACGGTCCACCGGGACATCGCCGAGCTGGCGGACCGTGGCATTCTGCGCAAGTATCACGGCGGCGTCTCCGCGCAGCCCTCGATGGTCTTCGAGTCCAGTTCGGACTTCCGGCTGCACGCGCACACCGAGGAGAAGCAGGCCCTGGCCCGCGCCGCGCTGTCGTTCGTGGCGCCGGGCATGTCGGTGATGCTGGACGACTCGACCTCGGCGCTGGCCCTGGCCCAGCTGCTGCCCGAGGTGGGGCCGCTGACCGTGGTGACCAACTACCGCCTGATCACGGAGGAGCTGCGGGGTGCCGAGGGCATCCGGCTGATCTGCGTGGGCGGCGAGTACTCGCGTACCCACGACTCATGGATCGGACTGCCCGCGATCGACATGATCAGCGGCATCTCCGTCGATCTGACCGTGCTGTCCACCTCCGGGATGACCGCTGGCATGACGTTCCATCAGGAGCAGGAGATCGTCAGCATCAAGCGGGCGGCCCGGCAGGCGGGTGCGACGAGCGTCCTGCTCATGGACCACAGCAAGGTGGGCCGCCGGGCGCTGCACCGGCTGGAGAGCGTGGACTCGTTCGACCACGTGCTGCTGACCGGGCCGGTGGACGAGGAGCTGCTGCGGGAGATGCGGGAGCTGACCGACGTACGGGTGGTCGAGGCGGGGGCCGAGGCGGGTGGCTGAGGCGGGATAATTAACATCGGATCGCGTGAGTCTTACCAAGACTCTTGATATTTCTCTCGGCGCGCTTGAGTATCTGCGGTCATACTCCGTCACACCTCAGAGTGGAGGTAGCGATGCCGAAAGCCTTGGTCCTGGGCTATGTGGGCGTGCTCTTGTTCATGATCGGCGATGGTGTCGAATCCGGCTTCATCGCCCCGTACATGGCCGACCATGGCGCCGGGACGGACGTACGGGCCGGGTACGTCATCACGGTGTACGGCATCGCCGTCATGCTGGCGTCCTGGTTCTCCGGCGCGCTCTGCCAGGTGTGGGGGCCGCGCCGGGTGATGTGGACGGGGCTGGTGATCTGGGCCGTCTTCGACGCCGCGTATTTGCTCTTCGCGCTGGGCACCGAGAACTACCCGCTGATGCTGCTCTTCTACGGCATCCGGGGCTTCGGCTACCCGCTCTTCGCGTTCGGCTTCCTCGTCTGGATCACCAACACGGCGCCGACGGCCCGGCTGGGCACGGCGGTCGGATGGTTCTACTTCGCCTTCACGGGCGGCCTGCCCACGCTCGGCTCGCTGTGGTCGAGCCTGACCATCCCCTGGTTCGGCCGCCTGGGCACGCTGTGGTCGGCCCTCGCGCTCATCCTCCTCGGCGGCGCGGTCGCCCTGGTCGGCGCGCGCCGCAGGCCCGGCGGTGACCGGATGGCGCCGCCGGAGGTCACCACCGGGCAGAGCCTGCTGAACTCCGTCTCCATCATCTGGACCCATCCGCGCGTCCTGGTGGGCTGCCTGGTCCGGGTCATCAACACCGCACCCGAGTTCGGCATGCTGGTGTACCTGCCGCGGATCTTCTCCGACGACGTCGGCTTCGGCGAGGACAAGTGGCTCCAGCTGCTGGCGATCATCTACGGCACGAACATCTTCTTCAATCTCATCTTCGGTGTCCTCTCCGACCGCATCGGCTGGCGCACGACCATCGCGGGCTTCGGCGCCCTGGGCTGCGCGATCAGCGTCACGACGCTGTACTTCGTACCGGTGTGGCTCGGCCCGGACTACTTCTGGGTCGCGGTGCTCGCGGGCATGTTCTACGGGGCGACCCTCGCGGGGTTCGTGCCCATCTCGGCGCTCATCCCGTCGATGGCCCCGGAGAACAAGGGCGGTTCGATGGCCCTGCTCAACCTGGGCGCGGGCGGCGCGGCCTTCGTCGGCCCGGCGCTCGCCAGCCTGTTCTTCCCGCTCGTCGGCGCGGGCGGCGTCACGCTGGTCTTCCTCGCGCTGTACTTGGTCGCGTTCGTGCTGACGCTGCTGCTGAAGCTGCCGGAGGAGCGGGACGGCGGGGCGGCGGCCCCGGACAAGCCCCGAGCGGGCGCGACGACGACCTCGTAATCCGCTCTGTCGTCAACCGCTTTACGGAACCGGGCTCTCCTCTTCGCCCCTCCCTCAGGATGGAAGCTCCCACAGGGTGGAAGCGAGCGAACGAGGAGAGCCTTGATGCCCGGACCGAATGGCGAGACCACACTGCTGGGGGTCTTGCTGGACGCCGCCGAGGTGGCTCCCGACCAGGTGCTGGTGCATGTGCGGGGAGACGGCTCCGAGCGGACCGTCACCTACGCGCGGTTGCGGGACGACGCGCTGCGCGTGGCGGGCGGTTACGTGGCGGCGGGGGTGGCCCCCGGCACCTGTGTCCCCCTGCTCGCGGACCGCGGTGACGACTTCCAGGCGATGTTCTGGGGCGCGCTGGCGGCGGGGCTCGTCCCGGTGCCGCTCGCGGCCGACGCGCGGCGGGTGGTGCCGGTGTGGGAACTGCTGGGCCGCCCGCCGGTGGCCGTGGACGAGACCACCTCGTCGCTGCTGGCCGAACTCCCCTCTGCGGTACGCCCCTTGAGGCTTGCGACGCTACGGCAGGGCAGCCCGCCCGCCCGGCTGCCGGTGGCCGCCCCCGATGACGTGGCCTTCCTGCAGTTCTCGTCGGGCAGCACCGGGGCGCCCAAGGGCGTTCGGCTGACCCATGCGTGTGTCCTGGCCAACCTGGGGCAGATCCGCGCCGCCGCGGCCCTCACCCCGGACGACGTGGTGGCCAGCTGGATGCCGTACTTCCACGACATGGGGCTCATCGGCACCCACCTGGCCCCGCTCGCCGCGCGCGCCAAGCAGGTGCGGCTGGAGCCGCTGACGTTCGCCAAACGCCCCGCCCGGTGGCTGGAGACGGCGGCCCGGCACCGGGCCACGGTCCTGTCCGCGGCCAACTTCGCCCTCGCGCTGGCCACGCGGCGGATTCCCGACGAGGTGTTCGCCCGACTCGACCTGTCCGCCGTGCGGCTGCTCCTGGTGGGCGCCGAGCCGATCGCCCCTGCGGTGTGGCGGCGGTTCGCCACCAAGGCCGGGGCGTCCGGCCTCGCCGCCCGCGCCCCGCAACCCGTCTACGGCCTGGCCGAGGCCACCTTGGCGGTCACCTTCCCGCCCCTGGACGAGGTGGCGGCGCCCCGCGTCCTGGACCGCACCGCCCTCAGCGGCGGCCACGCGGTCGACACCGCCCCGGGCCCGGACGCGGTGGAACTGATGGACGTGGGCCTGCCGGTGCCGGGCAGCGAGGTGCGCATCGCGGACGATGCGGGCCACCCCCTGGAGGACCGCCGCGTCGGCCACGTCCACGTACGCGGCCCCCAGGTGGCGCCCGGCTACCACGAGGCCCCCGAGGCGACCGCCGCCACGTTCACCGACGGCTGGCTGCGCACCGGCGACCTGGGCTTCCTGGACAACGGCCGCCTGTGCGTAACCGGCCGCGACAAGGACGTCATCTTCGTCAACGGCCGCACCTACCACGCCCCGGACCTGGAACAAGTGGCCGCGGCCACTCCCGGCCTGCCCAGCCCACTGACCGCCGTCGTCGGCTCGACCGACCCGGCCAGCGGCACGGAGCGGGTGGTCGTCTTCGTCCAGTGGCCGAGCCCACCCCGCGAGGCGACGACCGTGCTCGAGCAGGTGGCATCCCGCGTCCGGCAGGCCCTGTCCCACGACGACGTACGGGTGCTACCCCTGCCACCGGCGGCGTTCCCCCGCACGACAAGCGGCAAGCTACGCCGCCGCGCGATGCGCGACCGCTTCGAGGCCGGGCGGTACGCGACGGTCGAGGCGCGGTGGGCCGTGAACCCGACCGCCCCGGCGGGCACGGTTGCCACGCCGGTGGCGGCTGGACCAGGCGCGGGCGCCGCACCGGAGGACACCCCGGCCGAGGCCGCCCCGGCGAAGGGCGCCCCGCTGAAAGTAACCCCGACCGCCGACATCCCGGCAGATTCCGTCCCGACGGAACATGACCCGGCCGAGAGCCACCAGGCCACCGCCGTAGCGACGGTGGGCAGGGGCACCGAGGGCGACCCGGCGGAAGGCCACACCGCCCGCGCCGTCCCGGCGGACGGCAGCCGGGACGTTGCCGGGGTTGTCACGGCGGTCTGGGCGCGGGTGTTGGGGCGGCCCGCCCATGGCATCGGGGTGCACGACCGGTTCCTCGCCATCGGTGGTTCGTCGCTGAAGGCGATGGAGGTGCTCGCCGCGCTGGAGGACACCTTCGGTGTCTCCGTACCGCCGAGCGTGCTGCGCGATCGTGACACCGTCGCGGCGATTACTGAATACCTGGTGGCGGCCCAGGGCGATGAGCGGCCGGACGGCGCGAACAACCGCCCCGCCACAGACGAGGCGGCGGCGGTCGCCATCGTCTCCATGGCCTGCCGCTTCCCCGGGGCCGACTCCCCGGACGCCTTCTGGGACCGGCTCGTGGCCGGGCACGACGCCGTCGGTCCCGTGCCGGGCGACCGGTGGGCCACCCGGCCGGAAAGCACCGCCCGGTGGGGCGCGTTCCTGGCCGATCCGGCCGGTTTCGACGCCGCGTACTTCGGCATCGACGAGCAGGAGGCCACCGCGACCGACCCGCAGGACCGGATCTTTCTGGAGCTGGCCCACGAGGCCCTGGAGCGCGCCGGTTACGCGGGCTCCCGGCGGGCGGGCCGACGTGTCGGCGTGTTCGCCGCGACCGGGGAGAGTGGCTACCGCGAGGTGCTGTCGCGGGCCGCCGGGCCGGACGGCGGGTTGCCGCCCGCCGCGTTGACCGGCAACCTGCCCAACCTCGTCGCCGCCCGCGTGGCGCAGAGCCTGGACCTGACCGGCCCGGCCCTCGCCGTCGACACCGCCTGCTCCTCGGCGCTGGTCGCGCTGCACCTGGCGCGCCGCAGCCTGGAGTCCGGCGAGTGCGATCTCGCCGTCGTCGGCGGGGTCAACCTGGCGCTGTCCCCGACCGGCCACCGGCTGCTGGAGCAGGCGGGGGTGCTGTCGCCGACCGGGCGGTGCCGCGCCTTCAGCGCCGCGGCCGACGGGTTCGTACCCGGGGAGGGCGGCGCGGCGATCGTGCTGGCCCGGCTGGACGACGCGCAGCGCGCGGACGACCCGGTGCTGGCCGTGCTGCGCGGCACCAGCGTGAACAACGACGGGCGCTCGCTGAGCCTGCTGGCCCCCAACGCGCTCACCCAGCGGGAAATCATCGTCCAGGCGCACCGGGACGCGGGTGTCGACCCCGACCGCGTGTCGTACGTCGAGGCGCACGGCACCGGTACCGCCCTCGGCGACCCCGTCGAACTGCGCTCCCTGCGCCAGGCGTTCGGGCCGCGCGCCGATGGGCGGCCCCGCTGGCTGGGCTCGGTGAAGACCAACGTCGGCCATCTGCTCAACGCTGCCGCCATGCCGAGCCTGGTCAAGGTGATCCTGGCCCTGCGCCACCGGGAGTTGCCCGCCTCCCTGCACCACGACCCGTCCGGTGAAGCGGACGATTTCGCGGTGGTCGGCGAGCATCGCGCGTGGACAGCACCCGGCCCACTGGTGGCGGGTGTCAACGCCTTCGGCTTCGGTGGCACCAACGCACACGCGATCCTCGAGGAGGCGCCACCGCGCCCGGCCGATGCCACCGAGGACGACGGCCCGCAGCTGCTGACACTCTCGGCGCGCGGCGCCGACGCCCTGGAGGCCGCGACCCGGGACCTCGTGGCCCATCTGCGCGCCCACCCGGAGCTGGCCGAGGGCGACGTGTGCGCCACCGTCAACACCGCCCGCGACCACGGCCGCCACCGCCTGGCGGTGGTGTCCCGGGGCGGTGACCTGGCCGAACGTCTCGCCGCCCACCCCGCTCCTGCAGTGGCCACCGCCCGGCCCCGGCTGGTGTTCCTGCTGCCCGGCCAGGGCACCGTACGGCCGGGGGCGGGCCGCGAGCTGTACCGCCGCGCGCCCGCGTTCCGCCACACGATGGACGAGGCGTCCGCGCTGATCGGCCCAGTGTACGGGCGCACGCTGGCCCAGTGGTGTCTGGACCCCGATGCCGCACCGGCCGACGTGGCCCGTACGGAGGTCGCACAGCCGCTGCTCGTCGCGTACGGCGTCGCGCTCGCCCGGCAGTTGCGCGCGTGGGGCGTGAACCCGGACGCGGTGTCCGGGCACAGCGTCGGCGAGATCGCCGCCGCGTGCGTGGCCGGGGCGCTCACCCTGGCCGAGGCGGTTCGGTTCGCCGCCGAACGGGGCCGCCTGATGCGCGACTTGGCCGCCCCGGGCGCGATGGCCGCCGTACGCGCTGGGGAGGAGGCCGTCGCGGCGGTGGTGGCCGAATCGGCCGGTGCGCTGTGCGTGGCCGCCGTCAACGCCCCTGATCAGACGGTGCTTTCCGGCACCCCGGACGCGATCGACCGGGGGGTGGCGCGACTGGCCGCCGATGGGCTGTCGGCCCGCGTCCTGCCGGTCTCCCACGGCTTCCACTCCCCCGCGATGCTCCCGGTGGCCGACTCACTCGCCACCGTGGCCGCCGCCCTGGCGGCGCGTCCGCCGTCGGTGCCCCTGCTGAGCACGCTCACCACCGAGTGGCAGCCGCCCCTGGACCCGGCGCACTGGCGCGAACACGCCCTGCGGCCCGTGCGTTTCGGCGCCGCCGTGGAGCGTTTGCTGGACGACGGGTACGACACGTTCCTCGAGCTGGGGCCCGGCACCACCCTGCCGGGTCCGGTGCGCTCCGTCGCGGCGGGACGCGGCGGCACGGGCCCGGCGCCCGAGGTGTTGACGACGGCGGGCACCGACGCCTGGCCCGCTCTGCTGACGGCCCTGGGGCGGTTGTGGACACGCGGAGTGGACCTGGACCACGCAGCCTTGGGCGCGGGGCGGGCGCGCGTCGCCGTGCCGACGTATCCGTTCCAGCGCCGCCGGTACTGGCCGGAACCGGTGGCGGCGCCACTTCTGCACCGCCTCACCTGGCGCGACGCGCCCCTGACCACGGCGGCGGACGCCCCGCACGCCGTACGGCTGGCCGGGCCGGACTCGGAACTGGCCCGCGCCCTGGCCGACCGCCTGGAGCGGCGCGGTATCCCGGTCCTGCGGGGCGACGCTTCCCTCGCTGAGCCGTCGCCGCCGGTCACCGTACTGTTCGCCGGACCGGCCACCGACTGTGCCACCGTGGCGGACCTCGACGCCACGACGCACACCGTGCTGTCCACCGTGCCCGCGCTGCGGGACCTGTTCACCCCGATGAGCCGCGACGGCGGGCATCTGGTGACGGTCACCGAGGATGTGCACACCACCGGTGCCGATGGCGAACGCCTCCGCCCTGCCCAGGCGCTGCTGACCGGCCTGACGCTCGCGTTGCCCGAGGAGTACCCCGGTCTCACCGCGTCCAGCGTGGACGTGTCCTCGTACGACTCCCTGGACGTCCGGCTCGACGAGCTGGAACGGGAGGTGCTCGGGCGGCACGCGCCGGGGGACGGTGGCGCGGTGGCATGGCGGGCGGGCCGCCGCCTGGTCCGTACGGCCGATGCGGTGGCGGCCGGTCCGCCGCCCTCGCCGCCGCTGCCGCCCGACGGCACGTACCTGATCACGGGCGGTGCTGGCGGCATCGGCGCCGCGTTCGCGCGCGACCTGGCCGGACGTGGCCGACCGACCCTGGTGCTGGTGGGCCGGTCGGCCCGTGCGGCGGACGGCCTGACGGCCGAACTCGGCGCGCTCGGAGCCACCGTGGAGTACCGCGTGGCGGACGTATCGGCTGAAGCCGATGTCGAGGCTTTGGTGGGCGGTCTGCCACCGCTGGACGGGGTGTTCCACGCCGCCGGTGTGGTGCGCCCCGGCACGCTGCGGACCAAGTCTCCGGAGGAGATGGCCGAGGTCATGGCCGCCAAGGTGCGCGGCAGCCTGCTGCTGTCGCGCACCTTGTGGCGGCACGGCCACCGCCCGGCGGCGTGCGTGGCGTTCTCGTCGGTCGCCGCCGTGTTGCCGGGGCTGGCGGGCGCACTGGGCGACTACGCCGCCGCCAACGCCTTCCTGGACGCGTTCGCCGCCGCCGAACGGGCCGCCGGGCGGCCGTGGCAGTCGCTGAACTTCGCGGCGTTCGCCGACACCGGCCTGGCCGCCCGGCCCACCATCGCACCCCGAGGCCCCGCACCGCTGACCACCGAAGCGGGGCTGTCGGCACTGCACACGGCGTGCGGTATGGACACGGCCCAGCTGGTGGTGGCCGAGCTACCGGTGAAGTCGGCGACGCCCCCGAGGCCGCCCAACGCGCCAACCCCCGGCAGCCCTGCCCCCGCCCTCGCGGCTCCCGCCACGTCGACCACCGATGGCTCGGCCATCGCAGTGTCGGGCACCGCCCCGTCGGCCGTCGCGATGGCGGCCCTCACAACGTCCGACCCCGCCCCGTCCGGACCGGCCCCGGCGACCGCCGTCGCGTCCGGAACAGGCGCACCCAGGACCGACACGGCACCGTCGCCAACGACAGCCGCGGCAGAGCCCGCAAGGCCCGGAGTCGGCTCCGACCCGTCCGGCACCGACACCGCGCCCTCGCCAACGGCGGCCGTCACAGGGGCCGCTGGGGGGCTGGGAGCCTCACAGCGGCTGGCGGACACGGCCTCGACGCCCGACCCACCCCGCATTGCCGACATCACGCGCCGTCTCCTCGCCGAGGCCCTGCATCGCGTGCCCGGCGAGGTCGACGACGATGAACCGTTCCTCACCATGGGGTTGGACTCGCTCTCCGCCGTGGACCTCGTCCGGCGGCTGGAGGCCGAGCTGGGGCGGGTGCTGCCGCCTACGCTGTTCTTCGAGTACCGGACGGTCCGCGAACTGGCCGCGCACCTGGCGGAAGACCACGCGGGCGCGCAGCCGCACGCACACCCGCCACACCACCCCACCAACAACCACCGCACACACGCGTTCGCCGCCGGGGACCCGCATCCCCTCACCCCCGTACAGCTGGCCTTCCACACCGGCGGCAGGCTGCACCCCGAGGTCGCCGCGTACGCGTTCGTGCGCCAGACCATCGGCGGCGACCTGGACACCGCACTGCTCGGCCGGGCGCTCGCGTTCCTCGCCGACCGCCATCCGATGCTGCGCGTCAGGATCGAGCCCGGTCCCGGCGGTACGGCGCCCACGCAGCGCGTGGCGCCGCCCGAGCCGGACACCGTCCCCTCCTGGTACGAGGTACGAGACGCCGACGACGGCCCGCTGGCCGACCTGGAGGAGGCGCTGTGCAACCGGCCCTTCGACCTGGCCGCCGAGGCGCCCGTACGTGCCGTACTGGTGCGCGAGCGCGCCGACCTAGCGCACCTGTTGCTCGTCCTGCATCACGCCGCCGCGGACGGCTTCAGCGTCAACGTCCTCGGCGAGGAACTGTGGTCGGTCTACACGGCGTTCGCACACGGCCGCACACCCCAACTACCACCACCCCGCACCGACTTCGCCGAATACGCCGCCGCCCTCGACGCGGAACGGTCCTCCCCGGAGGCCACCGAGGACCGCCGCTACTGGCACGACCTGCTCGCCGACCGCACACGCCCCCTGGACCTGCCCTGGGCAGCCGCCCCCGACACGGCCCCCGTCGCGCCACTCACCGCACACCAGGTCGCCACCGACCCCGGCCTCACCGCCGCGCTGCGCACCTGCGCCGCCGCCCACGGCGTCTCGCTGTTCCATCTGCTGCTGGCCGCGTACGCACGCTGCCTGGCCCGGTGGAGCGGGCAGCGCGATATCGCGGTCAACGTCGCCCGCGCCCGCCGTGAGCTGCGGCTCGCCGGGCTCGACCGGTTGGTCGGCCCGCTCGCCGACACGCTGCCGCTCCTGGCCACCGTCGGCCCGGACGAACCGGTGCCCGCCCTGGCGCAGCGGCTGCGCGACAGCTGGCTGGACGCCGAGCGGCACGCGCGCCTCACCGGCCTCGACATCGCCCGGCTGCTGCCCGCCACGGGGGCACGCCCGCGCGCAGCCTCCCCGGCGGGGTTCAGCTTCGCCCGCTTCCCGGCCACCACGGACCCCGACTGTCCGGTCACGGTACGCCCGACCGCCGCGCGCACCGCCTCCGCCGCCACGCGCCTGGGGCTGCTGTGCTGGGAGAGCGACGGAGCCCTCCACTTCTCCTGGAACTTCCCGGCCCGGCTGTTCACCCCGGCCACCGTGGAACGCCTGGCCCGCGAACACCTCGCGGACCTCACCGAACTCGCCACACCCGCCACATCCGCCACACTCACCCAGCGCGAAGGCATCGTCGAGCGCCTATGCGCCCGCTTCCACGCGGCGGCCGACCACATCGCGGTGGACACCGGCGAAGCCACCATGACCTACGCGGCACTCGACCAGGCGTCCGCCACGCTCGCCGCCCGCCTCCGCGCCCACGGCGTCACCCCCGGGGACCTGGTAGGTCTGCTCACCGAGCCGGGCGCCGACACCGTCGTCGGCGTGGTCGGCATCCTGCGGGCCGGGGCCGGATGGGTGCCGCTGGACGCCGCCCACCCCACCGCGCGCCTCGCCGACCAGCTGCACCGGTCGACGGCCCGGACCGTGGTGTGCCACACCGCCACCCGCGCCACGGCCGACGCGTTCGACAAAGCGACGGCGGTCGCCATCGACGATCCATCGCCCGCCCCCGCCATCACACAAGAGCCCGCACCCACCGACCCCGACGCGATCGCCTACACCATCTTCACCTCGGGCTCCACCGGCCGCCCCAAGGCCGTACCCATCACCCACCGGGCGATGGCGAACTACCTGGACTGGGCCGTGGCCACCTTCGGCTACCGGCCGGGCGACCGGCTCGCCCAGACCGCCTCCGTGTGCTTCGACGCGTCCGTACGCCAGCTGCTGGCACCGCTGCTCGTCGGAGCCACCGTGCACACGCTGCCCCGGAACCTCGTCCGCGACCCCGAAGCGCTGCTGGACCGGGTCGTACGAGACCGGATCACCGTGTGGAGTTCGGTGCCGACCCTGTGGGAACGGCTGCTGACCGCCGCCGAGACCAAAGTGCGGCGCGGCGCGCCCCGGCCCGATCTGTCGGCGCTGCGCTGGATCCACGTCGGCGGGGAGGCACTGCCCGCCGCCCATGTCCGCCGCTGGTACGACCTGTTCGGTCCCGGCCACCGCATCGCGAACCTGTACGGGCCCACCGAGGCCACCATCAACGCCACCTGCCACCTCATCGACACCCGCCCCGGCGACGAGGTACGCCGACTGCCGATCGGCCTCCCCATCTCCGGCACCGAGGTGGCAGTGGTGGCCGAGAACGGACACCACTGCGCCCCGGACGAGCCCGGTGAACTGCTCATCGGCGGCACCGGACTGACACCGGGCTACCTCGGCGACCCGGAGCGGACAGCGGCGGCGTTCACCGAGCGCGACGGCAGGCGCTGGTACCGCAGCGGCGACCGGGTCAGCAGGCGGCCCGACGGCGTACTGGACTTCCACGGCCGCCTCGACGACCAGGTGAAGGTCCGTGGCCACCGGGTCGAACCGGGCGAGATCGAGGCGGTGCTGCACACCCACCCCGCCGTCGCACAGGCCGCCGTACTGCACCATCACGGCCGCCTGACCGCCTTCGTGGAATCCGCGCCGGGCACGCCACGCGCCGAACCGGCACAGCTCCGTGCCCATCTGGGCGGCACCCTGCCGGACTACATGCTCCCGGCCCGTTTCCGGTACCTCGATACGCTGCCCCTCACCGGCACCGGCAAGGTGGACCGCCGCCGTCTCGACCCACCGCCGCCGGATCCGGACACCAACACCGACACCGACACCGACACCGACAAGGCCCCGCCCGCCACGCCCACCGAACACACCCTGGCCCGCATCTGGTCCGAGGTGCTGGGCGTGGCGCGGGTGAGCCGCGAGGACGACTTCTTCACCCTCGGAGGCGACTCCATCCTCGTCCTGGAGGTGTTCGCCCGCTTGGAGAAGACGGACGACGAGGCGCGGCGCAACACCGCCCTGCCCAGGCCGACGGTCATCTACGAACACAGCACCCTCGCCGCGCTCGCCACCGCGATCGACAAGGCCGCAGTACACGAAGCCCCCGCCGCACCCGCCGAATCAGACATCACGCCGTACCCCCTCACCCCCACCCAGCGCGGGTTCCTGCTCGCCGAGGCCATCGCGCCCGGGTCCGGCTCGGCGTGGCTCGCCCGGCTGCGGCTGCGCGGTCCGCTGCGGGCGGATCTGTTCCAGCGCGCGGTCGACGCCCTCATCGTCCGCCACCCCATGCTGCGCACGGTCTTCCCGGCGGGCGCCCGCCCGCCGGTCCAGCAGGAACTGCCGCCCGCGCTGCGGCTCCCGGTGGACTTCGAAACCCTGGCCTCCCCCGAAGAACTCGACGAGCGAATCGCCGACGAACGCCGTCGCCGGTTCGAACCCTGGGCCTGGCCACTTCTGCGCCTGCGGGTGCTGACACTCGCCCCCGACGAGCACACGCTCGTCGTCCACGCCCACCACCTCATCGGCGACGGCTACAGCGCGGCCCTGTTCGGCCGGGAGCTGCTCGCCGTCTACGACCAACTCGACCGGGGCGAACAGCCCGAACTACCGCCGCTGCGCAGCACGTTCCGCGATTACGTGGCCCTGCTGCGGCAGGCGGAGGACCCGGCCCGCCACGACGCTCCGTACGAGCGGCCCGAACTGCGGAGCCCGGGCGCCGGGGACGGCAGTACACACGAGGCACGCTTCACCCTCGACGCCGAGGCGACGGCCGGGCTGCGCCGCCTCGCCGCCACCGCCCGCGCCACGCCGTACGCCCCCGTCCTGACCGCCTACTACCGGGCCCTGGCCGACCTCACCGGCCAACGGGACCTCGTCCTCGGGCTCGCGGTCACCGGGCGCGACCACGCGCTGCCGGACATCAGTCGGGTGTTCGGCCCGCTGGCAGCCGCCGTACCGCTGCGCCCGGCCGTGGCGGAAGAACACCAGCACACCGCGCCCGCCACGTCCTTCCGTGACGATCTGCGCCGCATCGCGGAGGAGGCCACCGCCGCCCGGACGTACGGCACAGGCACCCAGCCATCCGACGGCCATGGCCTGCCGAACGCCACCCAGTTCCTCTTCAGCTACCTCGACTTCTCCGCCCTCGGCCCGCCCACCGGCACATCCCTGACCCTCGACTGGGATCACCACGACACGGAACTCGCCCCGCCCCCGGTGGGAACGGATGTGTTCCTGGCCGTCCGGCCGGTCGGGCACAGTTTGCGCGTCACCGTGCGGGCCTCGGCCGCCGCCCTCGACCCGGCGGCCACGGCCGCGTTCGCCCGCGCCCTGCGGGACGAGCTGACCGGGGCCGTAGCGCCGCGCCCGCGCCGTACCGTACGTACCTCCCGTACCGGCACGGACGCCGCGCTCGTCGGCTATCTCCCGTCGCCCGGACAACTGGCGGCGCTCGCCGGTGTACCGGCCACGGCCCTGCCCCGGGAACGTCTGCGGGCCCTGCTCTTCCCGGACGGCGGCCCCCGCCTGCTGGAGGAGATCAGCACGCCGCTGGGCCGCTCGGCGTTCGTGTCGCTGCCGCTGTTCGCCGACGAACTGGCGCCGGGGAACCGGCTCATCGGCCACACCGCCCGCGCCGTCGACCACGCCGCCACGCTCGGCGCGCGCTGTGTCTCGCTGGCCGGGATGATCCCCGCGTACACCGGCTACGGATTCGAGGTGGTCCGCGCCACCGGCGGGGCGACGACGGTCACCACCGGCCACGCGGCCACCGCCGTGTCCGTGGTCAAGACCGTCCACGCCGCGCTCGCAACGCGAGGACGCGACCTCGGGGACCTGACCGTCGCCATGGTCGGCCTCGGCTCGATCGGCACCTCGTCCCTCAACCTGCTGCTCAGCAGCGCCCAGCGGCCACCCGCCCGCCTGGTGCTGTGCGACCTCGCGGGCAGCGCGCCGCGCCTGCGCGCGCTCGCCGGGGATCTGCGCGGGCGCGGGCGCGGCAGCGGGCGCGGGAGCGAGCTGGCCGGGCCGGTGGAGACGGCCGAGTCCGCCCCGGACCTGCCCCTGCCCGATGTGGTGTACGAGGCCGATCTGATCGTCACGGCCGTCAGCGGAGGTACGGCCGTCCTCGACGTCGACCGGCTGCGCCCCGGCGCCGTCGTGGTCGACGACTCGTTCCCGCACTGCTTCGACACCGCACGCGCCCTCGACCGGATGCGGCGACGGCGCGATGTGCTGACGGTCGGGGGCGGGTTGCTCTCGGTCGGCGCCACCGAGCGGCACATCGCCGACGACCTGCCACCGGCAGCCGCCTCCGGCTACGCGGCACAGGCCTGGCTGCCGGGTACGGTCGCCTCCTGTCGGCTCGAATCCCTGCTGCACACCGCCGTGCCTGGCCTGCCACTGGTCCACGGGCTGGTCGACGCCTCCCACGCACACGCCTACTGGGAGGCGGTCGAGGCGGCCGGGGTGAGCGCGGCGCCACTCCACCTGCTCGGCCACCAGCTCGACACCGAGAGCTGAAGCACCTGCCGCTGAAACACTGGTGCCCCGGCCGGAAACAATCCGGCCGGGGCACCACACCGCACATCTTCAGGTCAGTCCCGCTGAGCGTCCTTCGGAAGCTTGCGCCACTTCACCTCGGTGTCGACGTCGTACGCGAAGTCGAGCATCTTCTGCGCGTCCGGGTAACGGTTCGCCGCGTCGTTGAGGATGACTCCCACGACCGTGCGGTCGCCGCGCTTGGCGGCGAACACCAGACAGGGACCGGCAGGGGTGGTGGTACCCGTCTTGACCCCGATCGCTCCCTTGTACGAGCCCAGGAGGCGGTTGGTGTTGTCCCAGGAGTAGTACCGGGTACGGCCGTTGGCCGCCGGTGCCTCCTGCTTGGTGGACACCGACTTGACGACCGTCTCGAAGGTGGAGTTCTCCATCGCCCGCTGCGTCAGCTCCGCCACGTCGCGCGGCGTGGAGTAGTTGTCGCTGTTCGCCGAGACACCGTCGAAGGAGTCGTAGTGGGTGTTGGTGAGCCCCAGATCCTTCGCCTTGGCGTTCATCTTGGAGACGAACGACTTGGTGCGGTCGGCCACGGTGTCACCGCTGCCGAACGTGTCGGCCAGCGCCATCGCCGCGTCACAGCCCGACGGGAGCATCATCCCGTACAGCAGCTGGTTGACGGTCAGCTTGTCGCCGACCTGCAGGTCCGCCGTACTGGCTTCCGAGGACGTCACATAGTCCCGGTAGTCCTGCTTGACGGTGACCTGCTTGTTGAGATCCACGTCCTTGGACTCGAGTACCACGAGCGCGGCCATGATCTTCGTAGTGCTCGCCATCGGACGCTTGGTGTCGGCGTCCTTGGCCATCAGCTCCTCGTCGGAACCGGTGTCGAGCAGGTACGCGCCCTTGGCGCTGACCTCCGGCGGCTCGGTCGAGGCCTGAGCCACCGCCACCGGGACCGCGATCGACACGGCCACCGTGGACGCGACCGCCGCCACCTTCCAGCGACGGGTCACGGTTCCACGACGTTTATGCATTCGCCCTCCGTTTCAGTTGAAGATCGTTTCGGAGGGCGCATCGTCTCACTGCGTGCAGCACGAACACACTTCGGGGCACCGTGCGCGCGAAGATCTAGGGAATCAACCAGCCACCGCTGTGGGCGCACTCCGAGTCGTCGCCTCCGCTGCGACACTGGCCGTACGCGACGGCGTCCAGCGCCAGCACGAGCGCTCCGAATCAGGGGCGGCGGCCCGCGAGGACGCAGAACTCGTTCCCCTCCGGGTCGACCAGCGGGACCCAGCTCTCGTCGCCCTTCTGACCGACATCGGTGTGCCGGGCACCCAGGTCGAGCAGGCGCCTGACCTCTTCGTCCTGCTCCCGGTCGGTGGGGTTGATGTCGATGTGGAGCCTGTTCTTGACGGTCTTGCCCTCGGGCACCCGCGCGAAGGTCAGCGTCGGTGGCACCGGGCCAGGGCGGTCCCTGCCTTCCGGCACCAGCGGGGAGCCGATCGAGACGACCTCGTCGTCACCGCCTCCTTCGCCGTCCTCGTCTCGCACCTCGTAGCCGAGGACCGCGCACCAGAACCGGGCGAGACCGTGGGGATCGGCACAGTCGATAGCAAGCTCACTGAACTTACTGGCCATGTCTGGGCCTCCCAGGCGAAACGGACGTTCGGATCGGCGCGGACCACATACCCTACGCAGGACCGTACTTCCGCTCCTGTCCTTTTCCGAGGAGAGCCCCGATGCCCGCCGATGGCCAGACCCCGCAGACACTCGGCTTCGCGCCCGAGCAGATCAACACGGGTCGGCCGCATCCCGCCCGGATGTACGACTACTACCTCGGCGGCAAGGACCACTATTCGGTCGACGCGGAGGCGGCCGAAGAGGTGCTGCGCCGTACGCCGCAGGTGCGGGACAGCACGCGGGGGAACCGGGCGTGGATGCACCGGGCGGTGCGGTATCTGGCGGAGACGGCGGGGGTGCGGCAGTTCCTCGACCTGGGCACGGGGGTGCCCACCTCACCCAATCTGCACGAGGTGGCGCAGCGGGTGGACCCGGCCTGCCGGGTGCTCTACATGGACAACGATCCCATCGTGCTGGCGCACGCCAGGGCGCTGCTGACGTCCGGACCGGCGGGCCGTGTGGCCTACCGGCACGGGGATCTGCACCAGCCCGCCGCGGTGCTCGGCGAGGCGCGCGCGGCGGACATCTTCGACTGGGACCGGCCCATCGCGCTGATCCTCTCCGCGGTCATGCACTTCGTCCCCGACGAGGCGGACCCGGCCGCCCTCATCCGCACGTACTGCGACGCGCTGCCGGACGGCAGCTACCTGGCGCTGTCCCACGCGACCGGCGACTACTCCCCCACCACATCGGCCGGGGCCGCCGTCTACGCCGAGCGCGATGTGGCCGCGCCCATGGTGCTGCGCGACCACGCCGACATCCTCCGGCTGTTCGACGGGACACATCCGGTGGAGCCCGGAGTGGTACGGCTGCCGGAGTGGCATCCCGAACTCGGCCCGGCGCCACGGCCGGAGGACGGGCTCGGCTACGACCCGGCACGGGTGTGGGCCTACGCCGGGGTCGCCAGGATCCGCCCCCACGGTCCCTCTTGAGATCGCACGCACCTCACCGGCGAACGGCCGCCGTGGCCGCGGCCCGTTTGCGGGCGCGATAGGCCGCTGCCTTGACGCGGTTGCCGCACTCGTCCATCCCGCACCAGGTACGCCTGGCACCGCGCGAACGGTCGAGATAGATGCGGGTGCAGCCACCGCGACCGCACTCCTTGAGACAGGCGTGGGGATCGGCGAGCACGGCGATACCGCTTCTGGCGATGTGGACGAGCACTGCCGGGAGGTCGCCCGAGATCCGCAGCCCCGCGTCGCCGAGTTCGATCGTGGGCACCGGCCCGGCGGCCGCGCCGTTGACGATCTCGAGGCTGCCCGGGTCGAAGGCCCGATGGAGCACGCGATCGAGAGCGAGTTGGTAGATCGCTTCGCGTAGTGACAGCGCGGACTCGAACGTCGCGGAGTCGGCGATGACCCGTTCGGGGAGCGCGTCGCATTGGGCCACCCACCGCTCCAGGTCGGCGGGAGCGGCCAGGACGTCGATGGGCTCGCCCCGGCGCGACCCCACGGTGCCGGCCAGGTCGAGGGCTGGGTCACCGCTCACGAATGCGAATTTCACGTCACCATCTTGACCGGTGACGGGGCCGGTGACAAGGTCGTCACCGGCTGAGCTGGTGACGCCAGCACGAACGCAGGAGGGCGCATGGCCGAGATCCACGGCATCGAGGTCGTCGTCTTCGACATCCTCGGAACACTGGTCGACGAACCCGGCGGGCTGCGTGCGGCCCTGCGCGACGCGCTGCCCGCGTCCGACGACGCGTGCGACGCCCCGTCCGACGACGCGGCCGTCGACGCGCTGCTCACCGTGTGGCAGCAGCACGTCGAGTGCGAGCAGCGACGCATCGGGCAAGGGCACCGCGCGTACGCCAATACCGAGATCATCGACGCGGAGGCCGCCGGGCGGGTGGCCGACCGTGCAGGACTCACCGATCCCGCGACCATCGCCCGGCTGGCCACGGCGGGGCAGCGGCTGCCTCCGTGGGCCGACTCCGCCGCCGGTCTCGAACGGCTCGCGCGACACTTCCCCCTGCTCGGGCTCTCCAACGCGAGCCGCACCGCCTTGCTGCGCCTCAACGCCCATGCCGGGCTGCGCTGGCACCAAGCCCTGTCCGCCGAAGCGGTCCTGGCCTACAAACCGGCGCCGGAGGTCTACCAGTTGGCCATCGACGCCGCCGGATGCCCACCCGAACGCGTACTCATGGTGGCCGCCCACGCCTGGGACCTCCGCGGCGCCCGGGCGAGGGGCATGCGCACCGCCTACGTCAGGCGACCGGCCGGGGATCCGCCGACCGGCTCCGATGCCTTCGACGGGCGGTTCAACGGGCTGGACGAACTGGTCACCGCGCTGACGGCGAGGTAGTCCTGCGGGCGGGGTGGCGCGCTGGTGCCTCGTACCACCAGCTTCGGGTCCAGCACGGCCTCCCGTGGCTCCGGCGCGCCGTCGTCCAGCCGTTCCACGGCGAACCGCACCGCGTACAGGGCCAATCGGCGCCCGCCCGCGTCAGGGTCTCCTCCGTATGGGCACCGGGGATCACCCGCGCCGTGGACTCCAGCCCGTGGCGGCGCATCGCGGCGCGGTAGGCGCCGCCGTCAAGGACGAGCAGGAGAAGCTGGGCGGCTGGCAGGACACGAAGTCCACCCCGTGGATGCGCAAGCATCGGCAGTTCGTAACGCCCCGGTCAGGCGCCGACGTAGGCCGCCAGGTGTTCGCCGGTGAGGGTGGAGCGGGCGGCGACGAGGTCGGCGGGGGTGCCCTCGAAGACGATCCGGCCGCCGTCGTGGCCCGCGCCGGGGCCGAGGTCGATGATCCAGTCGGCGTGTGCCATCACCGCCTGGTGGTGCTCGATGACGATGACCGACTTACCGGCGTCCACCAGCCCGTCGAGCAGGCCGAGCAGATGCTCGACATCGGCGAGGTGCAGACCGGTGGTCGGCTCGTCGAGGACGTAGACACCACCCTTGTCGGCCATGTGCGTGGCCAGCTTGAGCCGCTGTCGCTCACCGCCGGACAGCGTGGTGAGCGGCTGGCCCAGGCTGAGGTAGCCGAGCCCGACGTCGGCGAGGCGGCCGAGGACGCGGTGCGCGGCGGGCGTACGGGCCTCACCCGCGCCGAAGAACTCCTCGGCCTCGGCCACCGACATGGCCAGCACCTCGCTGATGTCGCGGCCGCCGAGGTGGTGGTCCAGGACCGATGCCTGGAACCGCTTCCCGTCGCACTCCTCGCAGGTGGTGGAGACACCGGCCATCATCGCCAGGTCGGTGAAGATGACACCGGCGCCGTTGCAGTGCGGGCAGGCGCCCTCGGAGTTGGCGCTGAACAGCGCGGGCTTCACGCCGTTGGCCTTGGCGAACGCCTTGCGGATCGGTTCGAGCAGACCTGTGTACGTCGCCGGGTTGCTGCGCCGGGAGCCACGGATGGCGCTCTGGTCGATCGCCACCACTCCCTCCTCGGCGGCCTTCGGACCGGCCACCAGTGAGCCGTGCAGCAGCGAACTCTTGCCGGAGCCCGCCACGCCGGTGACGGCGACCAGCACCCCGAGCGGGATGTCGACGTCGACGTCCCGCAGGTTGTGCGCGCTCGCGCCACGGATCGGCAGGGTGCCGCTGGGTGTCCGTACCGTCTCCTTGAGGGCGGCCCGGTCGTCGAAGTGGCGACCGGTGATGGTGCCACCGGTCCGCAGCCCCTGGACGGTGCCCTCGAAGCAGACGCTGCCGCCCGCCGTCCCCGCACCGGGGCCGAGGTCCACGACATGGTCGGCGATGGCGATCGTCTCCGGCTTGTGCTCCACGACGAGCACCGTGTTGCCCTTGTCCCGCAGCCTCAGCAGCAGGTTGTTCATCCGCTGGATGTCATGGGGGTGCAGCCCGATGGTGGGCTCGTCGAAGACGTAGGTGACATCGGTCAGCGAGGAGCCGAGGTGGCGGATCATCTTGACGCGCTGCGCCTCGCCGCCCGACAGCGTGCCCGACGGCCGGTCGAGCGAGAGATAGCCGAGGCCGATCTCGCCGAACGATTCGAGGGTGTGCCGCAGCGCGGCGAGCAGCGGCGCCACCGATGGCTCGGCCAGGCCGCCCACCCAGGCGGCCAGGTCGCTGATCTGCATCGCGCAGGCGTCGGCGATGTTGATTCCGTCGATCCGCGACGACCGGGCCCCCTCGTTCAGCCGGGTGCCGTCGCAGTCGGGGCAGGCGGTGAAGGTGACCGCCCGGTCCACGAACGCCCGGATGTGCGGCTGCATCGCCTCCCGGTCCTTGGACAGGAACGACTTCTGGATCTTGGGGATCAGCCCCTCGTAGGTGAGGTTGACACCGTTGACCTTCACCTTGGTCGGCTCGCCGTGGAGGAAGGCCCGCATCTCCTTCTCGGTGAAGTCGCGGATCGGCTTGTCCGGGTCGAGGAACCCCGACTGGGCGTAGAGCCCCACGGTCCACACGTTGTCCGACTTCCAGCCGGGGATGGTGAACGCGCCCTCGGCGATGGACTTGGAGTCGTCGTAGAGCTGGGTGAGGTCGATGTCGGAGACCGTGCCCCGGCCCTCGCAGCGCGGGCACATGCCGCCGGTGCGGCTGAAGGTCGCCTTCACGGCCTTGCTGTTGCCGCGTTCGACCGTGATCGCGCCGCTCGCCCGGACCGAGGGGACGTTGAAGGCGAACGCGCCGGGCGGGCCGATGTGCGGCTGGCCGAGGCGGCTGAAGAGGATGCGCAGCATCGCGTTGGCGTCGGTGGCGGTGCCGACCGTGGAGCGCGGGTCGGCGCCCAGCCGCTGCTGGTCGACGATGATCGCGGTGGTCAGCCCGTCGAGCACATCGACCTCGGGCCGGGCGAGCGTCGGCATGAAGCCCTGGACGAAGGTGCTGTACGTCTCGTTGATCATCCGCTGGGACTCGGCGGCGATCGTGTCGAACACCAGGGAGCTTTTCCCCGAGCCGGAGACGCCGGTGAACACCGTCAGCCGGCGCTTGGGGATCTCGATGCTGACGTCCTTGAGGTTGTTCTCGCGCGCACCGTGCACACGGATCAGATCGTGGCTGTCGGCGATGTGCGGGGCGGGCGACGGCGTGTCCGTCCTCATGGTCGTACTCATCGTGTCTCCATCCATGCACGGGCCGTGGCGCGAGCCGGTCTCATGATGCGCTGGAGTCACGTTAGCCGCGGTGCGGCGGCCGCGCTTCTCCATCTCTGACCGGCCTCTGATCGTTCCGTTCACCGGCCCCGTGGTTGCCTCCCGGGGCCGCTCAGAAGAACTCCGGGAAGCCCCCCGGTGACATGTTCGCCCCAGGCAACTGAAGTGGTGTTTCCTGGGCAACCCGGTCCCCCGGCGCCCTGTCTATGCGGGTGATCAACCGCCACTTACCCGAAGGGTCACTTCCGCATGGCTCAGCACCGAACCCTCGCCGCCACCGCCACCACCGCCGCCGCGCTCGCCGTCGTCTTAGGCGGGGCGGCGCTCTGGGCGCCCGCCGCCCACGCGGACACCGCGAACACCTCAGCCACCTCGTCCACGGCGGCCCAGACCACCCTCACCCACGAGGACGGCGTGCTCTCGTACCTGGCCACCGCCGGGCAGACGAACAGGGTGACGGTCTCCACGGAGAACATCGACGTCGACCCCTCCGAGTTCGGCGGCGACTTCCTCATCACCTTCCGCGACCAGGCCGGTATGGGCATCGACCCGTCGGCGGCGCAGTGGGACGCCTGCAAGTACCCCTCGGCGGCCGATCACACCGTCGTGCAGTGCGTCATCGCCGAGCCGCTGGGCTCCGACGACTCGACCACCTTCGAGCTGTTCCTGGGCGACGGGAACGACACCGCGACGGTCGACGGCAAGGCGGGCACGATCGCCGCGCTCCGAGGCGGCGCCGGGGCCGATGTCCTCAAGGGCACCGGGCAGAACGCATTCCAGGGCGAGGACGGCGACGACCGCATCGAGGGCGGCGACGGCATGGGCGTCCGGGGCGGCGAGGGAGACGACACCATCGTCGGCGCGTGCTCGTACGAGTGCCGAGGCGACGCCGGGAACGACACCCTCACCGGAACCGGCGAGGCCGACAACCTGTACGGCGACGACGGGAACGACATCCTGCGCGCCGGGTCCGACAACGACTTCGTATACGGCGGCAAGGGCGACGACACGCTGTACGGCGAGGACGGCAACGACACCATGTACGGCAACACCGGCGACGACACGCTGTACGGCGGCAAGGGCACGGACACGCTCTCCGGCGGCGCGGGCAAGAACAAGGTGTACCAGGACTGACGGCTGAGCCATCACCCGAGGCCGCGGCGGAACCCGCCGCGGCCTTCGCCGTGTCCGGGACCATTGCTTCTGGTCCCCGTGCGTGACGGGTGTCTACAACAAAATACCCTGTTTCTCTACTGCTTTGGCATTTCCATGATCCGAGCGCGACACGTGCAGGGAATTCATCAGTCCGCAACGACCTGACCGGGCCTTCTTCCCGGATACCGGCGGGTTCCATGACTAAGATTTCCCTAGGAACACGACCAAGGGGTGTTCAGCGGCGTCGCGCCGAATATCCTACCGCCCGGATAGTGACCGAATGCAGGTCACGAACTTCCAGCATTGACGAGTCCGTTCCGTTTCCGGGCATGCTGGAAAGCGGAACCGGCTTCGTGCTCCATGACGCCGACAGGGGGAAGCTCAGCAGTGTTGGTGGAACGAAGAAAATTACTGGATCAGCTCGATGATCTCCTGATGCAGTCCGCGCGCGGCCGGGGGGCCATCGCCGCGGTCAGCGGTTCGACGGCGATGGGCAAGACCACGGTGCTCAACGCACTGGCGGAACGGGCCACCGCGGCGGGCAGCACGGTGCTCGGTGTGGTGAGTTCGCCCCATGAGCGCGAGGTCCCGTACAGCGCCGTCGCCCAGCTCTTCCACGCGATCGACGCGCGTTCCGCCCCGCCGGTGGCCGAGGACGACCCGCTGGCCGCCGCGCAGCGCACGTACCAGATCATCGCCGGTCTGGCGGCCCGGCGTCCGCTGCTGATCACGGTGGACGACATCCAGCACACCGACACCTCCAGCCTCTCCGCTCTGCGCTACGTGGCGCAGCGCCTGACCCGGCTCCGCCTCGCACTGGTGTTCACGCGCGGTGTCACCGTCGAGGAGCAGCCACCGCGCATCCTGCACGACCTGCTGTACCGGACGAGCGTGCGCCGTTTCCATCTGGGGCCGCTGTCGCGGGCGGGTGTCAGGGAGCTGGCGCCGTCCCCGCCCTCGGACCGGCTCATCACCGAGATCCACGCCCTGAGCGGTGGCAATCCGCTGCTCGCACAGGCGCTCATCGAGGAACACCGGCTGCGCGCCACGCCCGAATCCACGGGCGGCGTGGGCCCGTCGGAGGGCGACGGGACCCCGCCGCTCCCCGAGGGCGGGATATCGATCGGGCCCGTCTTCCATCAGGCGGTCCTCGCGTATCTGCACCGGATCGGCCCGCGCGCGGTGCTTCTCGCCCGGTGTGTGGCGCTGTTGGACGAGGCGGCCACGCCCCTGCTGCTGAGCCGGTTGAGCGGCATCGACACCGAACTGCTCAAGCGCTATCTCCGGTTGCTCACCGGCATCGGTGTGCTCAGCGGTGCGCGGCTGCGGCACGGGGGCGTACGGCAGGCGGTCCTCGGCGAGATGCCGCACGACGAGGCGACGGCGCTGCGGTATCGCGCCGCGCGCCTGCTGTACGACAGCGGGGCGCCGCCCCAGGCGGTCGCCGTGCAGCTGCTCGGCGCCGGTCCGCTGCACGAGGACTGGGTGCTGGGCGTGTTGCGGGAGGCCGCCTGCCAGGCCCTGGACGACGGCGATGTCCAGCGGGGCATCCGGTGTCTGGAGCTGGCCCGCGAATGCTGCTCGGACGAGACGCAGCGGCTGTCCGTGAAGTCGCAGTACGCGTGCGGCCAGTGGCAGTTGCGCCCCGCCGACTCGGCGCCGCACTTCCTCGCGCTCAAGGCACCCATCCTGGAAGGAAAGCTGACGGGGTACGACGCGCTGTGGGCCGCCGAGGGCATGTTGTTCCACCTCAGCTTCGACGACGCCCTGATGACCGTGGAGCATCTCAACGACGGCGACGAGGAGATGGCGACCGCGCTGCACGGCACCCGGATGCTCATGGCCTCGGAGGTCCCCGGCGTGCTCGACCGGCTGAGCCGTCCGCTGCCCGCCACCGCGGCCCCGGCCATGTCCCACTCCGAGCTGCGCGCCCGCCACGCCCTCGCCCTGGTCCTGGAGCGGGGTGCCGACGAGTACGCCATCGCCCTGGCCCAGCAGGTGTTCCAGGCCAGCCCGAACGCGGTGACCTCGCAGCTCAGCAGCCTGCCGAAGGCGCTGCTGGCGCTGTGCTACGCGGATCAGCTGGACGCCGCGGCCAGATGGCACGATCATCTGGCGGGCGACGCGGGGCGCCATGACGCCCCGGCGTGGCGGGCGCAGATCGCCTGCGTAGGCGCGCTCGTCTCACTGCGGCGCGGACGGCTGGCGGACGCCGTGCGCCAGGCGGAGACGGCGTACGCCCGGCTGTCGGGGCCGAGGTGGAACGTCAGCAGCGCGCTGGCGCTGGCCATATTGATCGAGGCGCACACCGCGATGGGCGATCATCAGGCGGCGGCCGGGTATCTGACTCCGGAGCCGCCGCCCGAGCTGTTCCTGACCCGCGCCGGGCTGCACTATCTGTACGCGCGCGGCCGCCACCATCTCGCCACCGGCAACACGTATCTGGCGCTGTCCGACTTCCAGGGGTGCGGCAGTCTGATGCTCCGCTGGAACGTCGACACGCCCACCGTGGCGCCGTGGCGGCTGGGCGAGGCGGAGGCGTGGCTGCGGCTGGGTGACCGGGAGCGAGCGGCCCGGCTCGTCGAGAAGCAGCTCGCGAGGCCGGACACCGGGCTCAGCCGGTCGCGCGGGATGGCCCTGCACGGCCTGGCCCTGGTCCAGCCCACCGCCCAGCAACCCGCCATCCTGCGGGACGCGTTCCGCCTGCTGGAGGTGAGTGGCGCGCGGTACGAGGCGGCCGCCGTGCTGGCCGATCTGAGCCGCGCGTACCAGCAGCTGGGGGACAAGCGGGCGCGGCCGACCGCGCGGCGGGCGTGGCGGCTCGCCAAGAGCTGCCAGGCGGAGCCCCTGTGCCAGGCGCTGCTTCCGACGTCCGCGCCACGGAGCATCGGCACGCGCGGGAGCGCGGAGTCCCGTGGTGACGACCGTGCCGACCAGGACAGTTTCGGCGGGCTCAGCGAGTCGGAGCGGCGCGTCGCCATGCTGGCCGCCCAGGGGTACGCGAACCGCGAGATCGCCGACAAGCTGTTCATCACCGTCAGCACCGTGGAACAGCATCTGACCCGGGTGTACCGCAAGATGGGCATCAGAAACCGCGAGCAGCTGTTGCAGGGGGCCCACGCGGTCAGCTACGAGTCCGCCTGACCCGTCAGCGCCCCGGTGAGGGCCGTCGTCCGCCTGTCCCGTTTCCCGGCGGGGCCGGCGGACTTCGCTGTTCTGCGGCGCCGTCGCCGCCTGAGTGGCGGCCTCCTAGGGGGCTCTACGGGTAGCTAGGGGTGAGTGGCGGCGCCGAGGATCGTCCCTCAGGACGAACGCCAGCCCGGCGTTTTCGACAGCGCGCGATGAGGGAGGCACTCGCCACCATGACGAGTGATCTTGTTCACGGTACTGATGCCATCGCAATCACCGGCGTGTCGTGCCGCCTCCCCCAGGCACCGGACCCCGGTGCCTTCTGGGAGTTGCTGCGCGCGGGCCGCAGCGCCATCACCGAGGTCCCGCCGGACCGCTGGGACCCGGACACGGTGCTGCCGGACGAGGGGCTCCCGGACGACGGGGAGCGGCATCGGGCCGGGCTGCGCCACGGCGGTTTCCTGGACCGGGTGGACGCGTTCGACGCGGCGTTCTTCGGCATCTCGCCACGCGAGGCGGTGGCGATCGACCCGCAGCAGCGGCTGTTCGCCGAACTGGCATGGGAGGCGCTGGAGGACGCGGGCATCGTCCCGGAGACGCTGCGTTCCACCGCGACGGGTGTGATGGTCGGGGCGATCGCCGCCGACTACGCGGCGGTGGCGCGGCGCGGCGGCGCGATCACCCAGCACTCGCTGCCGGGGCTGAACCGGGGTGTCATCGCCAACCGGGTCTCGTACGCGCTGGGTCTGCGCGGCCCGAGCCTCGCGGTGGACACCGCGCAGTCGTCGTCGCTGGTGGCGGTGCATCTGGCGGTGGAGAGCCTGCGCAGGGGCGAGTGCACCCTCGCCCTGGCGGGCGGTGTGGCGCTCAACTTCGCGCCCGAGAGCGCCGAGGTGGCCGGGCGGTTCGGCGGGCTGTCGCCGGACGGGCGCTGCTTCACCTTCGACGCGCGGGCCAACGGCTACGTACGCGGTGAGGGCGGCGGGGTCGTCGTGCTGAAGCCGCTGGTGGACGCGGTGCGCGACGGGGACACGGTGTACGGGGTCATCGTCGGCAGCGCGGTCAACAACGACGGCGCCACCGACGGGCTCACCGTACCCAGCGCCGAGGCGCAGGCGGCGGTGGCGCGGCAGGCGTGCGAGGACGCGGGGGTGGACCCGGCGCGGGTGCGCTACGTGGAGCTGCACGGCACGGGCACACCGACGGGCGATCCGCTGGAGGCGGCGGGCGTGGGCGCCGCGTACGGCAGCGCGCGGCCCGCGGGCTCGCCCGTGCTCGTCGGCTCGGCCAAGACCAACGTCGGGCATCTGGAGGGCGCGGCGGGCATCGTCGGGCTGATCAAGACGGCGCTGAGCATCCGCCACCGGGAGATCCCGGCGAGCCTCAACTACGCGACACCGCATCCCCGTATCGACCCCGAGGCGCTGAACCTGCGGGTCCAGAGCGAGTGCGGGCCGTGGCCGGACGCGCCGCTGCTGGCCGGGGTGAGTTCGTTCGGCGTGGGCGGGACGAACTGCCACCTGGTGGTCGCCGAGGGGCCGGAGCGGGCCACGCCGGAGGCTTCGGAGAGCGGCGGCGAGCCGGTGATCCCGCTGGCGCCGTGGCTGGTGTCCGGCCGTACGGAGGCGGCGCTGCGCGCCCAGGCCGGACGGCTGCGGGAGCGGCCAACGGCTGATACCGGCTCCGACGCGTACGACATCGGCTGGTCGCTCGCCCGCACTCGCACCCACTTCGAGCACCGGGCCGTGGCGCTCGGGCTCGACCACGACGCGCAGCTGGCGGCGTTGCGGGCCGGGGAGGAGATGCCCGGCCTGATCAGGGGTGTCACGGGCGACCACGGCAAGGTGGCGCTGGTGTTCCCGGGGCAGGGCTCGCAGTGGGAGGGCATGGCGCGCGAGCTGCTGCGTACGTCGGCGGTCTTCCGTGCCTCGGTCGAGGCGTGCCACGAGGCGCTGGCCCCGCACACCGACTGGTCGCTGCTGGACACGCTCGCGGGCGCGCCCGGCGCGCCGTCGCTGGAGCGCGCGGATGTCGTCCAGCCCGTGCTGTTCGCGGTGATGGTGTCGCTCGCCCGGGTGTGGGAGTCGCTGGGGGTGCGGCCGGACGCGGTGGTGGGGCATTCGCAGGGCGAGGTGGCCGCGGCGCACATCGCGGGGGCGCTCAGCCTGGAGGACGCCGCCAGGGTGGTGGCGCTGCGCAGCCGGACCATCATGACGCTGGCGGGCACCGGGGCGATGGCGTCGGTACCGCTCCCGGCCGACCGGGTCGCCGCGTACATCGCCCCCTTCGGCGACGGACTGAGCGTCGCCGCGGTCAACGGGCCCGGGACCACGGTGGTGGCCGGGGCGCCCGAGGTGGTAGCCGCGTTGCTGGCCCGCTGCGAGGCGGACGGGATCCGGGCGAAGGCCGTCCCGGCCGTGGACTTCGCCTCGCACTCGCCGCATATGGAGGCCATCCGGGAGCGGTTGCTGGAGCAGCTGGCGGGGGTGGCACCGCGTTCGTGTGACATCGCGTTCTACTCGACGGTCACCGGAAGCACCATCGACACGGCGGGGCTGGACGCCGCGTACTGGTACACCAATCTGCGTCAGCCCGTCCTCTTCGAGACGACGCTCCGGAACATGGCGGAGGCCGGGTTCGGCACGTTCGTCGAGTCGAGCCCGCATCCCGTCCTCACCCTCGGACTGCGCGAGACGCTGCCGGAAGCGCTGGTCGTGGGGTCGCTGCGGCGCAACGAGGCGCCGTGGCCGCCGCTGCTGACCTCGCTGGCGGAGCTGCATGTGCGCGGCCTGCCCGTGGACTGGTCCGCCGTCTTCGCCGGGCGGACACCGCGCCGCGTGGCGCTGCCCACGTACGCGTTCCAGCGCGAGCGCTACTGGCCCGAGGTGTCCACCGGCTTCGAGCCGGTGGCGCGGGCCGCTGCCCCGCAGCGGGAGGACCGGGCGGCAGAGCGCACGGCGGACGCGACGTGGTCGGAGCGGCTTGCCGGGCTGACGGAGGACGAGCGGCACCGTAGCGCGCTGACGCTGGTGCGGCTGCGTACGGCCATCGTGCTCGGCCATCTGAGCACGGACACGGTGGACGTCGACCGGGCGTTCCGTGAGCTGGGCATGGACTCCACGATGGCGGTCCAGCTGCGGCAGAACCTGATGGACGCCACCGCGCTGACGCTGCCGGAGACCATCGTCTTCGACCATCCGAGCCCGTCCCGGCTGGCGCGGAAGCTGTGCGAACTGGCCCTGGGCGACGACGCGTTGACCGTCGGGTCCACTCGGCGGGCGGTCGCATCGGCGGTGGACGCCGACGACCCGATCGTGGTCGTCGGCATGGCCTGCCGCTTCCCCGGTGGCGCCGGTTCCCCCGAGGAGCTGTGGCAGCTGGTCGAGGGCGGTGTGGACGCCATTTCCGGGTTCCCCACCGACCGGGGCTGGGACCTGGACGCCCTGTACGACCCCGAGCCCGGTGTGCGGGGCAAGACCTACACCCGGCACGGCGGGTTCCTGGACGACGCCGCCGAATTCGACGCGGAGTTCTTCGGCATCAGCCCGCGCGAGGCCACCGCGATGGATCCGCAGCAGCGGGTGTTGCTGCAGGTCACCTGGGAGGCGTTCGAGCGCGCCGGGATCGATCCGGGCACGCTGCGCGGCAGTAGCACCGGGGTGTTCGTGGGCGCCATGTCGCAGGAGTACGGGCCACGGCTGCACGAGGGCGACGACGGGCTGGGGGGCTATCTGCTCACCGGCACCACCGCGAGCGTCGCCTCGGGGCGGCTCGCCTACACCTTCGGGCTCGAAGGCCCGGCGGTGACGATCGACACGGCCTGCTCGTCGTCGCTGGTCGCGATGCACCAGGCGGTGCAGGCGCTGCGGGTCGGGGACTGTGCGCTGGCGGTGGCGGGTGGCGTCACGGTCATGGCGACCCCCGGCATGTTCGTGGAGTTCGGGCAGCAGCGCGGGCTGGCCGCGGACGGCCGGTGCAAGTCGTTCGCGGCCGGTGCGGACGGCACGATCTGGGCCGAGGGCGCGGGCATGATCCTGCTCGAACGGCTCTCGGACGCACGGGCCAACGGCCACTCCGTCCTGGCCGTCATCCGTGGCTCGGCGGTCAACCAGGACGGCGCGTCCAACGGCCTGACCGCGCCGAACGGACCGTCCCAGCAGCGCGTCATCACCGCCGCGCTGGCGGGCGCCGGGCTCACGCCCGGCCAGGTGGACGCGGTGGAGGGGCACGGCACCGGCACCACCCTGGGCGACCCCATCGAGGCTCAGGCGCTGCTCGCCACCTACGGTCAGGGGCGCGCGGAGCCGCTGTGGCTGGGCTCACTGAAGTCCAACATCGGCCACGCGCAGGCGGCGGCCGGTGTCGGTGGCGTCATCAAGATGATCCAGGCCATGCGCCACGCCACCCTGCCCAGAACCCTCCACGTCGATGAGCCCAGCCCGCACATCGACTGGACCACGGGCGACATCCGGCTTCTCGCCGAGGCCCGGCCCTGGCCCGAGAAGGGCCACCCGCGCCGTGCCGCCATCTCCTCCTTCGGCATCAGTGGCACCAACGCCCACCTCATCGTCGAACAAGCCCCCGCTCCTGAGAGCGGGGAGGACGAGGGCGCGTCTGACGGGACCCTGATCCCGTGGGTGCTCTCCGCCAAGTCCGAGCAGGCCCTGCGGGACCAGGCCCGGCGGCTGCGCGGCCACCTGGCCGACCGCCCCGGCCTCACGCCCGCCGCCATCGGCCACGCGCTGGCCACCACGCGCGCCCACCTCCCTCACCGCGCCGCCGCCATCGCGGCCGACCGCGAGGCGTTCGACCGCGCGCTGGACGCCCTCACACGCGGCGAACCGTCGCCCGCCCTGGTGCGCGGCACCGCCCGCCCCGGCAGGACGGCTTTCCTCTTCACGGGGCAGGGCAGTCAGCGGCTGGGGATGGGCCGGGGGCTGTACGAGGCGTTCCCGGTGTTCGCGCGCGCCTTCGACGAGGTGTGCGCCGTACTCGACCCTGCGGTGCGCGAGGTGATGTGGGGCGACGAGGAGGCGCTGCACCGTACGGAGTTCACCCAGCCCGCCATCTTCGCGGTGGAGGTGGCGCTGTTCCGGCTCGTGGAGTCCTGGGGCGTACGGCCCGACTTCGTCGCCGGTCACTCGATCGGAGAGCTGGCCGCCGCGCATGTCGCCGGGGTGTTCTCCCTGGCGGACGCCGCCGCGCTGATCACGGCGCGGGGGCGGCTGATGGGGGCGCTGCCGCCCGGGGGTGCGATGGTGGCGGTCGAGGCCACCGAGGACGAGGTGGCCCCGTATCTGACCGATCGAGTGGACCTCGCGGCCGTCAACGGGCCTGTCTCCGTAGTGCTTTCGGGCGCCGAGGACGCCGTGGCCTCTGTGGTGGAACGGCTCGGTGAGCGCAGGACGAACCGCCTCACGGTGTCCCACGCGTTCCACTCGCCCCTGATGGACCCGATGCTGGAGGACTTCCGCCAGGTCGCCCAGGGCGTGACGTACGACCAGCCGCGCGTCCCGGTGATGGCGGATGGCGATGTGGCGCACCCCGAGTACTGGGTGCGGCATGTGCGTGGCACGGTACGGTTCGCCGACGCGGTGACCCGGCTGGAAGCCGAAGGCGTCACCCACTACGTGGAGTTGGGGCCCGATGGTGTCCTCACCGCCATGGTCCGCCACTGCCTCACCGGCCCCGACACCGCCACCCTCGTCCCCACCCTCCACCGCGATCGCGACGAGACGCAGGCGCTGATGGGCGCTCTCGGCCGTCTGCACACCCATGGGATCGCCATCGACTGGGCCCGTCTGTTCGGCGAGGTCCCGCCCCCGGCCGTCGACCTGCCCACGTACGCGTTCCAGCGCGAGCGCTACTGGCTGGACACGCCGAAGCCCACCGTGGGCGCCGGTGGCCTGGGGCTGACGGCCACCGGCCATCCGATCCTGACCACCGCGGCCGAACTCCCCGATCCGGGCGGGCTGCTCCTGACCGGCCGGGTGAACGCCGCCACCCCCGGCTGGGCGGCCGACCACGCCGTTTTCGGCACCCCGGTCATGCCGGGCGTGGCGTTCGTGGACATGCTGCTGCACGCCGCGTCGCGGGTGGGGTGTGCCCGCGTCGAGGAGCTGACCCACCACGTCTTCCTGGCGCTGCCCGAGCAGGGCGCCCTCCAGCTGCGGGTCCTCGTACGGGCTGCGGACGACGCGGGGCGGCGTACCTTCGCCGTCCACTCACGGCCCGAGGACGCCCCGCCGGGAGCCGACTGGACCTGCCACGCCACGGGCGCGCTCGGCGCCGCCGACCCCGAGGACACCGCCGCACCCGCCGACACGGTCTGGCCACCGGCCTCCGCCGAACCCGCCGACACGGCCTGGCCACCGGCCTCCGCCGAACCCCTCGGCACCGACGGCTTCTACCGGCGGCTCGCCGACGCCGGTTTCGGCTACGGCCCGCTCTTCCAGGGGCTCACGGCCGCCTGGCGGGACGGCGACGGCGTGCTCTACGCCGAGGTCGCCCTGGACTCGGGCACGGCCCCCGGCCACTACGGCGTCCACCCCGGGCTGCTCGACTCCGCGCTCCACCCGCTCGCCCTGGCGGCGGGCGCCTCCGAGGACGGCACGCTCAATGTGCCGTTCTCCTGGAACGGCGTGACCCTCCACACGACGGGCGCACGCGCCCTGCGGGTCCGCCTCGCGCCCCTCGCGGCCGACGCGGTCGCGCTACGGGTCATGGACCCGGCCGGTGCGCCGGTCCTGACCGTCGACTCCCTCGTCCTGCGCCCGGTCGGCCCCGAGCAGCTCGCCGCCGCCAGGCCCGACCGCGACGGCGCGCTCCACGAGGTCACCTGGCGCGCGGTGGCCACGCCACCGGACACCGCCGTGTCCCCCGAGGCGGCGGCGGGATGGGCCGTGGTCGGGGACGCGGGCGACGGGCTGGCAGCGCTCGGCGCGGCGGTGGTGACATACCCGGACGCCGAGGCCCTGCGTACGGCGCTGCGGTCCGGTGCGGCCCGGCCGGAGACGGTCGTCGCCCGGTTCACCCGGGCCGCAGGAGGCGGCGCCGAGGCCGCACGCGCCGCGACGCGCCACGCCCTGGACCTGCTGCAGACTGTTTTGGCGGACGGGGGTCCTGACTGCCGCCTGGTGCTCCTCACCGAGGGCGCGGTGGCCACCGAGCCTGACACCCCTGGTCGTGGCATCGATCCGGTGGCGGCCTCGGTATGGGGCTTGATCCGCTCGGCCCAGTCCGAGCACCCGGGCCGGTGCACCCTCATCGACGTCGATGACGCGCAGGCCATCGAGGCGGCGCTGTCCACCGGGGAACCCCAACTGGCCGTACGCGAGGGTCAGTTACTCGTCCCCCGTCTTACCCCTCTGACATCAGGCACGGCCACCGCCACCACCTTCGACGCACACCGCACGGTGCTCATCACCGGCGGCACCGGCGCCCTCGGCGCCCTCCTCGCCCGTCACCTGGTGACCCGGTACGGGGTCAGGAAGCTGCTGCTGACCAGCCGGAGCGGCCCCGAAGCGGCGGGCGACCTCATCGAGGAGCTGACGGCTCTCGGCGCCGAGGCCACCGTCGCCGCCTGCGATGTCGGCGACCGCGAGGCCCTGGCCGCGCTGCTGGCTACCCTGCCCGACGACCACCCACTCGGCGCGGTGGTGCACTGCGCGGGCGTCCTGGACGACGGCGTGGTCACCGAGCTGGGCCCGGACCGGCTGGACACGGTGCTGCGCCCCAAGGCCGATGGCGCGTGGAACCTCCACCTGGCGACCCGGGACGCCGACCTGTCCGCGTTCGTGCTGTTCTCCTCCGTGGCGGGCACCCTGGGCACCGCCGGACAGGCCAACTACGCCGCCGCCAACGCCTTCCTCGACGCGCTCGCCCACCACCGCCGCGAACACGGCCTGTGCGCCACTTCCCTCGCCTGGGGACTGTGGGCGGAGGACGGCGGCATGGGCGGCACCCTGGACCGGCGGGGCCTGGCACGTATGAGCCGCGAGGGGCTGGCGCCGATGCCCACCGCACGGGCCCTCGCGCTCTTCGACGCGGCCCTCGCCACCGGGCGCACGGTGCTCGTGCCCACCGGGCTCGACGTCACCGGCGTACGCGCGGCGCAGCGGGCGTCCAGCCCGGTGTCGCCGCTGCTCGCCGACCTCGTCGCCGCTCAGGCCCCGGCCCCGCGCTCCGACCGGACCAGCGACACCGGCCAGGACGCCTCGCTGCGCGGGCGGCTGGCCGGGCTGCCCGAGGCCGAACAGCGCGAGTTGTTGCTGGACGTCCTCCGCATGCATATCGCCACCGTCCTGGGCCACAGCTCACCGCCCAACATCGACCCCGGAACCTCGTTCAAGGACCTGGGCTTCGACTCGCTCGCGGGCATCGAGCTGCTCATCGTGCTGGGCGAGGCGCTGGGGCTGCATCTGCCGTCCACGATGCTGTTCGACCACCCCACACCCGCCGCCCTGATCACCCACCTCAAGGACGAACTGGTCGGCGACGCTCCCCTGCCGGAGACCCCTGCCCAGGCGACGGGCGCTACGGAGACCCCGCGCGCCGCCGACACCGGGGCCGCCACGACCATCACGGCCGTAACCGATGACGAGCCGATCGCAGTCATCGGCATGGGCTGCCGTTTCCCCGGTGGCGCGAGCACACCGGAGGCGCTGTGGCGGCTGGTGGCCGAGGGCCGCGACGCGGTCGGGGCGTTCCCGGACAACCGTGGCTGGGACCTGGACGACCTGTACGATCCCGACCCCGATGTGCGTGGCAAGACCTACGCCCGCGAGGGTGGATTCCTCTACGACGCCGCCGAGTTCGACGCCGAGTTCTTCGGCATCAGCCCCCGCGAAGCCCTCGCGCTCGACCCCCAGCAGCGGCTGCTGCTGGAGACCGCCTGGGAAACGTTCGAGGACGCGGGGCTGCGCCCCGATACTCTGGACGGCAGCGCCACCGGTGTGTTCGCCGGAGTCGTCACCCAGGAGTACGGCTCCCTCGTCCACCAGGGCGGCGAGCCTGTCGATGGGTTCCTGCTGACGGGCACGACGGCGAGCGTGGCGTCCGGGCGGGTGGCGTACACGTTCGGCTTTGAGGGCCCGGCGGTCACGGTCGACACTGCCTGCTCCTCCTCGCTGGTGGCGCTGCACATGGCGTGCCAGTCGCTGCGGAGCGACGAGTGCTCCATGGCCCTGGCCGGTGGCGCCACCGTCATGGCCAATGCCGGGATGTTCCTGGAGTTCAGCCGCCAGCGCGGGCTGGCACCCGACGGCCGGGCCAAGTCCTACTCCGCTGCCGCCGACGGCACCATCTGGGCCGAGGGCGCGGGCATGGTCCTGCTCGAAAAGCTCTCCGACGCCCAAGCCAACGGACACCACGTCCTGGCCGTCATCCGTGGTTCGGCAGTCAACCAGGACGGCGCGTCCAACGGCCTGACCGCGCCGAACGGACCGTCCCAGCAACGCGTCATCAACGCCGCCCTGGCCAACGCCGGACTCACTCCTGACCAGGTCGACGCCGTCGAAGGCCACGGCACCGGCACCACTCTCGGCGACCCCATCGAGGCAAAGGCCCTGCTGGCCACCTACGGCCAGAACCGCGAAGAGCCGCTGTGGCTGGGCTCGTTCAAGTCCAACATCGGCCACGCCCAGGCGGCCGCCGGTATCGGTGGCGTCATCAAGATGATCCAGGCCATGCGCCACGCCACCCTGCCCAAGACCCTCCACGTGGATGAGCCCAGCCCGCACATCGACTGGGCCACCGGGAGTGTCCAACTGCTCACCGAGGCCCGGGCCTGGCCTGAGAACGACCGCCCCCGCCGTGCCGCCGTCTCCGCCTTCGGCATCAGCGGCACCAACGCCCACCTCATCCTTGAACAAGCTCCGGCGCCTCTCGAACCGGCCCCGGACACCACGGCGCGACCGACCACGGCCCCCTGGATCCTGTCCGCCAAGACCGAGCAGGCCCTACGGGCCCAGGCGCAGCAGTTGCGCACCCACCTGGAGCTGAGCCCCGAGCCGCATCCGGACCGAGTCGCCGACGCACTCGCCACCACGCGGACGCTCTTCCACCACCGGGCGGTAGTGGTGGCAGACGAGCCCGAGGCGTTCGACCGCGCCCTCGACGCCCTCACACGCGGTGAGCCGTCCCCGGCCGTGGTCCACGGCACGCCGCACCCCGGCAAGACCGCGTTCCTCTTCACCGGCCAAGGCGCACAGCGGGCGGGCATGGGACGTCGGCTCTATGACACGTACGCCGTCTTCCGCGACGCGTTCGATGAAGTCTGCGCCACGTTGGACCAGTACCTGGAAGCCGAACAGCCCATCAAGGACGTCGTCTTCGCCGAGGACCAGGGCCCGCTGAACCAGACCCGCTCCACCCAGGCCGCCCTGTTCGCCCTGGAGACCGCGCTCTACCGCCTGGTGGAGTCCTTCGGCATCACCCCGGACTACGTCACCGGCCACTCCATCGGCGAACTCACCGCCGCCCACATCGCCGGAGTCCTCAGTCTGGATGACGCCTGCTACCTGGTCGCCGCCCGTGGCTCACTGATGCAGGCGCTGCCCGCCGGGGGCGCCATGATCTCCGTACGCGCCACCGAGGAGCAGGTACGGCCCCTGCTCGAAGGCCGCGAACACGAAGTGGCCATCGCCGCCATCAACGGACCCACCTCCCTGGTCATCTCCGGCGACGAACAAGCCACCACCGACATCGCCGCCACCCTCACCCAAGACGGCATCAAGACCCGCAGACTGACCGTCTCCCACGCGTTCCACTCCCCCCACATGGACGCGATGCTGGACGAATTCACACGCGTCGCCGCCGAACTCACCTACCGCGCCCCCACCATCCCCCTCGTCTCCAACGTCACGGGCGAGCTGGCCAACCCCGACGACATCACCACACCCACCTACTGGGCCCGCCACGTCCGCGAAGCCGTCCGCTTCGCCGACAGCATCACCACCCTCCACACCCACGGCGTCCGCCACTACCTCGAACTCGGCCCCGACGCCACCCTCACCACCATGGCCCAGGACAACCTGCCCGACACCACCGACACCACGTTCATCCCCGTCCTGCACCGAGAGCGGGACGAGAACCACACCCTCCTCACCGCACTCGCCACCGCACACACCCACGGCGTCCACGTCCGCTGGACTCCCCTGATCAGCGAACCGACCACCCCCACCGCCCTCCCCACCTACGCCTTCCAGCGGCAGCGCTACTGGCTGGAAAGGCCCAGGCCCACGGCGGGTGCTGATGGTCTGGGGCTGACGGCGACCGGCCACCCCGTGCTGACCACCCTGGCCGAACTTCCGGGCGGTGGCGGGCACCTCTTCACCGGCCGCGTCACCGGAACCGACCCCGCCTGGGTGGCCGAGCACGCCATCTTCGGGGCGATGATCGTCCCCGGCGTGGCCTTCGTGGATCTCCTTCTCCACGCGGCACGCCATGTGGACTGCGACCACATCGAGGAACTGACCCACCATGTGTTCCTCGCCGTGCCGGAACGCGGCGCGCTCAAGCTACGGGTCCTCGTCGAACCGGCGGACGGCTCCGGGCGGCGTTCCCTCGCGGTGTACTCCCGGCCTGAGGACGCCCCCGCCGAGAACGAGTGGACCTGCCACGCCACGGGAGTGCTCGCGGCCGGAGAGCGGGAAGCCCCCTCGACGGCCGGTGTGCTGACGGACGAGGTCTGGCCCCCGGCCGCCGCGGAGCCCATGGATACAGCGGATTTCTACCGCCGGGTCACCGGTGCGGGCTTCGGCTACGGGCCGCTGTTCCGGGGGATGCGCGCGGCCTGGCGGGACGGGGACACCACGTACGCGGAGGTGTCGCTGCCCACGGAAGCGGACCCCGGCGCGTACGGCATCCATCCCGGCCTGCTCGACTCGGCGCTCCAGCCCGCGGCGCTCATCGCGGGGCGCGAGGCGGCTGAGGACACCATCAGGGTGCCGTTCTCGTGGAGCGGCGTGTCCCTCCACGCCACAGGGGCGAGCGCTCTGCGCATCCGCCTCCAGTGGCCCACCCCGGACACGGTGTCGCTGGTCATCGCCGACCAGACGGGTGCGCCGGTCATGACGATCGACGCCCTCATCATGCGGTCGGTCGGCCCCGACCAACTCGCCGCCGCGCGTGCCGCCGACGCCGGAGAGCTGTACGAGGTGGACTGGCTCGCCGTACCGACACCCGAGGACGAGGTGCGGGGCACGGTCGAGATCCCGCAGGACGCGGTGGCACTTCCGACCGCGCAGCGGGACGACGACGCCACCGGCCCCGATGTGTTCGTCACGTGGTGTGTCTCCGAGGACGGCGCCGACCCGGCAGAGTCCACCCGCTCCCTCACCCACCGTGTGCTCGGTCTCGTCCAGGCAGTCGTGTCCGACGAACGACCGGACTCCCGCCTCGTGATCCTGACCAGGGGTGCGATGTCCACCGCCACCGAGGACGAGCCGACCGACCTGGCCGGGGCGGCGGTCTGGGGACTGATCCGCACCGCTCAGTCGGAGCACCCGGACCGGTTCACGCTGATCGACGTCGACGGCTCGGATGCCTCGCTGAGGGCCGTACCCGCCGCCCTCGCCGCCACGGAACCCCAACTCGCCGTACGCGACGGCGCGCTCCTGGCCCCGCGTCTCGCCCGCCCCGCCACCCCTGGCACTTCTGACACCTCACCCGCGCCGTTCGCCCCGGACAAGACGGTGCTCATCACCGGCGGCACCGGCGCCCTGGGCACGCTCCTCGCCCGCCACCTGGTCACCACGTACGGGGTCAGGAGGCTGCTGCTCGTCAGCCGGAGCGGACCGCAGGCCGGGAGCACCCTCGCCGCGGAACTCGCCGAACTCGGCGCCGAGGCCACCGTCGCGGCCTGCGACACCGCCGACCGGCCGTCGCTGGAAGCCCTGCTCGGAAGCCTGCCGGAGGAGCATCCGCTCGGCGCGGTGGTGCACTGCGCCGGGACACTGGACGACGGCATCGTGACGGCCCTCAGCCCTGAGCGGTTCGACGGGGTGCTCCGCCCGAAGGTGGACGCCGCGTGGAATCTCCATGAGCTGACCCGGGACAGGGACCTGGACGCGTTCGTCCTGTTCTCGTCGGCGGTCGGTGTCCTCGGCTCCCCCGGACAGGCCAACTACGCGGCCGCCAACAGCTTCCTGGACGGCCTCGCCCAGCACCGCCGGGCGAGCGGACTGCCCGCCACGTCGCTCGCCTGGGGGCTGTGGGACCAGGGTGGCGGCATGGCCGGAACCCTCGATGAGCAGGACCGGGCGCGGATGAGCCGCAACGGGCTGCTGCCGATGCCCGCCGAACAGGCGCTCGCGCACTTCGACGCGGCGCTCGGCGCGGAGCCCGCCGTGGTGGTCCCGGCCAAGCTCGACCTGCCCGGCCTGCGGGCCCGCGCCACGTCCGCCCCGGTGGCGCCGATCTTCCGTGGGCTGGTCCGTACGCCTCTGCGCACCGCCGCCCAGGCGGCGTCGGCCGGAGCGGACGCGGGCGGGCTGCGGCAGTCGCTCGCGGGGCGCTCCGAGGCCGAGCAGGAGCGGATCGTCCTGGACTTCCTGCGTGGCCACGTGGCCACCGTCCTCGGACACGGATCGCCCGACGCGATCGACCCCGTGCACTCGTTCAAGGACCTGGGATTCGACTCGCTCAGCTCGGTGGAACTGCGCAACTCGCTCAACAAGGCGTCCGGGATGCGCCTTCCGTCCACCCTGCTGTTCGACTACCCCACCCCCGCCGTGCTGGCGGGCTATATGCGTGGCGAGCTGATGGGCAGCGGGCAGGGTGAGGCCGGTGCCCAGGTGGCCCGGCGCACCGCCCGTACGGCACCGGCTGCCACCGACACGGCCGAGCCGATCGCGATCGTGGGGATGGGCTGCCGTTTCCCCGGTGGCGCGAGCACACCGGAGGCGCTGTGGCGGCTGGTGGCCGAGGGCCGCGACGCGGTCGGAGCGTTCCCGGACAACCGTGGCTGGGACCTGGACGACCTGTACGATCCCGACCCCGATGTGCGCGGCAAGACCTACGTCCAACAGGGCGGATTCCTCTACGACGCCGACCGCTTCGACCCCGAGTTCTTCGGCATCACGCCACGTGAAGCCCTCGCGCTCGACCCCCAGCAGCGTTTCCTCCTGGAGACGGCCTGGGAGACGTTCGAGGACGCGGGCATACGGCCCGACACCCTGCGCGGCAGCGCCACCGGTGTCTTCGCCGGGGTGGCCGCCCAGGAGTACGTCTCGCTGACGCATCACGGCGGCGAACCGGTCGAGGGCTATCTGCTCACGGGTACGACGGCGAGCGTGGCGTCCGGGCGGGTGTCGTACACGTTCGGCTTCGAGGGCCCGGCGGTCACGGTCGACACCGCCTGCTCCTCCTCCCTGGTGGCGCTCCACTTGGCGTGCCAGTCGCTGCGCAGTGGCGAGTGCTCCATGGCCCTGGCCGGTGGCGCCACGATCATGGCCAATGCCGGGATGTTCCTGGAGTTCAGCCGCCAGCGCGGGCTGGCACCCGACGGCCGGGCCAAGTCCTACTCCGCTGCCGCCGACGGCACCATCTGGGCCGAGGGCGCGGGCATGCTCCTCCTCGAAAAGCTCTCCGACGCCCAAGCCAATGGCCACACCGTGCTGGCCGTGATCCGTGGTTCGGCGGTCAACCAGGACGGCGCGTCCAACGGACTCACCGCGCCGAACGGACCGTCCCAGCAGCGCGTCATCCGCGCCGCCCTGGCCAACGCCGGTCTTACGCCCGACCAGGTCGACGCGGTGGAAGGCCACGGCACCGGCACCACCCTGGGCGACCCCATCGAGGCACAGGCACTGCTGGCCACCTACGGCCAGAACCGCGACGAACCCCTGTGGCTCGGCTCCTTCAAATCCAACATCGGCCACGCGCAGGCAGCGGCCGGTATCGGTGGCGTCATCAAGATGATCCAGGCCATGCGCCACGCCACCCTCCCCAAGACCCTCCACGTGGACGAGCCCAGCCCCCACATCGACTGGACCACCGGCAGTGTCCAGCTGCTCACCGAGGCCCGGGCCTGGCCCGAGAACGGCCACCCCCGCCGCGCCGCCATCTCCTCCTTCGGCATCAGCGGCACCAACGCCCACCTCATCCTCGAACAAGCCCCCGCCACGCCCGCCCCGGAAACCCCGAGGGACACCACCACCGTCCCCTGGCTCCTCTCCGCCAAGACCGAACAAGCCCTCCGCGACCAGGCCCAACGCCTCCTCGACCACACCGCCCAACACCCCACCGACATCGCGTACACCCTGGCCACCACCCGCACCATCTTCGACCACCGGGCCGTGGTGCTGGCGGATGATCGCGAGGCATTCGACCGCGCGCTTGGCGCCCTCACACGCGGTGAGCCGTCCCCGGCCGTGGTCCACGGCACGCCCCACCCGGGCAAGACCGCGTTCCTCTTCACCGGTCAAGGCGCACAGCGGGCGGGCATGGGACGTCGGCTCTATGACACGTACGCCGTCTTCCGCGACGCGTTCGATGAAGTCTGCGCCACGTTGGACCAGTACCTGGAAGCCGAACAGCCCATCAAGGACGTCGTCTTCGCCGAGGACCAGGGCCCGCTGAACCAGACCCGCTCCACCCAGGCCGGACTGTTCGCCCTGGAAACCGCGCTCTACCGGCTCGTGGAGTCCTTCGGCGTCACTCCCGACTACGTCACCGGCCACTCCATCGGCGAACTCACCGCCGCCCACATCGCCGGAGTCCTCACCCTGGACGACGCCTGCCGACTGGTCGCCGCCCGTGGCGCCCTCATGCAAGCCATCCCGTCCAACGGCGCCATGATCTCCGTACGCGCCACCGAAGAGCAGCTACGCCCGCTGCTCGAAGGCCGCGAACACGAAGTGGCCATCGCGGCCATCAACGGGCCCACCTCCCTGGTCATCTCGGGCGACGAACAAGCCACCACCGACATCGCCGCCACCCTCACCCAAGACGGCATCAAGACCCGCAGACTGACCGTCTCCCACGCCTTCCACTCCCCCCACATGGACGCGATGCTGGACGAATTCACACGCGTCGCCGCCGAACTCACCTACCGCGCCCCCACCATCCCCCTCGTCTCCAA
>NZ_JBHWJI010000042.1:0-87448 GCF_042731515.1 Streptomyces sp. NPDC059850
GGGTCGGTGAAGCGGAGGCGGATGTGTCCGCCGGGGATGAGCCGCTTCAGTTCCTCGGCGGTGCCGTGGGCGGCGATCTTGCCGTTGTTGAGTACGGCGATGCGGTCGGCGAGTTGGTCGGCTTCTTCGAGGTATTGGGTGGTGAGGAAGACGGTGACGCCGCCGGTGACGAGTTCGCGGATGATCTGCCACATGTTGTGGCGGGAGCGGGGGTCGAGGCCGGTGGTGGGTTCGTCGAGGAAGATGATGCGTGGGTTGCCGACCAGGGTCATGGCGATGTCGAGGCGGCGTTTCATGCCGCCGGAGTAGGTGGCGGCGGGCTTGGATCCGGCCTCGACCAGGACGAAGCGTTCGAGGAGTTCGGCGGTGACCCGGCGTCCCTCGCGCTTGGAGAGGTGGTGGAGGTCGGCCATGAGGAGCATGTTCTCCTCGCCGGTGATCAGGCCGTCGACGGCGGAGAACTGTCCGGTGACGCCGATGGCTGCGCGGACCGCCTGCGGGTTCCTGGCCAGGTCGTGGCCGCCGACGCGCAGGTCTCCGGCGTCGGCGGTGACGAGGGTGGAGAGGATCTTGACGGCGGTGGTCTTGCCCGCGCCGTTCGGGCCGAGCAGGGAGAAGATCGTTCCCTCGGGGACGGCCAGGTCGATGCCGTCGAGGACCTTCTTCTCGCCGTAGGACTTGCGCAGCCCCCTGGCCGCGATGGCGAGGGCGTTCGATGTCGTCGTCATGCCGCACAGCTTGCGGCGAGGCGGGTTCAACGCGGTTTCAGCCCGCTTTCAACCCCCTGAAACCCACCCCGCCGCCCTGGCGCCGCGACGGGCCTCCGGGGGCGCAGCCCCCGGCCCGGGCCGGAGCCCTGGCGGGGCTTGGGGCGCGGAGCCTCCGGGGCGCACGATGCCCGGGGCGAGGCCGGGGCGGGTGGTGCCGGTCAGCCGGGGGTCGGTGCCGCACGCCCCACTGGCGCCGCCCCGTTTGTACGCCTCGCGCACGGCGGCCAGCGCGGCGGGCCGGGCCGGGGCGTTGAGCCGCCGCCGTGGGCCCGGGGCGGGGCCCTGATGGGGGCCGGAGCTTGCTCCGGTGCGCGTATAGGCGCTGCGGGGCGGAGCCCCCGGATGCGCGATGTCCGGGGCGGGGCCGGAGCCCGAGGCGCCGATGTGGGTGAGGCTGGTCAGCCAGGGGGTGGTGCTGAACGACCCGCTGGTGCCGTCCCGTTCGTACGCCTCGCGCACGGCGGGCCGGGCCAGGGCGTTGAGCCGCCGCCGTGGGTCCGGGGCGGGGCCCCGGTAGGGGCGGGGGCCTCCGCCGCGTGGCGGGGCCGGGGGCGGAGCGACCGGAACGGGGTCCGGGGCGGAGCCCTGGCGGGGGGCCGGGGGCTTGCCCCGGCGCGTGGCGGAGCCGCATATCGGTACTGCGGGAAGGGGCGGGGTGGGGAAGGGCTACACGCCCAGCATCCGTTGCAGCAGGTCCCGCAGCACCGTCCGTTCGTCCGCCGACAGCCCCGCCAGCGGCTCGCGGGCGAAGTCCAGGGAGCCGCGCAGGCGCGCGGCGGTCTCGCGGCCCGTCTCGGTCGCGGCGGCGAGCTTCACGCGGCGGTCGGCGGGGTCGAGGCGGCGCTCGGCGAGGCCACGGGACTCCAGCCGGTCCACGATCCCCGTGACGTTCGACGGCTCGCACTTGAGCTGCTGCGCTATCCGCCGCATCGGCGTCGGCCCCCGGGAGAGCAGGCCCAGGACACGGGCCTGGGCGCCGGTCAGGGCGTGCTTGGCGGCGGCTTCCTCGTACTCCTCGTGATAACGGGCCACGATGGTGCCGATCAGCTCGACGACCTCGAGGGTCAGCGGGTCGATGGTGGACGTCATGCCCATCAGGTTACCCGTTTACTTGACAACATGAAATATCGAGGCACATGATTGTTTCAGGTAGTGAAGTAATTAAGAGGAGGCACCCCCCATGTCGGCGATCCCCGCCACCGGCCGTGAATGGCACCTCGTCGCCCGCCCCCAGGGCTGGCCGAAGCCGGAGGACTTCGCGCTGCGCGAGGTCCCGGTGGCCGAGCCGGGTCCGGGCCAGGTGCTCGTCCGCAACCTGTACATGTCGGTGGACCCGTACATGCGCGGGCGGATGAACGACGTGAAGTCGTACGTGCCGCCGTTCCAGCTGGACCAGCCGATGGAGGGCGGCGCGGTCGGCACGGTGATCGCCTCGAACGCGGAGGGTGTCGCGGTCGGCGACCACGTCCTGCACTTCGCGGGCTGGCGCGAGTACGCCGTGGTGGACGGCAAGCGCGCGGTGAAGGTGGACCCGGAGATCGCCCCGCTCACCGCGTACCTCGGGGTGCTCGGGATGACGGGCCTCACCGCCTACTCGGGGCTGCTGGAGGTCGCGTCGTTCAAGGAGGGCGACGCGGTGTTCGTGTCCGGCGCGGCGGGCGCGGTCGGCAGTGAGGTCGGCCAGATCGCCAAGCTCAAGGGCGCCTCGCGGGTCATCGGCAGCGCGGGCTCGGACGAGAAGGTGCGGCTGCTGATCGAGGAGTACGGCTTCGACGCGGCGTTCAACTACAAGAACGGCCCGGTCGCCGAGCAGCTGAAGGAGGCCGCCCCCGACGGCATCGACGTCTACTTCGACAACGTCGGCGGCGACCACCTTGAGGCCGCCCTCAGCAGCCTCAAGGTGCACGGCCGCGTCACCATCTGCGGCATGATCGCGCAGTACAACACCACCGAGCCGCCCGCCGCCCCGCGCAACCTCGCGCTCATCATCGGCAAGCGGCTGCGCGTGCAGGGCATGCTGGTCAACGACCACAACCACCTCCAGACGCAGTTCTTCGAGGAGGTCGGCGCCTGGGTGCGGGACGGCAAGCTGCGGTACCGCGAGACCATCGTCAAGGGCGTGGAGAACGGGACGGACGCGTTCCTCGGCATGCTCCGTGGCGAGAACATCGGCAAGATGATCGTCGCCTTCGAGGACTGACACAGCTGAGACGGTGCCCCGGCCGACGCGCGACGCGGCCGGGGCGCCGCCCTTAGGGCAGGACCACCGTCGTCAGCGCGCGCGGCGGAAGCTTCACATCCACCGCACCACCCCGCACCACCGCCCGGCCGACCCGGCTCAGCGAGTGGGTCTCGTCGGTCCGGTACACGTCGCCGACACCACGGCCGCCGCTCACCGCGAAGTCCGTACGGACCGCCTCCCGGCCCGTGTTGAGGATCTCCAGCACCCGCCCCCCGTCTCGGTTCCGGAAGGCCGTCACCTTCACGCCGTCCGCCGAGGCCGCCCCGGCCGACGCCGCGACCCGTACCGCCCCCGGCCGTACGAAGCGGCTGTACGCGGCGAGCGCCCACAGCCGCTTCGAGACGTGGTAGTCCGCGCCGTCGAGCTGGATCAGGCCCCGCGTCGCCCCGATCGAGGCGCCGAACCAGTACACGTACGCGCTCGCCCCCGCGTCCGCGAGCGTCGTGTGGATCGCCTCGGCGACGGCCAGGCCGTCATAGCCGCTGCCGTCGTCCCACGCCTCGTTCCACGTCGTGCCGTTGGGGCTCCACTCGGACATCCAGGTGCGCCGGGCCGTCGGCAGCGGCTGGTCCGAGGGCGTGACGTACGGATGGCCGGTGTGCGTGCGCACGTGGCGCGCCGCCTCCGGGTCCGCCTCGATCGCCGCGCTGTACTCGGCCTGCTGCTTCCATCCGGCCGCGTCGCAGCACACCAGGTCGATCCCGGCGCGCCGGACCGCCGGGCCGACCGCCTTCACGGTCTCGGCCGCCTCCTTGGGCGTGAACTGCATGGAGGCGTACGAGGTGGCGAGATCCGGCTCGTTGGTGAAGCCGAGGTCGGTGATCCGGATGCCCTCCTGGCGGTAGAACTTCGCGTACTGCACGAGGTAGTTCGCGTAGGCGCGCCGCCATTCCGGCTTGAGGGTGCCGCCGTTGGCATCCGTCCCGTTGGTCTTCATGTAGCCGGGCGCGCTCCAGGCGTCGGCATAGAAGCGCTGCACGCCGTACCGTTTCGCCTCCTTGGCCAGCCACACCTGGCCGCCGTCCTCGCCGTCCCACTCGTAGCGCGGCGGAGCGTCCGGGCCGCCCGGGTCGGTGGGCTGGATGGACTTCATGTGGTCGTAGACCTCGTCCGACGACGAGCCGATGCCGAGCCGCAGGATGCTGAGCCCGGCGCCGGTGCGCCGGTTCAGCAGCAGATCCAGGACCTCCCGCTGGTGCTCGGGGGTGAGGCCGCGCGCGCCGCGCATCAGATCGGCGCGCTGGAATGCCTCCGAGAAGCCGAAGCCATCGATCGGCTGGAGAGGTCTTCCGAAATCCGCGCCGGGGGTGGAAGGTTGCTCAGCGGCGGAGGCGGCGGCGGACGGCATGGCCAGAGGGATCAGGGCGGCGGCGAGTGCGCCGACGAGAGCGGTACGGACCGTCTTGATCACGAAAACTTCCCTTCCCAGGCTCCGAAAACTTCCGGAACGTTTCCGTAACGTCGGCCGCACGCTAGAGGCGGCCCCCAACCCGGTCAAGAGACAGCGCACACCTCCACCTTCGAGAGGAGAACCGCCGGATGAGAACCCGTCACGGCACCAGATGGCTCGCCCTGCCCGCCGCGCTCCTGCTCGCGTTACTCCCGACCAGCGCCTCCGCCTACCCCAACCCGGGCCGGGTGACGGGCGACATCACCGTCCACGACCCGACGATGCTCCGCGCCACTGACGGCACGTATCTGCTCTACTCCACCCACGGCGGTCTGGAGACCCGCACCTCCACCGACCGGATCGCCTTCAGCCGCTCCGGGAACGCCTTCAACTCCCCGCCGTCCTGGTGGAAGACGTACTCCTCGGGCAACGACCCCTGGGCTCCGGACATCTCGTACCACGGTGGCAAGTACCTGATGTACTACGCCGTCTCGTCCTTCGGCTCCAGCAACTCCGCCATCGGCTTCGCCACCTCACCGAGCGGCAAGGCGGGCACCTGGACCGACTACGGCATCGTCCACTCCACCACCGGCAGCAGCAACTACAACGCCATCGACCCGAACCTCTTCGTCGACGGCGACGGGAAGTGGTGGCTGTCCTTCGGCTCGTGGTGGTCGGGGCTGAAGATGATCCGGCTCGACCCCGCCACCGGCAAGCAGTACGCGGGCGACAGGACCGTCTACGGCATCGCCTCCCGGCCCACCGGCACCAAGGCGGTCGAGGGGCCGTCCGTCGTCAAGCGCAACGGCTACTACTACCTGTTCGCGTCGTACGACACGTGCTGCGCGGGCACCAGCTCCACGTACAAGATCAAGGTCGGCCGCGCCACCCAGCCCACCGGGCCGTACTACGACAAGAACGGCGTCAGCATGATGAACAACGGCGGCTCACCGGTCCTGGAGTCCCACGGCCGCTACATCGGCCCCGGCGGCCAGTCGATCATGAGCGACACCGATGGTGACCTGCTCGTCTACCACTACTACGACGGCCAGGCGAGCGGCACCGCCAAGCTCGGCGTCAACCTGCTGAGCTGGAGCGGCGGCTGGCCGACCGCGTACTGAGGCGCGGCACGGGAGGCTTTCCCCACCCCGCCCCTTCCCGAACCCGGGGGGCACCCCCGGGCCCCCGTTTCCGGGCTGCGCCCCAGGCGGTCGAACGGCCGGGCGGGTCCGCGTGGCGGCAGGCACCGCATGGCGATGGGGCGCCCCGGTTCCGGGGCGTGCGCCTGCCGCCGCGTTGCGGTGCACCCGGCCTGCCGGCGCGGGGTGGGTGCCACCGTGGGTGTATGTGGCCCGGGGCGGAGCCGTTGACGCGCGCGCGGCCAGCTCTTACCGTCACGTTCGGATATGCGACCCCTATCCGGCATATCGAACGGAACAGCAGAGAGGCGCCGCCATGCCGTCGACCGCCCCCGCCCGGTTCACCCTCGACCCCGCCTTCGCCATCGGCGATGTCGACCCCCGTCTCTTCGGCTCGTTCGTCGAACACCTCGGCCGCTGCGTCTACACCGGCATCTACGAGCCCGGCCACCCGGCCGCCGACGAGGCCGGGCTGCGTACCGACGTCCTCGCCCTCATCCGTGAACTCGGGGTCACCGCGCTCCGCTACCCCGGCGGCAACTTCGTCTCCGGCTACAAGTGGGAGGACGGCACAGGGCCCGCCGAGGAGCGCCCCCGCCGCCTCGACCTCGCCTGGCGCTCGACCGAGACCAACCGCTTCGGGCTCTCCGAGTACATCGACTTCGTCCGCAAGGTCGGCGGCGAGCCCATGATGGCGCTCAACCTCGGCACGCGCGGTGTCGCCGAGGCCCTTGAGCTGCAGGAATACGCCAACCACCGGTCCGGCACCACGCTGTCCGACCGGCGCATCGGCCACGGCGACAAGGATCCGTACGCGATCCGGCTGTGGTGTCTGGGCAACGAGATGGACGGCCCCTGGCAGACCGGCCACAAGACCGCGGAGGAGTACGGACGGCTGGCCGCCGAGACCGCCCGTGCGATGCGCCAGATCGACCCGGACGTCGAACTCGTCGCGTGCGGCAGCTCCAACCAGGGCATGGCGACCTTCGCCGCCTGGGAGGCCACCGTCCTCCAGCACTCCTACGAACTGGTCGACTACATCTCCCTGCACGCCTACTACGAGGAGCGCGGCGGCGACCGCGACTCCTTCCTCGCCTCCGCCGTCGACATGGAGTCCTTCATCGAGAACGTGGTCGCCACCTGCGACCACGTGGGCGCCCGGCTCAAGTCGAAGAAGAAGATCAACCTCTCCTTCGACGAGTGGAACGTCTGGTACCAGGACCGCTTCCACGCCGCCGAGCCGCCCAACTGGGACGAGGCGCCACGGCTGCTGGAGGACAACTACTCCGTCACCGACGCCGTCGTCTTCGGCTCGCTGCTCATCGCGCTGCTGCGGCACGCCGACCGGGTGACGGTCGCCTGCCTCGCCCAGCTCGTCAATGTCATCGCCCCGATCATGACCGAACCGGGCGGCCCGGCCTGGCGCCAGACCACCTTCTTCCCCTTCGCCCAGGCCTCGGCGTACGGGCGCGGCCGGGTGCTCCAGGTCGCCGTCGACAGCCCCGCGCACGAGACGGCGAAGTACGGCGAGGTGCCGCTGCTGCACGCCACGGCCGTACGGAACGAGGAGACCGGCGCGGTCACCGTCTTCGCCGTCAACCGCGACCAGCACCGGCCGCTGCCGCTGGAGGTGGCGCTGCACGGTCTCGCGCTCGGTCGGGTCGTCGAGCACAGCGTCCTCGCCGACGCCGACCCGGAGGCCCGTAACACCCTCACCGACCCCGAGCGCGTCGCCCCGCATGCGGGCGAGGGCACGGTGCTGGCGGACGGTGTGCTGAGCGCCACGCTGGAGCCGATGTCGTGGAACGTGATCCGGTTGGGGTGAGCGGCGGGTTATTTGTATAGTGCACCTATATGGGTACGGTGCGCGAGATACAGGGATGGACGTCAGCGATGGGCCGCAGCTTCCGGGCGGCCCTCACCATGGAACGCGTTCTCTCTGAGCCCGGCGCGATCGTGCGGGCGGTCCTGGCGGTCGTCGCCGCGGCGGTGATCGGCGGGCTGACCGGCGATCCGCTGGCCTGGGTCATGCTGTCGGTGGGCGCCTTCATCTGCGGCATCGGCACCCTGCTGGCGCCGGTCCGGCACCGGGCGGTGAACGCGTTCTGGATGGGCGCGGGCTTCACGCTCGCCGCCCTCGCCGGTGTCTGGCTGCACCAGGCGGGCTGGTGGTTCCTGATCGCCCTCGCGGTGCTCGCGTATCTGGCCGGTCTGTGGCGGGCGCTGGGCGTGGCGCCCGGCATCCGCGCCTGCCTCGTCGTCATCGGCTGCATGATCACCGCCGATCTCGCCGCCACGGTGGAGGCGGGGCTGGTGATGGTGCGCTGGATGGCCGCGGGCGCGGCCCTCACCTTCGCCGCCCAGCTGCTGCCCCCGTACGGGCGGCGCCACCCCGCGCAGCGCAAGGCGCTGGCCACGCTCTACGGCTCGCTCGCGGCGCACGCGCGCGGCGAGTCGGCCGGTGGCTACCCCGCCCCGGCGCCGTTCACCGCCGCCCGCCGGGCCCTGGACCTGCTGCCGCGCTTCGCCCGCCCCGGCGCGGCGCCGCTGTACGGCCTGTTCGTCGAGGCCGAACGCATCCGGCGCGCCCTGCTGCTCGCGCCCGACACCCCGAAGGTGCCCCGCGAGGAGATCGCCGCAGCGCTCGACTCCGTGGCCCGCACCCTGCGCACCTCCCACCGGGACTCCCTCGCGCCGCACGCCGTACGGACCCTGGAGGCCTGGCACGGCGCGATGGCCGAGGAGCTGCTGCCGTCACTGAACGAGGCCGGGCGACTCGTCGCCCTGTGGGCCGACCGAGGGCACCCCGAAGGCCCGCACCCCGAAGGCCCGCACCCCGTGCTGGACCTGTTCCCCGCCGAGCACCCCACCCGGGCCGGGCTCCGGCGGTTGTGGGGTGCGGCGCGGCCCGGTGATCCGCTGTTCGCGCACGCCCTCCGCGTCGCCATCGGGACCACGGCGGGTGAGGCGGCGGGGCGCGCCCTCGGCGATTTCTGGGGCCACGGCCTGCCCGGACACGGCTTCTGGGCGGCGCTCACCACCATGCTGGTGCTGTTCCCCGACTACGGGCACACCTTCGCGCGCGGCTGGGCCCGCCCCATCGGCTCGATCCTCGGCGGCCTCGCCGCCTGGGCCGTCCTGCTGCCCGCCTGGTGGACGCCGGACCGGCTGGTCGTCGCCGCGGTAGTGCTCGCCGCGTGCGTCTTCCTCACTCTGCGCGTCGGCCAGTTGGCGCTGAACTTCTTCATCACCGCCTGGCTCGTCGTCCTCATCACCCGCCTGGGCAAGGCCTCCGACCTCATCGCCTGGGGCCGTCCGGCCGACACCCTCCTCGGTGCCCTGATCGGGCTCCTGGTCTTCACCGTCCTGCCCACGTACCACCACGACCGGCTGTCCGCCCTGGTCGCCGCGTGGGCGGACACCCAGCGGCGACTGCTGAACGCCCTGGTCGGCGGGCTGACAGAGCCCGGGGTGGTACGGCACGAGGAAATCGACGCCCTGCGCTCCCGCAGCCGTCACACCCGGGAGCGCCTGGCGGCCGCGGTCGCCGCCGTCCGTCACGAACCGCACGGCCACCGCGCCCGCTGGAGCGCCGCCGAGATCGAGTCCATTCAGCGCTCGATCGCGGACCTCAACCGGTGCGCCTCGCAGCTCTACGCCGCGCAGCCGCGCCGTACGGCCGACGCCGTACCGGAGGCCGCCGAGATCGCCGCCCTCTTCGACGACCAGCTGACGGCCCTCGCCGACGCCCTCGACCGAGGCGCCCCGATCCCGGCCGCCACCCTGCGGGCGTCCTTCGACGATTCGGCCCGGCGCGGTGGCCTCACCGACCTCGCCGACCACCGCTCCCCGGACGGCATCGCCCACGCCCGGGCCCGCGCACTGACCCTCTGTCTGCGCACGGCCCTGGCCGTCGACACCTTCACCACCGGGCTGTCGTCCTCCCCGGCCGCCGAGCGCTCGTCGTACGCCATGGCCCGCTAGCGGACGGAACGCGGCGGCGGAGCCGTCACGACCCGCGCGCGTGACGACTCCGCCGCCCCGCGCGGTCAGGCGTCCGCGTCGATGCCCAGGGTGAGGGTGCCGCGATATCCGGCCGAGGGGGTGCTGCCCAGCGCCGTCACGGCCATCAGCCCGGCGGCGGTGCCGCCGTTGCCGTAGATGCCGTCGGAGGACAGCGGGGTGCGGGGGACGGTGTTGGTCGAGTACGGGGCGAGCCTGGCGACCGCCTGGGTGATCGTCTCGCTGAAGAAGAGCTGACCGGTGTGGATCTCGTTGCCACCCGTGAACGAGCCGTCGGCGGTGAGCGTGACGCCCGTGTGCACCTTGATGTGGATGTGGATGCAGCGGCCGCGGTACCAGCCGGGGTAGATGCCCTTGATCTTCGCCACGCCGTCGGTGCCGGTGAGCACGCCGCCGCGCAGGAACTTCCCGTTGTCCGGCTCGTCGTGGCCGTTGTTGCCGACGAAGCCGGAGTACTCGCCGAGCGCGTCGCAGTACCAGATCTCCACGAGCGTCTTGTTGAGCGGTGCGCAGGTGTCCTTGTCGACGACAGGCAGGACCAGCTCCAGGGGTACGCCCTGCTTGTCCTCGCTGACGTCGGCCCGGACGAGGGCGTGGTCGAGGTAGTACGGGCCCTCGGTCAGCTGCTTGGTGAGCGTGCAGATCGCGTTCGCGGCCGGGGCCATGTCGGTGGCTCCGGTGGCGGATGCCTCCGGGCGCGTGGCGGCGGCACCGGCACCGATTCCGATGGCCGCGGCGGCAGCGCTTCCGGCGATGAGTACTCTGCGGCGCCCGAGAGGGGCGGGGGAGGTGTCTGTCATGAGCATGGAAGATATGGAGGGTTTCTATGGGACGCCTGTCAGTTCGGCAAAGTCGTCGCGCGTCAACTCTTCTTATCGCCAACTCCCTTATGGGTCAGCGGTGTTGACTCTTGAACAAGCGCTTACTAGCGTGCTTGGGCGGGGGTCCCCGCCCCGACCGAGAGGGCTCTTCTTGACTCCTCCCCCTCGTAAACGAGGGGGATTCCTAGCTCACGTCGCCTGGCCCCCGGCGGGGGCGCGGGTCTTACACGATCAGCACTAGCCGGGTACGAGACCAGCCCGGACCAGCATCACACGGGCTGAGTTCTTGTCTCTCGGAGAGACGGCTCCGCACGCAGTGCAGGCATACGTTCGTTCGGAAAGAGGCAGTGCGTGCTTGGCTCTCACTCCGCACTGTGCACAGTCCATAGTGGTGTGCGCGGGATGGACCAGATGCACAGCGCGGCCGTGCTTGCGGCCCATCTCGATCAAGGCCCGCTTGGTCGCGCCGATCGCGGCGTCTGCGGCTTTGCGGGCCATGGTCGTCTTGGCGAGGAACTTCGGGCGGAAGTCCTCCACCGCGATGGCGTCATGGTCGCGGACCACGGACTTGGCCCACTTGCGGCCGGTGTCCTGCCGCTGGTTCGCGATCTTCTTGTGCAGCTTCGCGGCCTGCCGCTTCGCCTCGCGGTAGCCGCCCGAGGCGGCCTGCCCCTTCTTCGGCTTCCTGCGGGCCATCATCCGCTGGTACTTGGCCAGCCGCTGAGCTGCGGCCTTCCCGTGCTGCGGGTGGGGAAGGTCGTGGACGTCGGATGTCGTGGTCGCAGTCTCCCTGACGCCCCAGTCGACGCCGATCACATGCCCGGTGGCAGGAAGCCGGTCGGTCACCGTGCCCACGACGAACGACGCCCACCAGCGCCCCACCGCATCGCGGTACACGCGTACCGACGAGGGAGGCTCGGGCAGCTCCCGAGACCACACTGGCCGCACAACGATTCCGGCCGCCAAGTGCAGACGACCGTCCTTAAGCCGGAAACCGCGCTTGGTGTACTCAAGAGTGGGAAGCGCCTCGCGCTTCTTCTTGTACTTCGGCATCCCGGCACGCTGCCGCATCGGCAACCTGGCCTTAATGTCCTTGAACGCCTTGGCACGGGACCTGCCGAAGTCGCGTATCAACTGCTGCTGAGGAACACAGGCGCCCTCCCGCAGCCACGGCGTCCGGGCGCGGGCCTGCGTCAGCATCGCCGCGAGCTGCACCGGCCCGCACGTCGTCTTCTCCCCGGTCGCCCGGTTGCGCTGGTGGACAGCCTTGGACTTGGCAACGCACTCATTCCAGACCCAGCGGCACCGGTCCCACTCGGCTTCGAGCGACCGCCGCGCCGTGGACGACAGGCGCAGACGGTAGGTGTACCGGGCATGGCCGGACGCCTCCGTGGTCGCTTCTGTCGTCATGTATCCGAACCTACCTGGGAGGACTGACAATTGAGTCCCACGACACCTTGCGGTGTCCCTCACCAGCGGTTTTGGTGTACGCCGACCCGCCTGGCAGGCGAACCGGCTTTCTCTGCCCCGCTCATGCGAGAGCTTCGTTTCCTCCCCCACCCAAAGGTGGGGGTATCCACGAAGGAGACCTGATGAACTCCGCAGGTGACCACTTCGCGACGGACACCGCCACCACCGGCGCCACCACCACCACCGCCACCGGCCACAGCAGGCGCAGGCTGACGGCCATCGCCGCGGGCGTGGCCGCCACTCTCGCGCTCGGGGGGCTGTCCGCGGTATCGGCGCAGGACGCGGACGCCGCCACGCCCTCCGCGCGCGAAGCCGCCGCCGAGACCACCCCCATCGGCTTCGGCGCGGCCACCACCGGCGGCGGCAACGCCACCGCCACCACCGTCACCACCCTGGCCGCCTTCAAGGCCGCCGTCGCCGGGGACGGCGCCAAGGTGGTCAAGGTGTCCGGTCTGCTCTCCCTCACCGGCCAGGTGGACATCGGCTCCAACACCACCGTGCTGGGCGTCGGTTCGGGCTCCGGATTCACCGGCGGGGGCCTGCGGCTGAAGGAGGCGACGAACGTCATCATCCGCAACCTCGCCATCAGCAAGCCGAGGAAGCCGTCCGACGGGGTGACGGTCCAGGAGTCCACCAGGGTGTGGATCGACCACAACACGTTCTCGGCCGACCGGGACCACGACAAGGACTATTACGACGGCCTGCTGGACATCAACCACGGCTCCGACGACATCACCGTGTCCTGGAACAAGTTCGCCGACCACTTCAAGGGCAGTCTGGTCGGGCACAGCGACAACAACGCCGCCGAGGACACCGGGCACCTCAAGGTGACGTACCACCACAACTGGTTCAGCAACGTCTACTCCCGCATCCCCAGCCTCCGCTTCGGCACCGGCCACTTCTACGACAACTACGTCCAGGGCGCGGACACCGCCGCCCACTCCCGCATGGGCGCGCAGCTGCTGGTGGAGAACAACGTGTTCCGCGACACCAAGATCGCCGTGACCACCAGCCGCAGCAGCGACGTGGACGGCTACGCGGTGCTGCGCGGAAACGACTTGGGCGGCGCGGCCACGGAGATCTCCCGGACCGGCACCTTCACCAAGCCGCCGTACGCGTACACGGCGGAGCCCGCGTCGTCGGTGGTCGCCTCGGTGACCGCGCAGGCGGGCACCGGCAAGCTCTGACGTTCGTAACTCCTTGATTCGTCACTCCCCGAGAGGACCCCCTTCGTGAGATTCATCGGACGCCGCATGGCCATCACGGCCGCGGCGGCCCTCGCCACCACCGCAGGCCTGCTCACCGCCACCCCCGCCACGGCGGACACCAAGGCCGCACCCGCCACCTCCGGCTCGTTCAACGTCCTCACCTACAACGTGGCCGGGCTCCCCGAGGGGCTGTCCTCCGGCCACCCCGAGAAGAACACCCCGCTGATCTCGCCCCGCCTCGGCGCCTACGACATCGTCAACGTCCAGGAGGACTTCAACTACCACGCCGCGCTCTACGCCGGTGACGACCACCCGTACCGCACCCCCACCAGCGGTGGCGCGGCCTTCGGCGACGGCCTCAACACCCTCTCCGACCTGCCGTACGACGACTTCGAGCGGGTCAAGTGGAGCAAGTGCAACGGCACCGACTGCCTCACCCCCAAGGGCTTCACGCTCGCCCGGGTGCGGCTCGCCGAGGGCGCGTACGTGGACCTCTACAACGTGCACACCAACGCGGGCACGACCGACGCCGACCTCGCCGCCCGCCGCGCCAACATCACCCAGCTCTCCGACTTCATCGCCGCCAACTCGGCCGGAAACGCGGTGCTCGTCATGGGCGACACCAACACCCGCTACACCCGCGCCGCCGACAACATCCGCGACCTCGCCACCCGCAACGGCCTCACCGACGCCTGGGTGAACCTCGTCCGTGGCGGCTCCGCCCCGCCCGCCGGGTCCGACGCGCTCGTGTGCGACCCCGAGAACGTCACCAACACCTGCGAGGTCGTCGACAAGGTCCTCTACCGCTCCGGCCCGCTCCTCTCCCTCACCGCCACCCGCTACAACAACGAGGACACCGACTTCCTCGACGCCGAGGGCAAGCCGCTGTCCGACCACTACCCGCACACCGTGGACTTCTCCTGGAAGGCGGCCGACGGGCTCCGCGCCGGGGACCAGTTCGGCGGACCGCACGGCACCGCCTTCAACGACGCCGACGACCTGCCTGCCACCCCCGCGCCCCGCACCCTCACCCTGCGCGGCGGCTCCCGCCTCGACGGGGTGTCCCTGACCCTCGGCGGCGGCACCACCCTCACCCACGGCGGCAGCGGCGGCACCCCGGCCACCCTCACCCTCGGCCCCGCCGAACACCTCACCTCCGTCACCCTCACCCGAGGCAAGAAGGACAACCGCACCCGCCTCTTCTCGGCGGCCTTCACCACCGACACCGGCCGCACCGTAAAGGCCGGAACACCCACCTCCGACACCGCCACCTACACCGCCCCCGCCGGGTGGCAGATCGTCGGCTTCACCGGCCGCGCCGGTGACGAGATCGACAAGCTGGGCGTCATCTACGCGCCGCGCTAGCCAAGTAGGCTTCCGCCCATGCGTGATCTTGGAGTGGGCATCGGCTATCTGGTGAAGGGCCAACGCTGGGTGGCCCAGCACGGGAGGTGGTGGGGGATCGGGATGATCCCGGCCCTCATCACCCTCGTCGGCTACGCGGCGGCGCTCGTCGTGCTCTTCTTCTGGACCGACGACGTCATCTCCTGGGCGACCCCCTTCGCCGACGACTGGGCCTCCCCGTGGCTCGCCGCCTTCCGCGGCGCCCTCTCCCTCCTCTTCGCCGCCGCCTGCCTCTTTCTCGCGGTGATCACGTTCACCGCGGTCACGCTCCTGGTCGGCCAGCCCTTCTACGAATCCCTCTCCGAGGCGGTCGACCGCTCCGAGGGCGGCGCCGTCCCCGAATCCGGCCTGTCCACCTGGCAGGAGGTGTGGATCGGCATCCGCGAGGCCATCGTCCTGCTCATCCGCGTCACCCTGTGGAGCGTGCTCTTCTTCGCCCTCGGCTTCATCCCGGTCGTCGGCCAGACCGTGATCCCGGCCCTCGCCCTCTGCGTGACCGGCTTCTTCCTCGCCGAGGAACTGACCTCGGTCGCCCTCCTGCGCCGCGGCGTCCTCCTCAGCGAACGCCGCCGCCTGCTGCGCGGCCGTCGCCTCCTCACCGTGGGCTTCGGCCTCCCCCTGGCCCTGCTCTTCCTGCTCCCCCTGGTAGCGGTCTTCCTCATGCCGGGCGCGGTAGCGGGCGCGACCCTCCTCGTCCGAGACCTGACAGGCGAAGCCACCACCCCCACCCAGGGCGACACCGCCGCCACCACATGACGGACCGCCCCGCCCGCGACGCCTCCGTAGTGGTGGCCCGCGACCCGAACGGACACGTGGCCCTGCTGAGCGCCCACTTCCCCCGCCACGGCGGGGAGTACCTGTTCCTGCCGGGCGGGCGGCGCGAGCCGGGGGAGACGGCGGAGGAGTGTGCGCGGCGGGAGTTGCGGGAGGAGGCGGGGGTCGTCGCCGAGGCGTGGCGGGCGCTGGGGTCGTACGCCATCACCCTCGGCTCGACCGCCCGCGTGCACCTCTACGAGGCGCGGCACCTCACCTGCGGCCCGCAGGAACTGAGCCCCACCGAACAGGACTTCACGCTGTCCTGGTGGCCGATGGCCGACGCCATCGACGCGGCCACGCAGGGCCGCTTCCTCCTGCCCGCCGGACCCCTGGCCCTGCTGCTTGCCGACAGGGCAGATCCCCACGGCGGCGGCCCGGCCCGGTCGGGCCGGGCCGCCGTCTGACGGAGATGTCGTGCTACTTCGTCGCCGGGCCGGACAGTTCCGTGCCGAAGGCGGCATCGGCCGCCGGGGCGCCGAGGTCGGCCGGGCCGATGAGGGCGGAGCCCTCGGCGGTGAGTCCGTCGGTACCCGCGTACAGGAGGGCCGTCGCGCCCGCGCCGTCGGTGCGGTTGGGGACGCCGATGGCCAGGTCGGGCTTGCCGTCACCGTTGTAGTCGGCCGGTGAGACGGCGTCGCCGAACTTGTCGTTGCCCGTCATCTCGCCGGGGACGCCCTCGGTGTCGAGGGAGAAGGTCTGCGCACCCGCGTCGGTCAGCCAGTCCTTGGTCCCCTTGAGGACGGTGATGGCGCCGGCGTCGTTGTAGCCGCCGGGGGCCTCGGCGGAGGTGTCGCCGACCACGAGGTCGTCGTGGCCGTCGCCGTTGATGTCGGCGAGCCGGGAGGCGGAGCCGTTCTGCGGCTTGCCCTTCCAGATCACCGGGTTGGCGGTGTCGAGCCCCGCGGCGGTGCCCGGGAACGTGCGCAGGCGCGCGTCGTCCGGACCGTCCTCGAAGCCGGTGTCCGTGACGACGTCGTCCTTGCCGTCGCCGTTGATGTCACCCACCACGGCCTGGTACGAGGCGAACGGCAGCGCGACGTCCTCGCCCAGCGGGGTGCTCTTCAGACCGCCGGACGAGCCGGGCAGCACGCCGAGCGTGCCCTCGTCGGCGGGGTCGTCCTGGTAGGCGACGGTCACCAGGTCGGCGAAGCCGTCCCCGTTGATGTCGCCGGAGGACAGGTGCTCGATGCCCGCTCCGCCGCCGGGCGGGGTGACGGCGGTCATCGTCGGGGCCGCCGTCTCGCGCAGGTTCGCCGCGCCGCCCACGAGCTGGACCTTGGTGCCGTCGGAGATGGCGATGTCGTCGCGGCCGTCGTGGTTGTAGTCGCCCACGGCCATCGTGTCGCCGAACATCGCGTAGGCGGTGGCCTTGGGGGCGTGGAAGGCGATGGCGTCGCCGGAGAGGCCGCCCTTGGCGCCGAAGACGACCGTGACGGAACCGGCCCGCTTGGCGGTGCCGATGGCCTCGCTGTTCGCGGCGACGATCAGGTCGGTGTAGCCGTCCCCGTCCACATCGCCGCGCACGACGGCCGAGCCGAAGTGGTCCCCGGCCTCGGGGGTGCCGGGAACGCCCGGGCTCGCCTGCGACAGCGTGCTGTGCCGTCCGGCGTCGACGCCGGACTGGGCGCCGTAGGTCACGCCCACGTAGCCCGCCTTGGACTTCCCGGAGACGGTCCCGTCGGGCGCGCCCACCCCGAGGTCGGCGTAGCCGTCGTGGTCGATGTCGCCCGGTGTGGTCTTGCCCGCCGCGGCAGGCTGGTTCCGGTCGGTCCCGTCGCCGTCCGATACGACGGCATGGGCCCCGGCGGCCACGGCGGCGGTCATGGCGGCGCCGACCGCTACACCCACCACACCTCTGGTCCTATTGCGCATAAAACCTCCATTGGGTACCGCGTCGTTCACCCTGCGGGGAGGTAGAGGGGTCGGAAAGCGGAACGGTTGCAGAACCCACGGAAAACCTGGGGGGTTCATCAGTCATTGGCGCCTCCCGTCGTGGCCGCCACCGTGAGCACCGCGCGGACCTGCGCGGTGATGGCCCGGCGGTCGCGTACGAAGTCGGGGTCGGTGATCTGGCCCGTCGCCGGGTCGGTGTTTCCGGGGCCGAACTGGAGGACCGGGGTGTGGAGATGGCCGCCCGGGACCTTCAGACCGACGGCGTCGCGCAGCAGGGTGGCGCGGTAGGCGATCTCGTTGGAGAGGTAGTCGCCGCCACCGCCCGCGCGGGCCGTGGAGCCGGGCGTCGGACCGCCCGGGCGGACCACCGGGGCCGTGGCGCCCGCCGGGATCTCGGTGACGGTGGTGTTGTCGTACACGGGCACGGGCCCGGTGTCCGCCGCGACGATCGCGGCGTACGGGAGGGTGGTCGTCGTCCACTGCGGCTGTGGGGTGCCGGGCGGGAGGGGGACGGTCTCGGTGCGGGAGACGTTGGCGTTGTCGGGGTAGCCCCCGCGCCACGCGCCATTGGTGCGCTCGACGTCGAAGCGTCCCACCCGGCCCTGGCTCACGGTCATGAAGGCGTCGACCCGGCGCGGGCCGGGGCGGAACACCGGCAGCAGGGTCCGTTCGACCGTGCCGTCCGCGAAGTCCGCCCAGCGGACGGGGAAGACGGCGGTCTCGACGCGCGCCGGGCCCTCGGGCGTACGCAGCGTCACCCCGTCCAGCGCGAGCGCCGCCGCGCCGGACGGGTTGGAACGTCGTACGTCGGCGTCCAGCTGGAACGGGTCGAAGCCGGTGACCACGACGCGCTTGATGTGCTTGCCGGGCGGGAGGTCGAGGGAGTTCTCGCCACGGGAGCCGCGTTCCAAAGCGTTCAGCAGCTTGGCGCGGTGGGCTTCGCGCAGGGGGAAACGCGGCTGCCACTCGCCGAGCGCGCGCGTCATCCCCAGCCGCGCCCAGTACAGCGGCCGGTCGTCGTCCCGGCTGAGGTCACCGCCCGCCGGGCCCCGGCCCTGCGCACGGGCCACCGCCCGGTCCCACAGCCGCCCGCCGTCCCGCCGTACGACGCGCTCGGCGTCGGCCACGGACCGTACGCGCGCCAGATCCCGTGCGAAGCCCGGCGCCACGCCGTCGAAGCCGCTGCGCCGCAGGATCTCCTGGGGAGCGGCCTTGTCGAGCCGCTGCTCCTCCACGGTCACCGTGCGTTCCTGGGCGGCGGCCGCCGGGGTGGTGAGGGTGGCCAAGGGGAGGGCGGCGAGGGCGAGGAGCGTGCGGAGCGGTCTCATACGGGTTCCTCTCGGGAGGGGCGGGAAACGACGAACCTCCCGCCCGCGCGAACGCGGAGCGGGAGGGAGGGAAGCGGAGCGCAGGGGCTCAGCGGGTCGAGAAGGAGTGCACCGTCGTGGAGCGGTAGGTGGCGCCGGGGCGGAGCACCGTGGAGGGGAAGGCGGGCTGGTTGGGGGAGTCCGGGAAGTGCTGGGTCTCCAGGCAGAAGCCGTCGCCCTGGCGGTAGACCTGGCCGGATGTACCGGCGAAGGTGCCGGTCAGGAAGTTGCCGCTGTAGAGCTGGACACCCGGCTCGGTCGTGGCGATCTTCATCACCCGGCCCGACTCCGGCTCGGTCACCGTCACGATGTGCTCGGGACGGCGGGTGAGCCCCTTGTCGAGCGCGAAGTTGTGGTCGAGGCCCTGGCCGTAGAGCACCTGCTGATGCGCGTCCCGGATGTCCCGGCCGATCTCCTTGGCGCGGCGGAAGTCGAACGGGGTCCCGGCGACCTTGGCCAGTTCGCCGGTCGGGATGAGGGTCTTGTCGACCGGGGTGTAGCGGGAGGCCGCGATCTGGAGGCGGTGGTCGTAGATGGACCCCGAGCCCTCCCCGGCCAGGTTGTAGTAGGTGTGGTTGGTGAGGTTGACGACGGTGGCCTTGTCGGTGGTGGCCTCGTAGTCGATGCGGAAGTCGCCCGCCGGGGTCAGGGTGTAGTCGACGCGCACGGTGAGCTGGCCCGGGTAGCCCATCTCGCCGTCGGGGCTGACCCGGCGCAGGGTGAGGCCGACGTCGGCGCCCTTGCGGAACGGCTCGACGGACCAGACGCGCTTGTCGAAGCCCTTGTCACCGCCGTGGAGGCTGTTGGGGCCGTCGTTGACGGGCAGCTGGTACGCCTTCCCGTCGAGGGAGAACGCACCGCGGGCGATGCGGTTGCCGTAGCGGCCGATGAGGGCGCCGAAGTACGGGCTGCTGGCCACGTACGCGTCCAGGTCGGTGAAGCCGAGCGAGACGTTGGCCCGGCGGCCGTGCCGGTCGGGGATCTCCAGGGACTGGACGACACCGCCGTACGACAGCACGGAGAGCCGGGTGCGGCCGTTCTCGATGGTCCAGCGGTCGACCTTCGTGCCGTCGGCCAGCGTGCCGAAGTGTTCCTTCACCGCGCGTTCCCTTCCGGATGTGCCGGATGCGCCACCGGGGCTCGCGTACGCGGGGCCCGCGGCCGCCACTCCGGCGGCGGCCGCCGCGGCCGTGATCACCGTGCGTCTGCTCGTGCTGCTCGTGCTCTTTTGGTGCGTCATGTGCGGCTCCACAAAAGGTAGTTGGAAGGACTACGAACCGACCCGGCGCTTGTTCCACACGTCGAAGCCGACCGCCGCCAGCAGCACCAGTCCCTTGATCACCTGCTGGTAGTCGGTGCCGATGCCCACCAGCGACATGCCGTTGTTGAGCACACCGAGCACCAGACCGCCGATGATGGCGCCCAGCACCGTACCGACACCGCCACTGGCGGACGCGCCGCCGATGAACGCCGCGGCGATGGCCTCCAGTTCGAAGTTGAGGCCCGCGCTGGGGGTGGCGGAGCCGAGCCGGGCGGCGAAGACCATTCCGGCGAGCGCGGACAGCAGGCCCATGTTGACGAAGACCAGGAAGGTGACGCGCTTGTCCCGGACACCCGAGAGCTTGGCCGCGGGCTGGTTGCCGCCGAGCGCGTACACATGGCGCCCGATGACGGTGTTGCGCATCACGAAGCTGAAGATCACGAAGAGCACGGCCAGGATCAGCAGTCCGTACGGCGCGCCGTGCCAGCTGGAGAGCGTCATGGTGAACGCCATCACGGCGGCCACGATCGCCGCGCACTTGGTGAAGAACAGCCCGAGCGGGACCACCTCCAGCTCGTACGCCGCCCGCTGCTGCCGCCCGCGCCACTCCTGCCAGACGACGGCCGCGCACACGATGAGACCGAGCACCATCGTCGGGTTGTGGTACTGCGTGTACGGGCCCATCTCCGGTATGAAGCCGGTGCTCAGCTTCTCGAAGCCGTCGGGGAACGGCGACAGGGACTGCCCGTCGAGCAGGATCTGGGTGCCGCCGCGGAAGGCCAGCATTCCGGCGAGGGTGACGATGAACGACGGAATCCCGATGTACGCGATCCAGAAGCCCTGCCAGGCCCCGGCCAGCGCGCCGATCAGCAGGCAGAGGACGGCCGCGTAGCCCCAGGGCATGTCGTGCTTGATCATCATCGCGCCGGCGGCCGCGCCGATGAAGGCGACGAGCGATCCGACCGACAGATCGATATGCCCCGCGATGATCACCATCATCATGCCGATGGCGAGGATGAGGATGTAGCCGTTCTGCTGCACCAGGCTGGTGACGTTGCCCGGACGCAGCAGGATGTTGTCCGACCAGATCTGGAAGATGACGATGATCAGGGCGAGCGCGACCAGCATCCCGTACTGCCGCATATTGGTCCGCATGCCCTGCAGCAGCAGCGTCCCGAGGCTCTTGGACCCCTCGGCCGGCGGTGGCGCCGGGCTCTCGGTCTTGGTGGCCGTGCTCATCCTTCGTCTCCTCTGTCCCTTGTCATATGGCGCATCAGAACTTCCTGGGTCGCCTCGGCCCGGGGAACCTCCCCGGTCAGCCGTCCGGCCGCCATGGTGTAGATCCGGTCGCACATCCCCAGCAGCTCGCCCAGCTCGGAGGAGATGAAGACGACGGCCTTGCCCTGCGCCGCCAGGTCGTTGATGACCGTGTAGATCTCGTACTTGGCCCCGACGTCGATCCCACGGGTGGGCTCGTCGAGGATGAGCACCTCGGGACCAGCGAAGATCCACTTGCTGAGGACGACCTTCTGCTGGTTGCCGCCGCTGAGCCGGCCGACCCGCTCGAAGACCGTCGGTGCCTTGATGTTCATCGTCTTGCGGAACCGCTCGGCGACCCGCGACTCCTCGTGCTCGTTGACCACGCCGCGGCGGGCCACCTTCGGGAGCGAGGAGAGCGACACGTTGCGGCTGATGGTGTCCCCGAGGTTGAGCCCGTACGTCTTGCGGTCCTCGGTGACGTACGCGATGCCATGGTCGATGGCCTCCGGCACGGTACGGGTGCGGACCTCCTGGCCGTCGCGGAGGACCCGGCCGCCCGCGTAGCGGCCGTACGTGCGCCCGAAGACGCTCATCGCCAGCTCCGTGCGGCCCGCGCCCATCAGCCCGGCGATGCCCACGATCTCGCCGCGCCGGACGTTCAGCGACACCCCGTCCACGACCTTGCGCTGCTGGTCGATGGGGTGGTGCACCGTCCAGTCCTCGATGGCCATGGCCACCTCGGCGGCGTCCTCGCCCTCGTACGGGGTGCGGTCGGGGAACCGGCTGTCGAGGTCGCGGCCGACCATGCCGCGGATGATGCGGTCCTCGGAGACCTCCGGCTCGGACTCCGGGGTCTCCCGGACCGACATGGTCTCGATGGACTGGCCGTCGCGCAGGATGGTGACGGAGTCGGCCACCTTGCGGATCTCGTTCAGCTTGTGCGAGATGATGATCGAGGAGATGCCCTGCGCCTTGAACTCCAGCAGGAGATCGAGGAGTTTGCCGCTGTCCTCGTCGTTGAGCGCCGCCGTCGGCTCGTCCAGGATGAGCAGCTTCACCTCCTTGGCGAGCGCCTTGGCGATCTCCACGAGCTGCTGCTTGCCCACGCCGATGTCGGTGACCCGGGTCTGCGGCGAATCCGTCAGCCCGACCCGCTTGAGCAGCGCGTTGGCGTGCTTGAGGGTTTCGTTCCAGCTGATCAGACCGCGGGTGGCGTGTTCATTGCCGAGGAAGATGTTCTCGGCGATGGACAGATACGGGATCAGTGCGAGTTCCTGATGGATGATGACGATGCCGCGCTGCTCGCTGGCGCGGATGTCCTTGAAGGAGCAGGCCTCGCCGTCGAAGAGGATCTCGCCGTCGTAGGACCCGTGCGGATGGACTCCGCTGACCACCTTCATCAGGGTGGACTTGCCCGCGCCGTTCTCCCCGCACAGGGCGTGGATCTCGCCCTCGCGCACGCGGAGATTGACGTCGGAGAGCGCCTTCACACCGGGGAAGGTCTTGGTGATGGAGCGCAATTCGAGAATGGTGCTCATAGCTCGGATCCGCCCTACTTCAGCTGTGACGCGGTGTAGTAGCCCTCGTCCACCAGCACCTGGGTGTTGGACTTGTCGATGCTGACCGGCTTGAGCAGATAGGTCGGCACGACCTTCTCGCCGTTGTCGTACGACGTGGTGTCGTTGATCGGGGCCTTGCCGCCGGTCAGCTCCGCCTTGGCGATCGCGACGGTGGCCTTCGCCAGCTTGCGCAGGTCCTTGTAGATGGTCTGCGTCTGCTGGCCCCGGGCGATGGACTTCACGGAGGCCAGCTCCGCGTCCTGCCCGGTCACCACCGGGAACGGCTTGGCCTTCGTCCCGTAGCTGGCGCTCTTGAGCGCCGAGAGGATGCCGATGGACATGCCGTCGTACGGCGAGAGCACGGCGTCGACATCGTTGCCGCTGTAGGCCGCGTTGAGCAGGTCCTCCATGCGGTCCTGCGCGGCGCTGCCGCTCCACTTATCGGTGTAGAGCTGGTTCAGCTTGGTCTGCTTGGAGCGGACGACCAGCTCGCCCTTGTCCATGTACGGCTTGAGCACGCTCATCGCGCCGTCGTAGAAGTACCGGGTGTTGTTGTCGTCCGACGACCCGGCGAACAGCTCGATGTTGAAGGGGCCCTTGCGGCCCTTGGCCAGCCCCAGCTTGTCGACGATGTACTGGCCCTGGAGCCTGCCGACCTTCTCGTTGTCGAAGGTCGCGTAGTAGTCGACGTCCTTCGTGCCCAGGAGCAGCCGGTCGTAGGAGATCACCGGGATGTTGGCCTGCTTGGCCTGCTTCAGGACGTCGTTGAGCGCCCCGCCGTTGATCGGAGCGATCACCAGCAGCCGGTGGCCCTTGGTGATCATGTTTTCGAGCTGGGCCACCTGGGTGCGGACGTCGTCCTCGCCGAACTGCAAGTCGGTCTTGTAGCCCGCCGCCTTGAACTGCTTGGCCACGTTGCGGCCGTCGGTGATCCACCGCTCGGAGGACTTGGTCGGCATCGCGATGCCGATCGTTCCTCCCTTTTCCTTGCTCTTGTACCGACTGCCACCGACCGCCTCCTGGCCACAGGCCGTGGCGGTCAGCGAGAGCGCGAGGAGACCGGCGCCTATCGCCGCGGCTCGTGCGCCTCTTACCGTACGCATGGTGATGGGGTCCTTCCCTGGGGCGTCATTGCTCAGGACTTCTGGGGGGCCGCGCCGGTATCGGCGTCGGACGCGTCGGTGACGGGGAAGCGCCGCAGCGGCCCCGGCAGCCGGGAGCCCAGCGGCGACAGCCCGCCGTCCGCGCCCAGCCGGGCGAGCAGATCGAGCACGAGCCGGCCGCGGCGCACCCGCTCGCGCGCGCTGTTCAGCGCCACGTCCCGCAGTTGCGCGCCGTAGGGGTAGATCCCCGGAGACTTGCTGAGCCCGAATTTCAGATAGATGGGGGCGCCGCGCCGGATCAACTCGGCCGCGTCATAGAGCCGTACGTACCCACCGAGGTCGTCCGGGGCCTCGATGTAGAAGTCCATCGGGGCGCGGGAGGACCGGCGGATCTCGGTGAGGTGTTCCAGCGTCAGATCCGAGGGGATGTTGATCGAGTCGGCGCCCAGCCGCTCGTACACCGCGAACGAGGCCGGGTTGACCGGGCCGACCAGCGCCGACAGCTTGAAGGTGGTGTCCGCGGGCAACTCACCGCGCTCGCGCAGCTGGTGCAGCAGCCACAGCACGCCCTCGTCGGCGACCAGCAGGCACTTCACCCCGAGCGAGGCGGCCCGCAGGGCGTCCTCCACGCATCCGGCGACCGCGTCGTGGCCTCGGGCCCGCAGCCCGCCGCCGCCGGAGTCGGAGCGGGTGGCGCCGCCGATGTCCCAGGTGCCGCGCGGCCCGGTGAACAGGCACAGCTCGGCATTGCGCTCCGCGCAGGACTCCACCATCTCGGTGATCTCGGCGTCGGTGAGCATCCAGACGCCGCTGCCCTGGCTGATCCGGTGGATCGGTACGTCGAGCCGCCCGGCCTCCTTGAACACGGTGGCCAGCGCCTCCGGGCCCTCGACGGACGGGACCTCGGTGCGCCAGGTGCCGCCGTCGGGGAAGGAGTGCGCGGAGGCGTCGGCGGGGTCGGGCTCGGGCGCCGCGTGGCCGAGCGCGGCGAGGGCGGTGTCGGCGGGACGGCGGGGGCCGGAGGGGCGGGCTGAGGCGGCGGTGGTCACGGTGCTCCTTGTATCGCCGTAAGGACTAGGTGAAGCCCTCGATTTGTGAGGACCGTCGGGTCCGGGGGCGCGGAGCCCCCGGACGGGGAAGGGGCTACGCGGGCCGCAGCAGGACCTTGCCCACCTTCGGATCACCGCTTCCCACCAGCTCGATGGCGGTGGCGAAGTCGCTGAGCGGCAGTTCGTGGGTCACCAGCGGCAGCAGCGTCAGCAGCCCCGCGTCGAAGACCCGCACCGCGTGTGCCCACGCGTCCGGCGCGGCCCCGAACACGGTCCGCACCTCGATCTGCCGGACGACCAGGTCGGTCGGGTCGAGCCCGTCCGCCGTGTCCGCCGCCGGGATCCCGGTGAGCACCAGCCGTCCGCCGCGCCGCAGCAGCGCGGCGGAGGTGCGGGCGGCGGGGGCGGACCCGGCGGTCTCGATAACGATGTCGAAACCGCCCCGGACGTCGTCGAGGCGGTCGTTCGTACGGAAGGACGTGGCACCGAACGACAGCGACAGCTGCTCCCGGTCCGGCCGGGTGCCGACCACCAGCAGCTCGGCGGGGGAGACGGCGGCCAGGAACTGCACGGCGATCATGCCGAGCGTCCCGGTGCCCACCACCGCGACCCGCTGCCCCGGCTGCGCGTTCGCCTTCAGCGCGGCGGCGGCGATGCACGCGGCGGGCTCCAGCAGCGCGGCCGCGGTCAGATCGGCGTCGTCGGACAGCGGGTGCAGCAGCCGCGCGGGCAGGGTCAGGGTGGTGGCCATCGCGCCGGGCTGGGTGAAGCCGGTCTCCTCGTACCCCGCCGTGCACAGCGTGGTCTCCCCGGCGTGACAGCGGTCGCACACCTGGCAGTTGCGGAACCCCTCGCCGACGACCTTGCGGCCGGTGAGCGCTTCGGGGACGCCCGTGCCGACCGCCTCGACCGTCCCGGACCACTCATGGCCGGGGGTGACGGGATACCGGACGTACCCTTCTGGCCGGTTGCCCTCGTAGACCTCGCGGTCGCTGCCGCAGATCCCGGACGCGTGGACCCGCACCCTGGCCTCGCCGGGCCCGGGCTCCGCGACGGTACGGGTGTCCAGCCGGTGGCTGCCGGGGCGTTCGAGGACGAGCGCCTCTTCCATGCGGCTCGCGGCGCTCATTCGCCACGTCCGCCGGTGGGATCCCGCTTCTCCCAGCCCTCGGCCCACAGGTCGAACCGGGCCTGCTGCTGCGGGAATTCGGCGGCCGCGTCGGTGTCCAGCTCGACGCCGAGGCCCGGCTCGTGCGACAGCTCGAAGTAGCCGTCCACCACCTGCGGCGCGCCCTTGACCACCTTCTTGATCTCCGCGTCGGCGAAGTCGTTGAAGTGCTCCAGGATCTTGAAGTTGGGGGTGCACCCGGCGACCTGGAGCGAGGCGGCGGTCAGCACCGAGCCGCCGACGTTGTGCGGCGCGATCAGCACGTAGTGGGTCTCGGCGGTCGCGGCCAGCTTGCGGGTCTCGCCGATGCCGCCGAGGTGGCCGACGTCCGGCTGGATGATGTCGACGGCCTGCGACTCGAACAGCTCCCGGAACTCGATCCGGTCGTGGATGCGCTCACCCGTCGCGATCGGCAGGTTCGTCTTCTCCGCGACCTTCGCCAGCGCCTTGAGGTTCTCCGGCGGCACCGGCTCCTCCAGCCACGACGGACGGAACCGCTCCAGCTCGCCCGCGATCCGTACGGCGGTCGACGGGCTGAACCGCCCGTGCATCTCGACCAGCAGCTCCGCGTTCGGCCCGATCGCGTCCCGCACCGCCTCGACCAGCGAGATCGAGTGCAGCGTCTCGGCGTGGTCCAGCTCGAAGTGGCCGGTGCCGAACGGGTCCAGCTTCAGCGCCTGGTAGCCGCGCTCGACCACGGTGGTGGCCGCCTTGTGGAACGCCTCGGGGGTGCGCTCGACCGTGTACCAGCCGTTCGCGTACGCCTTGACCTTGTCGGTCACCTTGCCGCCGAGCAGCTGCCAGACCGGCACCCCGAGCGCCTTGCCCTTGATGTCCCAGCAGGCCATCTCGACGCAGGCGATCCCCGACATCACGATCTCGCCCGCGCGGCCGTAGTCGCCGTACTTCATCCGGCGGACCAGGTCCTCCACCGCGAACGGGTCCGATCCGGCGATGTGGTTCTTCTCGGCCTCGTGGAGATAGCCGAGGAGCGCATCGGTGCGGCCGAGCATGCGGGTCTCGCCGACGCCGGTGATGCCCTCATCGGTGTGGACCTGCACATAGGTGAGATTGCGCCAGGGGGTGCCGACGACATGGGTGCTGATTCCGGTGATGCGCAAGGCTATGACCCTTCGCGATGTTCGATATTTCGTCACACGTTCGAAATCCTGGCGTGACGGTAATCACCGGGTGTCACGGGTGTCAATGGCCCTGCGTCGAATGGTTATCGACTCTGGACCTCCCCGCCTCGGGCCATTCGGTGGACGCGGACGTGTCGGTGCCGCGACCTGGTTCCGCCGCCCGGCAGGCTGCGCCGCTAACAGCGGAAGAATCATCGAGAGAGGCCGAACAGATGAAGAGCGTACTGCGAACGGTCGTTCTGGGCGCGTGTGTTGCCGCTGCCGTCGCCTTCGGCGGCATCCACGACGGCGGGACTGACGCGGAGGGCGGCGACGACCACGCGACCCGGGCTCAGCCGGGCCCGCCGCTGGCCGACCTGTACCGCGCCGGGTTCGGGGGCGGATCGAGGCAGAACAACGGCTGCGACTCCGCGTTCGCGGCGCTGGGCTCCGCCACCGGCGCCACCGGAGGCGGCGGCAGCGGCGGCGCGCCCGCGATGCCCTTCGACCGGGGCACCGGGTCGGGCCAGAAGTGCAGCAACTCCCGCGGCTGACGGCGACGGATTCATCGAGAAAGATCGAGAAAGGCCGAACAGATGAAGAGAGTACTGAGAACGGTCGTCCTGAGCGCGTGTGCTGCCGCGGCTGTCGCCTTCGGCGGCATCCACGACGACGGAGCGGACGGGGCCGACGGGGCCGGGCCCGCCACCCGGGCGCAGCAGGGGCCGGACCTGGGCGAGTTGTTCCGCGCCACCATCCGGGGCGGTTCGACCCAGAAGAACGACTGCGACGGCCTGTTCGGGGGCGAGGCGACGGGGGGCGCCAACGGCAGCAGCGGGGCGAGCAGCACCGGCGACCTCACCGCGCTGGGCGGCGGTGGTGGCGGGATGTCCCTCGCGGCGTTCAACAGCCCGGCCGCTCCGTCGTTCGTGCCCGGCGCCGCCCGGGGCTGCAGCAACATCCGCGGCTAGGTGAGCAGGAGGGCCCAGGAGATCGTGGAACAGCACACCAAGGAACGTGTCGGGCGGGTGTGCGTGCCCCGGGCGCCCATGCCGGAAGAGCGCGGCGAACCCGAGCGGACCTGGTCCCTCCCCTCCCTCGCCCTGCTGACGGCGACCGCCGCCGTGCTGCTCGGCGCGGCGCTCTGGCACCTGGCCATGGTGTTCCTGAGCATCGCGCCGCCAAGTCCGGTGCGGCACGCGTACGCACCCGTCATCGAGGCGCACGTCTACCCCGAATTCGCCCAGGACTGGAAGCTGTTCGCGCCCCAGCCGCTCCGGGCGAACGTCCGCGTCGACGCCCGGGTGCGGACCGTGGAGGGCTCCGGGGCGCGCCGTACGGGGCGGTGGACGAGCCTCACGGCCCGCGACATCGAGGGTGTACGGCACAGCCTGCTGCCGAGCCACGCGGACCAGAACCTGCTGCGCCGGGCCTGGGACTTCTACCGGGACACCCACGACCGGCGGGAGGCGCCGACCGCCGCGCGGGGCGCGCTGTCCGCCGAATACCTCAAGCGGATCGCCCTGAGCCGCCTCGCGCGCAGCGAGGGCATCGTCGCCGTGCAGCTGCGCAGCCGGGCCGTCCCCGTGACCCCTCCGCGCTGGAGCGCCCACGCGCCCGTACGGAACGCCCCCCACCGCACGCTGCCCTGGTGGCCGGTGACGCACGACGACCACAGGGGACTGTGACGTGAACCGACTGGCCCGGCCGATCACCTTCGCCGCCCGTACCCACGCCCCGTACCAGGCCGCTCTGCTCCGCATCGGGCTCGGCGCGATCGCCGCCGCCTTCCTGCTCCGGGAGTGGCCGCAGCGGCGGCTGCTGTACGGCGACCGGAGCCCCTGGTCGGCGGAGATGGCGGCGCAGGTCGTCGCGGAGGACCACCGGTTCAGCGCCCTGCTGTGGTCCGGCGGCCACTGGTGGTTCGAAGTCGTCTACCACGGCGCGATCGTGGCCGCCGTCCTGCTGATGCTGGGCTGGCGTACCCGGGGCACGTCCGTGGTGTTCCTGGTGGCCGTGGTCTCCCTCGACAGCCATAACCCCTATCTGGGTGACGCCGGGGACAACGCGCTGCGGGTGATGGCCGTGTACCTGGCGTTCACCCGCTGCGGGGCGGTCTGGTCGCTCGACGCCCACCGCCTCGCCCGGGCGCGGCGGCAGCGGCGACCGGCGTACGACCGGGCCGGGGTCGCGCTGTGGCAGGCGCTCGGGGTGGTGCTCCTGTGGGTGTCCGACGGCTTCCCGCACACGGCGTGGGCGGCGGTCCTGTGGGCGTTCTGGGCGGCGTATGGCCTCTGGTACGCGGCGCACCGGTGGCCCTGGGGGCACCGGGCGCGCGACCTGCTCGACGCGGCGACGGCGATGCTGCACAACTGCGCCATGCTGGTGATCGCCGTCCAGGTCTGCCTCATCTACGCGACGGCGGGCTGGTACAAGGTCCAGGGCAGCCTGTGGCAGGAGGGCAGCGGGCTGTACTACGCCCTGAACCTCGAATACTTCGCGCCCTGGCCCGCCCTCGGCGCGCTGCTCACCCACAGCATGCTCGCGGTCTATGCGCTGAGCTACGGGACGGTCATCACCCAGGTGGCGTTCCCCTTCCTGCTCGGCTACCGGCGGCTCAAGAACGTCCTGCTGGCGGTGATGATGCTGGAGCACCTGGCGATCGCCGTCGTCCTCGGCGTCCCCTTCCTGTCCGCCATGATGATCGTCTCGGACGCGGTCTTCCTGCCCACCTCCTTCCTGCTCCTGCTGGGCGCGCACTGCGCCCGCTGGACCGGGCGCCCGACTGGGGGCCCGACTGGGGGCCCGACCGGGGCGGCGGTCAACCCGGCGTCGCGGGAGCACCCGCCCAGCGGTATCGGACACGCCGCACGGGGGTGAGGTTCCCGCAGGCCGCGCGGTGGGCCCGATAGCTGTACGGGGACTTCGTCCCCCACAGGGATTTCCCCAGGGATCCCGTCACAGGGATTCCGCCCCGCTCACGGAGGTACGCCCTCATGCGCAACCGTCGCCGCCTTCTCGGTGCCGTCACCGGTCTGATCATCGCCGCGCCCGTCACCCCCGCCGCCCACGCGGCCCCGGCCCCCGCCCCCTCGCCCGCCCCGGCCCCCGCCGGGCCGTCCGCCGGGGCCGGGGTGCCCGGGATGCCGCAGATGGGGCGGCAGGCCCTGCCGCTGCCGTGGGGCAACAACGTCACCGTGAGCCGCGTCGGATACGTGAGCAGCACCGGCACCGTCGCCCTGACGGGGACGTACCGCTGTCTGCGGGACGGCGCGACCATCCCGCGAGCCGACCTCCTCGTCACGCTCATCCAGGGCCAGCTGCGGTTCGGGCTCGGGGGCGGCCCGGCGGTCTGCGACGGCCTGACCCACTCCTGGTCGGTGCAGGAGGCCCCGGGCGTGAACTTCGTACCGGGCCCGGCGTTCGTGGAGAGCAGCCTGCTGCGGTTCGAGGCGAGCCAGCAGCTCGTTCCGCTGCCGCGGACCGCGGCCGTGGGGGAGCGCGCGATCACGCTGGAGGCGCGCGAGATGTGAGACCCGCCCCCGCCGCCGCGCTTGAGCCCCTTCCGTACGGGGGATATCCCTTGTTTCCACCGCCTTTGTGAGGGCGGGTCGGAGAGGGGGACGGGGACGATGGCGACGGGGGATCCACAGGACCGCATCCCGGCGTATCCGGGTGTCGAGCGCTTCGTCGAGGCGTTCGACAAGCTGGTCATCCAGCAGCGGCGCAGCCGCAGCAGGGTGCCGGTGGTGCTGCTGACGGAGGAGGGCGCCGGGCGGGCCGGGCGGAGAATCGTGGGAGGGCTGCGGTCGCGGCTGCGCGGCCGCAGCCAGGTGCTGGCGCCCCACGCGTACCTCCCGGCGCTCCCGCCCGGCGCCGATCCGCCGCCGCTGGAGCTGTTCGAGCAGATCGCGCTGCAGCTCGCCGAGTCCATGCCGGTGGACACCGGGCAGCTGCGGCTGCCGGGCTTCCGGCTGCTGCACTCGGTGGTCACGGCCCCGGCCATCGACGGGCCCGTCGAATACCGCCACCGCGATCTGCGCAACCACTGCTACGACGAGCACCGCCGCTGGTCGCGCACGGCCAACACGCTGTGGCGGATCGGCGGCCGGGACCACGCGAGCGGCGGCTCGGTCGTGGAGCTGCTGTGGAACTTCGTGGCCGGGCCGCTGTGCCAGACCCTGCCGCGCTGGCTGTTCGGCGTCCGCTCCAGCCGCCGGATGCTCGGCCGGGGCCGCCACCGCCGCTGGTACGCGGAGTGGGCGCGGCTGCAGCGCGGCACCCCGCCCACCGACTTCTTCCGCTCCGCGCTCGACCACGTCCCCGGCGGCGAGGGCAGCGACCCGGAGCGGCTGGACCGGGTGCTGATGCACGCGCTGCTCGCGGACCTGGACGGGGCGGTGCGCCGCCGCCGCTTCAACCCGTGGCGGATGCGCCGCACCACCCGGTTCGTGCTGCTCTTCGAGGAGGCCGGGGCGCTGGACTCGCGGGTGCAGCGGTTCTTACGCGAACTGCGCTCCGCCGTCGAGGACTTGCGCTGTACGTCGGTGATCGCGATCGCGGCCGGGGCCCGCTCGCTGGCCTCCCGCATCCCGGACATCGAGGCGGCCGACCTGGCCCACGCGGGCGCCGAACTGGAGCTGGTCGAGCGGCAGGGCATGCGCGCGGGCCAGCCCACCGGGATCGTGGTGCCGGTGAGCGAGGGGCCGGAGGACGACGAGCGGGCGTCGTACTGGCTCGGCCGCCGTCCCACCCTGGTCGCGGCCGCCCGCCGCTGGGGCCCGCGCACCGAGATCGCGGGGGCGGCGCTGATCGCGCTGCTCACGCTGGGGATGGTGGCGGGCGGCCTCTACCGGCCGTTCTGGGGCGAGGGCGACGACAGCTGCACGGGCCAGACGTTCCTCGGCAAGGACGGCCAGTGCGTCGGGGTGACGACGGGCCAGCAGACGTTCGCCCAGGGCACCAACGAACGCCAGGTCAGCGAGGTGCTGGCGCAGATAGACCGGCAGAACGGCGCGGTCGACGCCGCGACGCGCCGCCGGGACGAGGCCGCGCCGCGCCACCGCACCGTGGTCTACATCGGCCCGTTCAGCGGCGGCGCGGGCGCGGATGACCCGGTGCGCGGCGGCACCCTGCCCGAGCTGCGCGGGATCGCGCTCGCCCAGGCCCATGTCAACGCCCTGGCGCTGACGTCGGACGACCGGGTTCCGGTGCGGGTGCTGGTGGCCAACGCGGGCCATCTCTTCGAGGACGCCCCGGCCGTCGCCGACTCCATCGTCCAGCTGGCCCGGCGCGACGCGTCGATCGTCGGCGCCGTCGGCCTCGGCCAGAGCCGCGGCTCCACGTACTCCGCGATACGGAAGCTGGACGCGGCCGGAATCCCCATGATCGGCACCTCCGGCACGGCCGACTCCCTGCTCTCCCAGGGCCCGCACTACTACCAGCTCGCGCCCGTCGACTCCCGCGCCGCCCAGGTCATGGCGGCCTTCGTACGGGAGGCGGCGATGGTGACCCGGCCCGGACGGGCCCCGGTGAAGGCGCGCCGGGTGATGATGGTCGCCGATCCGAAGGATCCGTACAGCTCCGGTCTCGCCCGTTCGTTCCGCGCCGAATACCGGTCGGGCCCGGTCGAGACGCTGCTGCTAGGGACGGGCGGGAGCGCCACCGGACCGGCCGGGCGGTCGTACGACACGATGGAGGACTTCGCGGAGCGGGTGTGCCGGGTGGCGGGCGGCGGAGAGCCCACGGGCGTCGTGTGGACGGCCCGTGGCAGCCAGTTCGTGACCTTCCTGTCCGAGTACAGCCGGATGGCCGACAGCTGCCCGACCGTCAGTGTGCTCGGCGGCGACGACGTCACCAACGCGCTGCTGCTGGGCCAGAATCCCTGGGCGATCTTCCAGGGGCTGAATCTGTACTACGTCTCGCACGGCGAGCCCTCCCGGGTCGGCGGCGAGAGCGCCCAGGCGTATCTGCGGGCGTACGACGCGCAGTACGGCCGCGAACGCGGCGTGCTGGCGAAGGCGATGCGGCTCGACGGGCACTCCCCGCTGGCCTGGGACGCGCTGTGCTATCTGTCCCAGGCCATCGACGAGGCCTGGGTGGGCAGCGGGAAGCGGGACGGGCGGCTGGACCGGGCGCTGGTGCAGGCCGTGCTCTACCAGGGCCTGGGCAGCGGCGGGTTCAACGGGGCGACCGGCCGGATCGACGCCCACGGGGTGGCCGGGGGCGGGCGGCTGACCGCCGACAAGCTGGTGGCCGTCCTGCACGGCGCGCCCGAGGGCGCGTCGCGGACCGCGCTGCTGTGCGGGGCGGTCACGGCGGCCGACATCCGCGAGAAGTGGGGGCCCGGGCAGCGGTACACCTGCCCGACGCCCGCCGACTGAGCGGCTATTCGGCGGCACCTTCCTCCCCCGGGGTCAGCAGCGAGACGAAAGCGCGGAAGAGGCCCGGCATGTCCACCGCGTCCGGGTCGTGCAGCCACTGGAACTGCAGCCCGTCCAGCACCGCGACCAGCAGCGGCGCGGCGCTCTCGGGGGTGAGCCCGCCGGGCAGCCGGTCGCCGAACTCGCCGCGCAGGGTGTCCGCCATGTCGGCGCGCACCCGCTCGTAGCGGTGGGTGAACCAGTCGCGCGCGGGGTGGTCCTCGGTGACGCTCTCGCCCAGCAGCGCGGAGAAGGTCTGCACGATGCCGGGGCGCATCGCGTTGTAGTCCACCAGGGAGGCGAGCAGGTCCAGCGGCCAGGTGCCGCCGCCGTCGCGCCGCGCGGCGCCGGTGTCCCACTGGTCGCGCTCCGCCAGCACGGCGATGAGCAGGGCGTCCTTGGTGGGGAAGTAGTGCAGCAGCCCCTGCTGGGTGAGCCCGGCGCGCTCGGCGACCGCGCCCAGGGTGGCGCCCCGGTAGCCGCGCTCGGCGATGACTTCGAGGGCGCGGCGGACGATCTCCGCGCGCCGCTCCTGCCCGCGCCGGGTCGGCGCGTCGTCGTCCAGCTTCTCGCCGTCCAGCTTGTCCATGGGAGTACCGTAAAGCAGATTCGATAACAAAATAATAACGGTACCTACCGGGCTACAGGGCCATGGGTCCACGATATGGGCGACCTGAGGAGGCCCAGTCGTGGCAGATGCGATCAGTACGGGCATGAGCGGCGTCGTCGAGAAGGCCCTCGGCGCGCTCGATCTGGACACCAAGGCCCGGCTGCTGGCCGGGCAGGACATGTGGTCGCTGCCCGCCGTCCCCGCCATCGGCCTGCGCTCGCTGGTGATGTCGGACGGTCCGATCGGCGTACGGGGCGTGCGCTGGACCGCCGACGACCCCTCCATCGCCCTGCCCAGCCCCACCGCACTCGCCGCCACCTGGGACCCGTCGCTGGCCCGCCGCGCGGGGCGGCTGCTGGCCCAGGAGGCGCGGCGCAAGGGGGTGCACGTACTGCTCGCCCCGACCGTGAATCTGCACCGCTCCCCGCTGGGCGGCCGCCACTTCGAGGCGTACAGCGAGGATCCGTATCTCACCGGCGCGATCGGCACCGGCTACGTCCTCGGCGTCCAGGACGGCGGAGTGGGCACCACCGTCAAGCACTTCGTGGCCAACGACGCGGAGACCGAGCGCTTCAGCGTCGACAACCAGGTGGGCGCGCGGGCGCTGCGCGAGCTGTATCTCGCGCCCTTCGAAGCCATCGTCAGGGACGCCCGCCCGTGGGGCGTCATGGCCGCCTACAACGGGGTCAACGGCGCCACGATGACCGAGCACCGCGCCCTGCAGCGGGGCGTGCTGCGCGGCGAGTGGGGGTTCGACGGCTTCATCGTCTCCGACTGGATGGCCGCCCGCGACACCGCCGGGGGCATGGCGGGCGGGCTCGACGTCGCCATGCCGGGACCGCAGACCGTCTACGGCGAGGCCCTGTCCGCCGCCGTCCGCGACGGTGAGGTGGCCGAGTCGGACGTCGACGACGCGGTGCGGCGGGTGCTGACCCTGGCCGCCCGGGTCGGCGCGCTGGACGGCGCGGAACCCGCCGTCGCCCCCGCCGACCGCCCCGGGCCGATCGACGGCGACGCGCTCGCCCGCGAGATCGCCCGGCGCTCCTTCGTACTGCTGCGCAACGAGCCTTCCGGGGAGAGCGGCGCGGCGGTGCTGCCGCTCACCCCGGGCGGCCCCTCCGGCATCCGGTCCCTGGCGCTCATCGGCGCCGCCGCGCGGGACGCCCGGGTGCTCGGCGGCGGCTCCGCGCTGGTCTTCCCCGACCACGTCGTCTCCCCGCTGGACGGGCTGCGCGCCGCGCTGCCCGCCGACGTCCCGCTCGGCTACGCCGTGGGCGCCGACCCCACCGACGAACTCGCCCCCGCCGGGCAGGGCTTCGCGCTGCGCGCCGTCGTCCGGGCCGCCGACGGGCGGGTGCTGGGCGAGTCCCGGCTGCCCAGCGGCCAGGTGCAGTGGCTCGGCGACTTCCCCGAGGGGGTGACGTACGAGGAGCTGCACACCGTCGAGGTCACCGGCACCTTCACCCCGCGCGAGAGCGGGACGCACTCCTTCGGCACCCGGGGCCTCGGCGGCTTCCGGCTGGTCGTCGGCGACGCGGTGCTCTTCGAGGGGCACCAGGCCATGGGGGAGGAGGACGACCCGTTCGAGGCGTTCTTCGGCGCGCCCGTGCCGCGTGGCCAGGCCGAGCTGACCGAGGGCGTCCCGGTCGAGGTCAGCCTCACCAGCACGGTCGTCAGGTCGGACGAGGCGAACTGGCAGGCCGTCTGCTTCAGCCTGGTGCACCGCGCCCCGGAGCGCGATCCCGAGGAACTGATCGAGGAGGCCGTCGCCGAGGCCGCCGCAGCCGACACCGCCGTGGTCGTGGTCGCCACCACGGAGAGCGTCGAGAGCGAGGGCTTCGACCGCAAGGACCTGCGGCTGCCGGGCCGCCAGGACGAGCTGGTGCGCCGCGTCGCCGCCACCGGCACCCCGACCGTCGTGGTCGTCAACACGGGCTCCCCCGTGGAGATGCCGTGGCGTGAGGAGGTCGCCGCGGTCCTCCTCGGCTGGTTCCCGGGCCAGGAGGCGGGCGCCGCCCTCGCGGACGTCCTCCTCGGCGCCGAGGAGCCGGGCGGCCGCCTCCCGACGACCTGGCCGGAGCGGCTGGCGGACGCGCCGGTGCGCCAGGTGGCGCCCAGCGGTGGCCAACTCTCCTACGACGAGGGCGTCTTCATCGGCTACCGGGCGTGGGAGCGGCAGGAGGGGGCCGCTCCGGCGTACTGGTTCGGACACGGGCTCGGGTACACCGACTGGGCGTACGAGGCGGTGGACTTCACCCCCGCGGGCGACCCCGGGGCCTTCCCGGGCACCCGCACGGGCGACTCGGCGGACGCGCTGGGCACCATCACGGTCCGTATCCGGAACGTGGGCTCCCGGCCGGGCCGGGAAGTCGTCCAGCTCTATCTGGCCCCGCCGCCCGGCGACCCTGAGGAGCGGCCCATTCGCTGCCTCGCGGGCTTCGCGGCCGCGGTGGCCGGTCCGGGGGAGGCGGTGGAGGTGACGATCCCGGTGCGGCGCCGCGCGGCGGAGATCTGGGACGAGGCGGCGGACGCCTGGCGCCTGGTCCCGGGCCCGTACGTGGCGGAGGCGGGCCGCAGCGTGGCCGACCTCCGCCTCACGGCACCGGTGATGGTGAGCTGAGGGACGTCAGGGGCTGGTGATGCGGCGGTAGGCCATCGCGGCCAGCCGCTGCTGACCCGCCTTGCTGGGGTGGAACCAGTCCCACTTGCTCAACTCGCGCTCCGTGAAGCGGTACTTGTGCACCGCGCCGTCGTACCGGCACAGCGGGTCCTTCCCGCACACGTCCTTCAGTGCCTGGTTGTAGTCGTCCACCCGCTCGTCCACCTGCTGGCGCCGCTCCGTCGAGGCCGCGTCCATCGCGTCGGAGTCCTTCAGCATCGACGGGCAGATGCCCAGCTTCCAGATCTGCCGCCCCAGCACGTTCTTCCGCCCCTCCGACCACAGCCGCTTCAGATCGGGCACGCTCGCGACGTACACCTGCGTCTTCGGCACCTCGCGGCGCAGCCGGGTGAGGGCCGAGGCGAAAGTGGAGCGGAACTCGTCGGTGGGGGTCATGGCGGTGACCGAGTTCCGGCAGGCGTCGTTGGCGCCGATCATCAGGGTCACCAGCTGCGGCTTGCGCGCGACGGCCGCCTCGATCTGGCCGGGCAGATCGGCCATGACCGCGCCGGTCTTGGCGTAGTTCCAGCTGCGCGCGCCCGAGCGCAGCCGCTGGGCGAGGCTGTTCACATCGGTGCCGGTGGACCAGGAGACCTGGGGGCAGTCGGAGAGCACCGAGCAGGCGTCGAAGCCCCGGGTGACGGAGTCGCCCAGGGAGGCGATGGAGCTGGGGCGGGTGTTCCACACCGGGCCCTCGGCGCGGCTCTTGCCGCCCTTGCTCGGCCCGTTCCGGGAGGGGTCGTCGGAGCTGCCGAAACACCCCGCCGTGCTCAGGACGGCGGCCGTCGTGAGCAGGACGACACCGGTACGCGTCGACACGGTGATCCGCTGCTTCAAGCGTGGTGTGCTGGCCCGCATGGCTGTTCCCCCTCCGACTGTTGGGTGATATCTATCCGGGACCGACGGTACGTCACTCCTGTGGCCGGTCCGCGCGGTACGTTTTTCTTGTGGCAGTTGAGCGCCACTCCAGCGCAAGGAAGCGCGTTGCGATACCGTCACATTACGCTGCGTCACATCCTGTCCCTTTTCTAAAGAATTCTGCCCGATAAATTTCACCGCAGGTAACCTCGGGACTGGTGCGAGGGTGATCATTGGGGCAGAATGACGTGTGCTGTCCCGGGCGTGACCGGTACGGGCACGAGGCCGCTGGGGAAGGCGTACCTCGAACCGCACAGGAGGCCCCGGTGACGACACGTGGAGTTCTGTATGTGCACTCCGCTCCGCGCGCGCTGTGCCCGCACGTCGAATGGGCCATCGCGGGCGTACTCGGTGTGCGTGTCACCCTCGACTGGATCAAACAGCCCGCCGCCAACGGCGCCTGGCGCGCCGAATTCTCCTGGCAGGGCGAGGTCGGCACCGCCTCCAAGCTGGCCTCCGCGCTGCGCGGCTGGCATCTGCTGCGCTTCGAGGTGACCGCCGAGCCCTGCGCCACCGCCGAGGGCGAGCGCTACAGCTCCACCCCCGAACTGGGCATCTTCCACGCCGTCACCGGAATGCACGGCGACATCCTGATCCCCGAGGACCGGCTGCGCGCCGCGCTGGCCCGCTCCGCCCGGGGCGAGGGCGATCTGCACGCGGAGATCGCCAAGTTGCTCGGCAAGCCGTGGGACGACGAGCTGGAGCCGTTCCGCTACGCGGGTGAGGGCGCCCCGGTCCGCTGGCTGCACCAAGTCGTCTGACCCCTTCGGCGTTGGCTTGAAACGCACTGTCCTCCTAGCGTGGCGAGACATGACCGAACAACTCCCCGCAGCGACCTCCGTCGCGGTCCTCGGCACCGGAATCATGGGCTCCGGGATGGCCCGCAACCTCGCCCGCGCCGGGCTCGACGTCCGCGCGTGGAACCGCACCCGCGCCAAGGCCGACCCCCTCACCACCGACGGCGTCCACGTCACCGACACCCCGGCGCAGGCCGTGGACGGCGCCGACGCCGTCCTGACGATCCTGCACGACGGCCCGGCCGCCCTGGAGACGATGCGCCAGGCCGCCCCGGCGCTGCGCCCCGGCACGGTGTGGGCCCAGGCCACCACCGCGGGCCTCGACGGGCTCGACACGCTCGCCGCGTTCGCCCGCGAGCGGGACCTCGTCCTCCTCGACTCACCCGTCCTGGGCACCAAGCAGCCCGCCGAGAACGGCCAGCTCCTCGTCCTCGCCGCCGGACCGCCCGCCGCCCGCACCGCCGTGGCGCCGGTCTTCGACGCGATCGGCAGCCGTACGGTCTGGGTCGGCGAGGCCGGGGAGGAGGGCGCGGCCACCCGGCTCAAGCTCGTCATCAACAGCTGGATCCTCGCCATCACCCACGGCACCGCCGAAGCGCTCGCCCTCGCCGAGGGGCTCGGCGTGGAGCCGCAGAGCTTCTTCGACGCCATCGCGGGCGGACCGCTGGACAACGGCTATCTGCACGCCAAGGCGGGCCAGTTGCTCGGCGGGGACCTCGAACCCAGCTTCGCGGCCAGGACCGCCGAGAAGGACGCCCGGCTGATCGTCGAGGCGGGACAGCGGTCCGGGGTGCGGCTGGACGTGGCGGCCGCGGGCGCGGAGCGGTTCCGGCGCGCCGTCGAGCAGGGCCATGGCGACGAGGACATGATCGCCTCGTACTTCGCCAGCTTTCAGGACGGCGGCCTTACGGAGAACTGACACACAGGCTGACACACGAAAGGCGCGCTTCCGGCCGGAGCCGGGAGCGCGCCCTTCACACCGTGTGGGCTCAGACCGTACGGAAGGCCAGCACCACGTTGTGGCCACCGAAGCCGAACGAGTCGTTCAGCGCCACGATCGGGCCCGCGCCCGGCAGCGGCCGAGGCTCGCCGCGCACGATGTCCGCGTCCGCCTCCGGGTCCAGCTCGTCGATGTTGATCGTCGGCGGGGCGATCCGGTGGTACAGCGCGAGCACGCTGGCCACCGTCTCCACACCGCCGGTGCCGCCCAGCAGATGACCCGTCATGGACTTGGTGGCGGAGACCGCCATGTGGTCCACGTCGTCGCCGAAGACCTTGCGCAGCGCCTTGATCTCGGCCACGTCGCCCTGCGGCGTCGAGGTCGCGTGCGCGTTGATGTGCGCGACCTCGGCGGGCTTCAGGTCGGTGTTCTCCAGCAGGTTCTGCAGCGCGTGCGCGATGCCGTTGCCGGACGGCTCCGGCTGGGTGATGTGGTGGGAGTCGGCCGAGATGCCCTGGCCGACGGCCTCCGCGTACACCCGGGCGCCGCGCGCGGCGGCGTGCTCCGCCGACTCCAGGACGATGACGCCCGAGCCCTCGCCCATCACGAAGCCGTTGCGGTTGACGTCGAAGGGGCGCGAGGCACCCTGCGGGTCGTCGTTGTTCTTCGACATCGCCATCATGTTGCCGAAGGCGACGATGGGCAGCGGGTGGATGGACGCCTCGGTGCCGCCCGCGACGACCACATCGGCGCGGCCGCTGCGGATCATCTCGATGGCGTAGCCGATGGCCTCCGCGCCGGAGGCGCACGCGCTGACCGGGGTGTGGACACCGGCCCGGGCGCCGACCTCCAGGCCGACGTTGGCCGCCGGACCGTTGGGCATCAGCATCGGCACGGTGTGCGGGGAGACCTTGCGGACCCCCTTCTCGCGCAGCACGTCGTACTGGTCGAGCAGGGTCGTCACGCCGCCGATACCGGAGGCCACGACCGCGCCCAGCCGGTCCGGGTCGACCGACGGGTCCTCGCCGGCCTTGCCGGTGAAGCCCGCGTCGGCCCACGCCTCACGCGCGGCGATCAGCGCGAACTGCGCCGACCGGTCGAGCTTGCGGGCCTGCGGCCGCGGCAGGACGGTGGCCGGGTCCACCGCGATGCTCGCGGCGATCCGGACCGGCAGCTCGGCTGCCCAGTCCTGCTCCAGGTGGCTGATGCCGGAACGACCGGCGATCAGTGCTTCCCAGGTCGATGAGGCGTCGCCACCCAGCGGCGTCGTGGCACCAACACCGGTGACGACCACGGTGCGATTGGTCGAGTTCACAGGAATTCTTCACTCCTACGTAGGAGGTGCTGGACCTCTGCCACCGCTCGGGTGGCGACAGGCGATCGGCTCAGCCCTGGTGCTTCAGGATGTAGTCGACGGCGTCGCCGACGGTCTTCAGGTTCTTGACGTCGTCGTCCGGGATCTTCACGTCGAAGCGCTCTTCGGCGGCGACGACGACCTCGACCATGGACAGCGAGTCGACGTCCAGGTCGTCGGTGAAGGACTTGTCCAGCGCGACGTCCTCGGCCGGGATACCGGCGATCTCGTTGACGATCTCGGCGAGACCTTCGAGGATCTGCTCCTGCGTGGCGGCCATTGCGGCGCTCCTTCTTCGGTGTGTTGCGGTGGGTGAGCAGCGCCCGACTCGTCCGGGGCTGCGTGGTTCTGGGCTAGAGAGCCTATGGGAGGGTAACGACCGTCGCTGCGTAGACGAGACCCGCCCCGAAGCCGATGACGAGCGCGGTGTCGCCGCTCTTCGCCTGCCCCGTCGCCAACAGCCGCTCCATGGCGAGCGGAATGGAGGCGGCGGAGGTGTTGCCGGTGGTCTCCACGTCACGGGCGACCGTGACGTGCTCCGGCAGCTTGAGGGTTTTGATCATCGAGTCGATGATCCGCATGTTGGCCTGGTGGGGGATGAACGCGTCCAGCTCGTCCGCGCTGACACCCGCCTCGTCCAGGGCCTGCTGGGCGACCTTCGCCATCTCGAACACCGCCCAGCGGAAGACCGCCTGGCCCTCCTGGCGCAGCGCCGGGAAGCGCACCTCGTCGGTGGGGCGGTCGCGGTAGACGTCCCAGGGCAGCGTCTGGGCGATGGTGTCGGACTTGTCACCCTCCGAGCCCCAGACGGTCGGGCCGATCGCGGGCTCCTTGGACGGGCCGACGACCACGGCGCCCGCGCCGTCGCCGAACAGGAAGGCCGTCGCCCGGTCCTCCAGGTCGGTCAGGTCCGAGAGCCGCTCGACGCCGATGACCAGCACGTACTCCGCCGTGCCATCGGTGACCATGCCCTTGGCGACGGTGAGCCCGTAGCCGAAGCCCGCGCAGCCCGCGGAGATGTCGAACGCGGCGGGGTTGCCGGTGCCCAGCAGATGGGCGATCTCGGTGGCGACCGCCGGGGTCTGCTTGAAGTGCGAGACGGTCGAGACGACCACGCCGCCGATCTGCTCGGGCGTCAGCCCGGCGTCGGCGATGGCCTTCCCGCCCGCCTCGACGGACATCTGGGCGACCGACTCGTCCGGACCGGCCCAGTGGCGGGTCGCGATGCCGGAGCGGGTACGGATCCACTCGTCCGAGGAGTCGATGTGCTTGAGGATCTCCTCGTTCGGCACCACCCGGGTGGGGCGGTAGCCGCCGACGCCGAGAATGCGCGCGTACGGGGCGCCCTTGCTGGGCTTGATCTTCGCGGTCATGCTCTCGGAACTCCTATTCGGCTATACGGCCGGGGTGTCGGCGGGTACGGCGTGCTCGGCGATCAGCGCGCGTGCCGCCTCGAGATCGTCCGGAGTCTTGAGCGCCAGCGTCGCCACGCCCGGCAGGGCCCGCTTGGCGATGCCGGTGAGCGTCCCGCCCGGAGCGACCTCGATCATCGCGGTGACGCCCAGCTTCTGGAACGTCTCCATGCACAGGTCCCAGCGGACCGGGTTGGACACCTGGGCGACCATGCGCTGGATCACCTCGGTGCCGGACGCCACGACCGCACCGTCCCGGTTGGAGACGTACGCGGTCCCCGGGTCGGCGATCGGCACGCCCGCGACCAGGTTCTCCAGCGTGGCCACCGCCGGGGCCATGTGGTCGGTGTGGAACGCGCCGGCCACCTTCAGGGGTACGACGCGGCGCACGCCCTCCGGCTTGTCCTCGGCCAGCGCCGCCAGCTGCTCGGCGGTGCCCGCGGCGACGATCTGTCCGGCCCCGTTGACGTTGGCCGGGGTCAGCCCGAGCTTGTCGAGGTGCGCGACGACGGTCTCCTGCTCACCACCCAGTATGGCGGCCATGCCGGTCTCGGCGCGGCCCGCGGCCTCGGCCATGGCCAGGCCACGGCGGCGCACCAGGACCATGGCGGCCTCGTCGGTCAGCACACCGGTGGCCGCGGCGGCGGTGATCTCGCCCACGCTGTGGCCCGCGGCGGCGCCGACCACGTCCTGGACGCGGTGCGGGCCGTCGGCGAACAGCGCCTGGGCGGAGACGAGTCCGGCGGCCACCAGCAGCGGCTGGGCCACCGAGGTGTCGCGGATCGCCTCCTCATCGGCCTCGGTCCCGTAGTGGACCAGATCCAGGCCGGAGACGGCCGACCACCAGCCCAGACGTTCGGTGACGCCGGGGAGGTCGAGCCAGGGGGTCAGGAAGCCGGGCTTTTGGGCGCCCTGGCCGGGAGCGACGAGTACGAGCACTCTCACACTCTCTCTTGTGGGTGGTCCCGCCCGCCCGTGGGGACAAGGACGAAGAACGGTCAAGGGAATTGTTGGAGTCCCACAAAGGACTAGGGATTGATGTCCCCATCGACAAGTCGGCCGAGGATCAGGGCTATCCGGAGCGTGAAGGCCGACCGGACGTCACTAGGTGACCATCCGGTGACGTCGGTCACACGTCGTAGCCGGTAGCGCACGGTGTTGGGATGAACAAAAAGCATCCGGGCGGCGCCTTCCAGACTGCTCGCCTGCTCCAGGTACACACTCAGCGTTTCCAGGAGAGCGGAACCGGCTTCCTCCAGCGGTCTGTAGATCTCCTCCACCAACTGGGCGCGGGCGGCCGGGTCCCCGGCCATCGCGCGCTCCGGAAGCAGATCGTCCGCCAGTACCGGACGCGGGGCGTCCGGCCAGGCCGTGCACGCCTTCAGCCCGGCCGCGGCGCACGCCGCCGAGCGGGTGGCGGCCAGCAGGTCCGACACCACGGGACCGGCCACCACCGGGCCGCTGGCGAACGGCCCGATCAGCGCCTTCGCCGCCTGCAGCGGGTTGTCCGAGCCGCCCGCCACCACCACCAGCCGGTTGCCGAGCACCCCGGTGAGCACCTGCAGCTTGGCGTGGCGGGAGGCCCGCCGGATCGCCTCCACGGTCAGCTCGCTGTCCCCGTCGGGCGCCGTGCCCAGCACCACGCAGACGTGCTCGGGCGAGTTCCAGCCGAGCGCCGCCGCGCGGGACAGCGCGCCCTCGTCGGCCTCGCCGGAGAGCACCGCGTTCACCACCAGCGACTCCAGCCGGGCGTCCCAGGCGCCGCGCGCCTCGGCCGCCTGCGCGTACACCTGGGCGGTGGCGAAGGCGATCTCCCGCGCGTACACCAGCAGCGCCTCGCGCAGCACCGACTCGTCGCCGGGAGCCGCCACCTCGTCGATGGCCGACTCCATGACCTCGATGGTCGTACGGACCATCTCCACCGTCTGCCGCAGCGTGATCGCCCGGGTCAGCTCGCGCGGCGCCGTACCGAACACATCGGTGCTGATCGCCTGCGGCGCCTCCGGGTGCCGGAACCACTCCGTGAAGGCCGCGATGCCCGCCTGCGCCACCAGTCCGATCCACGAGCGGTTCTCCGGTGGCATCGCCCTGTACCACGGCAGCTGCTCGTCCATGCGCGTGATGGCGGCGGCGGCGAGCTTTCCGGACGACTTCTCCAGGCGTCGCAGGGTGGCACTGTGCGGATGCGGGGTATTCGCGGCTGGTTCAGGCACGAGGACAAGACTGCCTTATCGGATGGTGAACGCTGGGGGCGGGAGGCTACGCGGGGGTATACGCGGGGGTAGGGACGGGGCGGGAGCGGTCCGGTCCGGGGCGCACTACCGTGGACCGGATGATGTGGGTACAGCGGTCCGGTGCACGGTATCGGGGCGGGGACGGAGCGGGCGTCGAGACGCGCCACGCCTTTTCCTTCTCTGGACACTACGACCCGGACAACGTGCGGTTCGGGCTCCTCGTCGCCTGCAACGAGGAGCGTCTCGCCCCCGGCGCGGGCTTCGCCGAACACCCCCACCGCGATCTGGAGATCGTGACCTGGGTCGTCGAGGGCGAACTCACCCACGAGGACTCCACCGGCCACCGCACCGTGATCCGCCCCGGCGACGTCCAGCGGCTCAGCGCGGGTGGCGGTGTGCGCCACTCCGAGCGCAACGAGTCCGGGGCGCCGCTCACCTTCGTCCAGATGTGGCTGGCCTCCGGCGCGGTCGGCGCCGAGCCCGAGTACGAGGTCGTCCGCGGCATCGCCGACGGCACCCCGTACGCCCTGGCCCGTGCCGAGGCGGTGCTCCACGTACGCCGCCTGGCCGACGGCGAACGCACCGCGCTCCCGGACGCGCCGTGGGCGTACGCCCACGTGGTGCGCGGTGAGGTGCGCGTGGGTGACGAGACGCTCGCGCCGGGCGACGCGGCCCGCGTCACGGACGCCCGGGATGTGGAGGCGCGCGCGGTGGGGGCGGCGGAGCTGCTGGTGTGGGAGATGCGCGCGGAGCCGGTGTACGGCTAGCGGTACACCGGCTCCGTACGCGGTCAGCGGCCCAGCCAGCCCCCGTCGACCGGCAGCACGGTGCCCGAGACGTAGTCCGACGCGGCACTGGCGAGGAACACCGTCGCCCCGGCGATGTCCTCGGGCCGCCCCCACCGACCGGCCGGGATCCGCTCCAGGATCGCGCGGGACCGCTCGCTGTCGTCGCGGAGCGCCTGGGTGTTGTCGGTGGCGATGTAACCCGGGGCGATGGCGTTGACACCGATTCCCCGCGCCGCCCATTCGTTGGCCAGCGCCTTGGTCAGCCCGGCCACGCCGGACTTCGCCGCCGCGTAGCCGGGGACGGTGATGCCGCCCTGGAAGCTCAGCAGGGACGCCGTGAAAATGACCTTCCCCCGGACGCCGTTCGCCATCATGGCCCGCCCCACCTCGCGCGTCAGCACGAACTGGGCGCTCAGGTCGACCTCGATGACCTGGTCCCACAGCTCGTCCGGGTGGTCGGCGGCCGGGGCCCGCCGGATCGTCCCCGCGTTGTTCACCAGGATGTCCACGGGCCGCTCCCAGGCGGCGAGTTCCGCGCCGAGCGCGCGTACCGCCGTACGGTCGGCGAAGTCGACCCGGCGTGCGGTGAACGTCCGCCCGTGGGAACGGACGGCCGCCTCCACCGCGCTGCCCTCGGGTTCGAGCGTGGCGCTCACCCCGATGACGTCCGCCCCCGCCGCGGCAAGGGCCTCCGCCATCGCCTTGCCGATGCCGCGCTTGGCACCGGTGACCACGGCGAGCTTGCCGGTCAGGTCGAAGGGGTTCACCGCCATCACGCCCCCTCCTGGCAGTCGACGAGGACCTTCATGGCCTGGCCCGCGGACAGCTGCTCGAACGCGTCCGCCACGCGCGTCAGGGGCACGGTGCCGGTGATGAGCCGGTCGGCCGGTACGACGCCGTCGGCCAGCATCGTCACGGCCGTCTCGAAGTCCTGCCGCTCGTAGACGCGCGCGCCCAGCACGGTCAGCTCGCGCCAGAAGATCTGCTTCAGGTCCACCGGACGCGGCTGGGGGTGGATCGCGACGATGACCAGGCGGCCGCGCACCCGCGCCAGCGCGGTGGCGCCGAGCACGGCGGGCGCGGCCCCGGAGACCTCGAACACCACGTCCGCGCCCGCCCCCGCGGTCCACTCCGCGACCCGGGCGGGAAGGTCGCCGGTGCCGGGGTCGAGCACGGCGAACCCGAGACCGGCGACCATGGCCCGGCGCTCGGAGTCCACCTCCGCCACGACCACCTCGGCCCCGGCGTGCCGCGCCGCGACCGCGATCAGGACGCCGATGGGACCGCCCCCGACGACCACGGCCTTCTCACCCGGCCGGACGTCCGCCCGCCGTACGTCGTGCACTGACACGGCCACGGGCTCCACGAGCGCCGCCCGGTCGAGGGGGAGGGAGGCGGGCAGCCGCACCAGCACCTCCTGGGGGACATTCCACCGGTTTTGCAGCGACCCCGGCGAGTCGATGCCGATGAAGTCCAGGTTCTGGCAGATGTGCTGGTGGCCGGCGGCACAGGCCGGGCACGCGCCGCACCAGGCGAGCGGCATGACGGTGACCGGGTCGCCGGCCGCCCAGCCCGTCACGCCCTCGCCGACGGCGGCGATGCGCCCGGACATCTCGTGGCCGATCACGGCCGGGAGGGTGACCCGGGCGTCCATGGCGCCGTGCAGGAGGTGCAGGTCCGTGCCGCAGATCCCGGTGTAGGCCACGTCCAGCTGGACCTGGCCCGCCGGGGGCGGGGCCACCGGGACCTCGGCGACGGCGATGGTGTTGTTGCCGACGTACCGTGCTGCGTGCATGCGTTGCGAGCCCTTCGAACGTGTCGTCGTGTCGTGTCGCGTCGTGGTGGTCGTGTGCGTCAGGCGGAGCGTCCGGCCCAGTACGAGCCGTCGGGGAAGGCGTACTCGGCCAGCGACGCCTCGTACATGCGGGCGCTGTAGCCCGGCCGGTCGGGCAGGACGTACGCGCCGTCGCGCACGACGCAGGGGTCGGTGAAGTGCTCGTGGAGGTGGTCGACGAACTCCGTGACCCGGCCGTCGAGGCTCCCCGAGACGGCCACGAAGTCGAACACCGAAAGGTGCTGGACGAGTTCGCACAGCCCCACGCCGCCCGCGTGTGGGCACACCGGTACACCGAACTTCGCCGCCATGAACAGCACGGCCAGCACCTCGTTGACACTGCCGAGGCGACAGGCGTCCAGCTGGCAGTAGTCGATCGCCTCGGCCTGGAAGAGCTGCTTGAACAGCACCCGGTTCATGCCGTGCTCCCCGGTGGCCACCCCGATCGGCGCCACCGCCTCGCGCACCCGGGCGTGCCCGAGGATGTCGTCGGGGCTGGTGGGCTCCTCGATCCACAGCGGCTTGAACTCGGCGAGCGCGCCGACCCAGTCGATGGCCTCCGGGACGTCCCAGACCTGGTTGGCGTCGATCATCAGATGGGCGCTGTCGCCGATGACCTCGCGGGCGATGGCACACCGCCGCATGTCGTCTTCCAGATTTCCGCCGACCTTCAGCTTCACATGGCGGTATCCCGCGTCGACGGCCTCCTGGCACAGCGTCCGCAGTTTGTCGTCGGAGTAGCCGAGCCATCCGGCGGAGGTGGTGTACGAGGGGTAGCCCGTCTTCTCCAGCTGCGCGATGCGCTCCTCGCGCGTACCGGCCTTGCGGGTGAGGAGGTCGATCGCCTCCTCGCGAGGCAGGACGTCGGACAGGTAGCGCATGTCGGCGGCGTCGACGAGTTCGGCGGGTGTCATCGTCGCCAGCAGCTTCCACAGCGGGAGCCCGGCCCGGCGGGCGGCGAGGTCCCAGACCGCGTTCATGACCGCCGCGAGGGCGAGGTGGACGACGCCCTTCTCGGGGCCGAGCCACCGCAGCTGCGAGTCGGACTGCAGCTCGCGGTAGATGCCGCCGAGGTCGGAGGTGATGTCCTCGACGCCGCGCCCGAGAAGCGGCCGGGCGCGCTGCTCGGCGGCGGCCACGCACAGGTCGTTGCCCCGGCCGATGGTGAACGTGAACCCGTAGCCCTTGAGTTCCGGGTCGTCGGTGTGCAGGACGACGTACGTCGCCGAGTAGTCGCCGTCCTTGTTCATCGCGTCGGACCCGTCGGCCGTCACCGAGGTGGGGAAGCGGACGTCGAGGACGTCCACGGCGGTGATCGCGGTCATCGTGCTCCTTGATGCGTCAGAAGGTGAGTGGGTCATGAGGTCTTCACCCGGAGGGGCTGGACCCGGCCGAGCAGGACGAGGTAGTTGAGGGCCCCGAGCAGCGCCAGGCAGCCGATCACCATGAGCGGGGCGACGAAGGAGCCGGTGTGGTCCACCAGCACCCCGACGAGGATGGGGGTCAGGATCCCGGCGAAGTTGGAGGCGAAGTTCTGGATGCCGCCGAGCATCCCCACGTGCCGGGAGCTGGGCGCGATGTCGGCCGGGAGCGACCAGATGCCGGTGCCCGCGATCGTCAGGCTGGAGTACGCGACGGACAGCAGCACCAGGGCCATCCACGCCTCGGGCACGAGGGCGGCGACCATGATGACCGACCCGCCGACCAGGCCCCCGACGATCGTCACCTTCCGGACCCGATTGACGGTGTGTCCGCGCCGGACCGCCCGGTCGGCGGCGAGGCCCCCGAGCCAGCCGAAGACGACGGCGCAGATGCCCGGAACGGCGCCGAAGAAGCCCAGCTCCAACAGGTCGAAGTCCCGCTCGGTGACCAGATAGCTGGGGAAGAAGGTGATGAAGAAATAGATCACGCTGTTCAGGCAGAAGAAGCCGAACATCATGCTGAGCACGGCGCGGTACCGGAACAGTGACCGCCACGACAGGGCGGCCGCGGCCTCGTCGTCGTTCGCCGCCGCGCGGGCACCGCCGGACTCGATGTAGTCCGCCTCCGCCTCCGTACAGGACGGGTGGTCCCGTGGAGCGCGGTACACCTTCCACCACACCAGCGCCCAGAGCAGACCGAGACAGCCGATCACGATGAACACCGTGTGCCACGAGGTGACGGCCACGATCAGCGTCACGATCGGCAGCGCGATCACGGCCCCGACGCGCGAGCCGGAGTCCCAGACGCTGGTGGCGAACGCCCGCTCCCGTACCGGGAACCACGTGGCGACGACCTTCGCCGCTGTGCTCGGCGCGGGGCTCTCCCCGACGCCCAGCAGGAACCGGACCGTGATGAGGCTCCAGAAGCCCCTGGCCAGCGCGGTCGCCATGGTGAAGACCGACCAGCAGATGGCCGCGATGGTGAAGGAGCGCCGGGGGCCGACCTTGTCGACGTACCAGCCCGCCGCGAGCTGGAAGAAGTCGTAGGCCCAGAAGAACGCGGCGAAGACGAAGCCCTGCTGGGTGCTGGACATGTGGAAGTCCTCGCCCATGAACGGCAGCGCGACGCTCAGGCTGGAGCGGTCGAGGTAGTTGATCGTCAGCCCGGCGAACGCGAGCCAGATGATGAGCCAGCGCGTGCGGCCGACGGCTCTGGGCGAGGTCGCGGCCGCCGACCGGGCGGCGGGTTGGACGCGAGGGGAAGTCATAGGACCGGCCTCCGACATCGACGCTGATGCATATAGGGTCCGACGGATCTCTATAGACTTAGGGTCGATGCTATACGGAGTCAAGGGTTCCGTTGAGTCGAGATGCGCGCGGTGACCGGCTCGGACGGGGGTGCGACGCAGGGTTACGATCGCGAAGCAGACGTTTCCCCGCCCTGACTGACGAGGTGTGCGTGCCACCGAAGACACCGGCCAAGCCGTCGACGACCGAGGTGTACGCCCGGCTGCGCTCCTTGATCATCGGGGGCGAGATCCCGCCCGACACCAAGATCAATATCGTGGCTCTCGCGCGTGACCTGGGTGTTTCGCAGACGCCGGTGCGCGAGGCGCTGCAGCGCCTGGAGGGCGACAACCTGATCACTTACCAGCCGGGGCGCGGCTACAGCACGACACCGCTGCTGGACCTGCCCGGTCTGCGCGCGCTGTTCGAGTTCCGCCTGCTGGTCGAACCGTGGGCGGCACGGACGGCGGCGGTGGACCGGCTGACCAACCCGGGGGCCGCGCTCGGCCGGCGGCTGGACGACTTCGAGGGCGTGCTGGCCGGGCGGGAGAAGAAGAATTCCGATCCGGACGTCAAGGGCGTCAAGGATGTCAAGGACGTCCGTCAGGAGCTGGTGGCGCACGACGCCGCGTTCCACGCGGCCGTCATCACGGCGTCGGGCAACTCAGTGGTGGAGCAGACGTACGAGCAGACCCACTGTCATCTGCACACCTTCCGCCTCTACCCCGAGGAGATCGACACGGCCAACACCGTGGTCGAGCACCGGCGGATCAGCGCGGCGATCAGCCGGTGCGAGCCGGACGCGGCCGAGGAGGCCATGGCCGATCACATCAGAAGCTCGTTCGAGAGGTTCGCGAGGGCCTTCGGCGACCCTCATGCCGCGAGCCCTCCCGAGGTGCCACCGCGGCGCTTCCTGGCCTGAGCGGCCAGGAAGGCACGGGTGGTGTTTGTTCGCCGGGGGGCTACAGCTCCGCCAGCACCGCGTCGGTGAACGCGGGCCAGACCTCGATCGCCCACGGGCCGAACGCCCGGTCCGTGAGGGCGACGCATGCCGCCCGCGCCTCCGGGTCCACCCACACGAACGTCCCGGACTGGCCGAAGTGTCCGAAGGTGCGGGGGGAGGACGAAGCCCCCGTCCAGTGGGGCGACTTCGCGTCGCGTATCTCGAAGCCGAGGCCCCAGTCGTTCGGCTTCTGGTGCCCGTACCCCGGCAGCACCCCGGTCAGCCCCGGGTACACCACGGCCGTCGCCTCCGCCACCGTCCCGGCCGCCAGCAGCCGTGGCGCCTGCAGCTCGGCGGCGAAGCGTACGAGGTCCTCGACGGTCGAGACGGCGTCCTTGGCGGGCGAGCCGTTCAGCTCGGTCGCGGTCATGCCCAGCGGCTCCAGGACCGCCTGGCGCAGATACTCCCCGAACGGGATGTCCGTGGCCTTGGCGATGTGATCGCCGAGGACCTCGAACCCGGCGTTGGAGTACAGCCGCCGATCGCCGGGCGCGGCGACCACCCGGTGCTCGTCGAAGGCGAGCCCGGAGGTGTGCGCGAGCAGGTGGCGTACCGTGGCGCCCTCGGGCCCGGCCGCCTCGTCCAGCTCGACCGCGCCCTCCTCGACCGCGACCAGCGCCGCGTACGCGGCGAGCGGCTTGGTCACCGAGGCCAGCGGAAATCTGTGGCCGACCGGGCCATGGGATCCGGCCACGGTGCCGTCCGCGCGTACGACGGCCGCTGCCGCCGTCGGGACCGGCCAGTTCTCGATCATCCGCAGGCTCTCCATGGGCCCGAGCCTATCGCCGGCCAAGATTCCACCAAATCCGCGCTTGCTTGGAGTGCACTCCAAGTCGCTAGCGTTGAGATGGTCGAGGGGCTTTGCCCATCGACGACGGCGAGAGGGTGCGACGGCATGACCGTGATGGAGCAGGAAGCGCAGGAGCAGGACCGGAAGCGGAAGCAGGACCTGGAGCCGGCTCCGGCGCTGGCGAGGCCGCGGGCGTGCGTGGGCCGCCGCCCGCATCCCCGGCCGACCGGCCAGGACCGGTACACGATCAGCGAGGTCGCCGCGCACACCGGGCTCACGGCGCACACCCTGCGCTGGTACGAGCGGATCGGGCTGATGCCGCACGTGGACCGCACCCACACCGGCCAGCGCCGCTTCACCAACCGCGACCTCGACTGGCTCGACCTCGTCGGCAAGCTGCGGCTGACCGGAATGCCGGTGGCGGACATGGTCCGCTACGCCGAGCTGGTACGGGAGGGCGCGCACACCTACGCCGAACGCGAGGACCTGCTGACCGCGCACCGCGCGAACGTCCGGGAACGGATCGCCGAGCTGGAGAGCACGCTCGACGTCCTCGACTACAAGATCAACATTTACGCCACCGGGCGGGGGCTGCCGGAGGGTACGTAGGCCCGTATCGGTCAGCAGGCGTCGTCGGCCCGCGCCGCACACACGGCGTCATATGAGGTCATGACGGCAGTCCTCGTGCCGTTCGGCGTCACCGCACCGCACCGCCCCGAAGTCCCCGAGGACGATCCGCGCGAAGTTGCGCAACGAGTCCGTGCCCGGCGCGAAGTAGCCGGTGTGGCCGTCGGCCCGGTCGGCGGACACGACGCGGGCGCCGAAGGCGGAGGCGGTGGGGTCCTCGCCGTGGCCCAGCCCCATGAAGTCGTACCCGGTCACGCGCCGTATCCAGTCGGAGCCGTCCCGCGCCGCCCACACCCGCGCCTCCGTGCCCAGCTCCTCGGCGTCGTCCACGCCCATGCCGGGGCTGCCGAACGCCACCAGGTCGGACACCCGGGTGCGGTCCATCCCGGACGCGGCCGCGCCGCACACGACCGAACCGTAGCTGTGGCAGAACACGGCGGGCGGCGCGTCGGCGGTCCCCGCCGTGGTCACCGACAGCCCCGCCAGGAAGCGGTCCAGCCGTGGCGCGCCCGCCTTCGCCAGCCGGTCGGTCGCCGCGTCCGGCCCGAGCCCGACCGGGGTGGTGTACCCCACCCACGCCACCACGGCGGTACGGGTCCCCGGCGCGTCCCGGGCCAGCTGCGCCCGCAGGGACTTCGCCATCCCGGCGGGGGCGCCGTACCGGTCGTGCGTACGGTCGAAGTCGGCCAGGTCGATGTCCGACCCCGGTACGACGACCGCCGTGCGCTGCGCCGTCGACAGGTCCCCGTACACCTCGGCGACCTGTCCGCGTCCGCGCGGATCGAAGGCCAGGATCTGCCGCCCGGGCGCGAGCAGCGCGTCGTACCGCTCGGCCAGCGCGCTGCCCGGATCCGCCCGCCGCTCCGCGTCCCGCGCGGCCCGGATGGCCCGCGCGTTGGCCGCGTAACGCAGCGCGATCGGCGCCCCGTCGAGGTTGCCCACGACCCCGGGGTGCCGGATGACCAGCGCCTGCCGCTGGGCGTCGCCGAGCCCGTCGAAGAACCGGGCGATGCGGGCGGGCGACACGCGGCCCGGGTCCGGCAGCTCGCGCCCGCCCGAGGAGTGATCGGCGAGCCACCGCGCGGTCCCGGGCGGCGGCCCCGTGACGGCCTGCTCCTCGTGCGCCACGGTCCACCCGGCCGTTCCCGCCATGACGGTGATGGTGAGCGCCGCCGTGATCAGGCGTCGGGCATAGTGCCTGGGGCGTAGCGTCTGGGACATGGCCGCGGTTTCCCTCTTCCGGTGGGTGGCGGAGGGAAACGTACGGAGCGGACGCATGGCGGGGCGTCAACCCCCGGTGCCACATCGGATGTCATACCGGGGTAGGGGGTGCCCGGGCCCCGCCCGGTCAGCGGTCGTCGAAGGAGATCCTTGCGTCGGGCGCCAACTCCGGCCGCCGTGGCACCGGATGTCGGGCCCGCACCAGCGCGAGACCGGCCGGGCGGGCGTCGATCGTCAAGAGGTACGCCGCCCAGTCGGCGTCGGCGAGGGCGGCGCCGGGCCGGTCGGCGGCCGCCACCGCGGACGGACGAGCCGCAGCGGCTTCGATGGCCGCCGCCGCAGTCCCGCATCCCCCGGACCGTCAGCGCTGGCGCGACCGATCCCCGCCAGGCGTGCAGACTGTGGCCATGACCGCCGCCTCTTCGACGACGCATCACGTGCCCTACTACGCGCAGTGGGAATCCGCTGATCTCGTGCCCGAGTTCGTGACGGGCGCCCGGGCGGCGGCCGATGATCCGCTGTGGCAGAAGAGCGGGGCCGGGAGCCGGGAGGAGTACGGGTTCTGGGCGGCGCGCATCTGTGGCATGGCCTGTCTGCGCATGGCGCTGGACCACTTCGGGCATCCCGTGCCGCCGTCGATCCCGCTGCTGCGCGACGCCCTCGACGCGGGCGCGTACGTGCGGACCGGCGAGACCACCGTCAAGGGGCTGATCTACGCTCCGTTCGCCGACTGGGTCGTCCGGCGCTGGGGTCTGTACGCCCGGTCGCGGCCCGAATTGGCGGCCGGGGACATCGGGGCCGAGGTGGCCCGGGGGCGGCTCGTGATGCTGTCGGTGCACCATTCGATCCGTACGCTCGACCCGGAGCCCCCGCAGCGGGGCGGGCATCTGGTGCTCGCGGTGGGGTCCGGGCCCGAGGGCGTCCTGCTGCACAATCCCTCCGGGTTCCCGGGGCGTTCCCAGGAGTACCACCGGGTGCCCTGGGCGGATCTCGGGCGGTTCTTCGCGGGGCGGGGGGTCGTCCTGGGGCGCGGGGCGTCCCAAGGCACCGCGACTAGTCAGCCGCTGCCCGGGGTCACCAGGCCCGACTCGTAGGCGAAGATCACCGCTTGGGCGCGGTCGCGCAGGCCGAGTTTGGCGAGGACTCGGCCTATGTGGGTTTTGACCGTCTGTTCGGCGAGGATCAGGGACTCCGCTATCTCCTGGTTGGACAGGCCCCGGGCGATCAGTTCCAGGACCTCCGTCTCCCGTGGGGTGAGGCCGCTGCGGCGGAGGAGCGAGGTGCTGCGGCGGGGGGCCGGGCGCTGGCGGGCGAATTCGGCTATCAGGCGGCGGGTGACGGACGGGGCGAGGAGGGCTTCGCCCGCCGCGACGACGCGGACCGCGGAGATCAGGTCGGCCGGTGGGGCGTCCTTGAGGAGGAAGCCGCTGGCCCCGGCGCGCAGCGCCTCGTAGACGTAGTCGTCCACGTCGAAGGTGGTGAGCATGAGCACCTTCGGACGGTGGGTCACCCCGCGCGGTGGTTCGAGGAGCTGGCGGGCGGCCTCCAGGCCGTCCATCTCGGGCATGCGGACGTCCATCAGGACGACGTCCGGGTGGGTGTTGCGGCTGACGTCCACCCCCTGGCGGCCGTCCGGGGCCTCGCCGACCACGTCGATATCGCTCTGCGCGGCGAGCAGCGCGGCGAAGCCCGCGCGGACCATGGCCTGGTCGTCGACGATGATCACGCGGATGGTCATGTGTCCTTGTCTTCCAGGTCGACGAGGGGGAGCCGGGCCGCCACCCGGAAGCCGCCGTCCGGCAGCGGACCGGTGTCGAGCATGCCCTCGACGAGGCGGACGCGCTCGACCATCCCCACCAGACCGTGGCCGGTGCCGCTGGTCTCCAGGGGTTTGGCCGGGGCCCCGGCCTGGGGGCCGTTGACGATGAGCAGGGTCAGCCCGGAGCCGCCCTCGGCCGCCGACACCGATACGCGGGTGGCGGCGCCCGGGGCGTGCCGGACGACGTTGGCCAGCGCCTCCTGCACGATCCGGTACGCGGACAGGTCCACGGCCTGCGGCAGCGGGCCGAGCCCCGCCACGTCCTCGGCGATGGACAGCTCGGTGGGTATCCCGGCCCGCACCGTCGCCTCGACCAGCTGCGGCACCTGCCGCAGCCCCGGCTGCGGGGTGCGCTCGCCGCGCGTCTCCTCGCTGCGCAGCACGCCCAGCAGCCGCCGCATCTCGGCGAGGGACTCGCGGGCGGTGGCGGCTATGGTGCCGAACTCCGCCTCCGCCTCGGGCGGCAGCCCGCCGATCCGATAGGGCGCGCTGTCCGCCTGCACGGTGATCACCGACATGTGGTGGGCGACCACGTCGTGCAGCTCGCGGGCGATCCGGGCGCGCTCCTCCAGCAGCGTGCGGTGGGCCCGCTCGGCCTCACTGATGGTCTCCTGCTCGGCCAGCCGCCGCTGGACGTCGCCGCGCTCCCGCAGCGCGCCGCCGACCAGCAGCACCACACCGCTGAGCACGAACAGCAGCACATTGCTGCCGTCGCTCTTGCTCTGCCACACCATGCCGAGGACGAGCCCGGCACCGCCGGTGACCAGCCACACCGCCACCAGAGTGCGGCGCGGTTCGCGCAGTGCGAGGGCGAAGAGGAGGAAGAGGTAGCCGATGATGGCGGGCGGCTGCCACGGCCAGAGTTGGTCGGAGGTGCCGCCCAGCACCACCAGGGCGGTCGTCACATCGGCGAGCAGGACGATCCACCACGCCTGGAGCGGGCGGGTGACCGCCAGCAGCAGCGGCGTGGCCTGGGCGACCCCGAGCAGGGTGGCGAGACCGCTGTTCACCCCGTAGGTATCGATCAGAAAGCGGGCGCCGACCGGGACCAGGATGGCGACGAGGATCAGCGCGACGGCGTACGGCACCCTCCGCCGCCAGCGCCGGGTGGACCGCGCGAGCAGCGGGGTCGCCGGATAGCTGGGCGTCACCAGGCCCCGGGCGAGGGCGCTCACCTGCCGCCGGGCGGCCGCGGGCAGGCTCTCGTGCGCGCTGGAGGCGGTGGACGCCGTGGACGCGGAGGCGGCGGTGGAGAAGGTCGACGGTGAGGACATGGTCGCCTCAGCGTAGAGTCGGCGCCTCTCGCGCACGTCATACCTGAGAGCCCACTTGGCGCTCATACCTGGGTAGGGGTGCCCCTCGCCTACAGCTCCGTCTCGGCTACAGCTCCGCCAGCAGCTCCGCCTTCTTCGCGCTGAACTCCTCGTCCGTCAGCAGCCCCGCCGTGTGCAGCTCGCCGAGGTGGCGGATGCGGTCGGCGATGTCGGCCGGGTCGCGGCGCGCCGGGGCCGTGGAGCGGGCCGGTGCCGGGGCGCCCTCGACACCGGGCGCGGGGGCGGACGCCCGTACGGCCTCCAGTACGGCGGCGGCGAACGGCAGGGACTCGTGGACGAGCCCGTAGCCCATCCCGAACACCACGGCCGCAGGGTCGTGGTCGGGGCGGCCCGCGGGCTCGTCCTCGGCGCCGCGCGGCACCAGCCGCAGATGGCCGTAGCCGCCGCCCTTGGGAGCCGAGCCCCGGGAGCCGGAGCCCTTGGCACCGGAGGTCCTTGAACCGGAGCCCTTGGCACCGGAGGTCCTGGCTCCGGCGGTCTTCGCGGCCGCCGGGCCCTGCCCGTCCGGCCCCCGCTCCTCCGCGTCCTCCGCCGGTGCCGCGCCCGAGGCCTTCGCGGCCGCGCCGCCCGAGCCCCGGTTCTCCGGCGAGCGCCACTCCACCCCGGCCAGCTCGTCGATCCGGAACCGCTGGTCCCCGGCCTTCCACTTCGTCGAGGACGCGCCGGTCCAGAACCAGCGGAACGACACCGCCTTGCCGTCGAAGGAGGCCTTGCCGTCGTACGCCTTGAAGGACAGCGGCGGCGGGGGCGCCGCCACCAGATGGGACTCGACGGCGCCCGCGCCGGGGCCGAGCACGCCGCGGATCTCCTCGGCGTAGTACTCGGCGAGGGACGCGCGCTCGGCGGGCAGCACCAGGCGGTACGGGTCGTACCCCTCCCGAAGCTGTCCGTCGGCGACGTCCATCAGCGGATCGGCGCCCGGTCTGGGCACCGCGCGCAGCACCACCGTTCCGCGTTTACCGGGAGTGAGATCGACCGCGGACAGCGCTTCGTAAGGGATGTGTCGTTCGCCGAGCGCCTGCAGCAGCTTCGGCGTGCGGATCCCCCGTTCGAAGCGGATGAGCACGGAGTCGGTGTCGAACTCCCAGACGGTCTGAAAACCGGCCAGCACATCACCCATGCGGCTCATCGTATGCGGCGGTGGCCCGCCCGTCCCCCCTTGAGCGCTACGCGCGTCAAACGTCTAGTCGAATGCCAGTACGTGCCGGTTCCGCGGGTCAGCTCAGTCCTTCGGTGCACGCGGCACCGTCCCCGCAGCTCACGTTCTTGATCCGGCCGACCCCGACCCGGGCGAAGTTGTCCAGGCTGGTGGTGCCGGGGTTGAAGTACCCGGCGTGTCCCTGGGCCCCGGCGGCCGACAGCACGCGGGCCCCGAAGCCGGAGGAGAGCGGATCGGCGCCGTGGCCGAGGCCGCCGACCTCCAGGTGCGGGATGTCCTGGATCCAGTCGCCGGAGTCCCGCATCGCCCACACCCGGCGGCCGGAGCCCAGGTCCGAGGCGCGGTCGGCGCGCATGCCGGGGCTCCCGGCCACCGCGATGTCGGTGACGCTGGACGGCAGGTCGCGGGCGGCGACCCCGCACACCACCGAGCCGTAGCTGTGGCACATCAGCGAGACGCGGGCCGCCTCGGGCAGCCCGCCCACGAGCGCCCGCAGCCGCAGCGCGCCCTGCGCGGCGAGCTTGCCGGTGGCCGCGTCCATGCCGATCCCGGCCGGTGAGGTGTAGTCGGCCCAGGCGATCACGGCCGTCTTGGTGTCCGGGGCCTGGGCGCGCTCGTTGTGATAGAGCGCACGGGCCATGCCGACCGTGGCGGTGTACGGGCGGTCGGACTTCTGGAAGGTCAGGATGTTGGTGTCCACCCCGGGGACGACGACCGAGACCCGGCGCGCCTGGGCGAGGTCACCGAAGACCTCGGCGGCCCGGCCGGGGCCCGAGGGGTCGAACGACAGGATCTGCCGCTGCCCGCTCAGCAGGTCCTCGTACCGGTGCATCCGCCGCCCGGCGTCATGGCGCCCGAGCGGCGTCAGCTCGCCGCTGTGCATCCGGCGCCGCTCGATGTCCCGGGCCTGGGTCAGCGCGATCCGGTTGGCGCGGTAGCGCAGCTGGGCCGGAGCGCCGTTGAGGTTGCCGACGACCAGCGGATAGCGGTGGACGAGACGGTCGCGCTGGGCCTTGGTGAGCGAATCCAGCCAGCGGCCGAGGAAGCGCGGCGACGCGTACGGGTCGGGCAGGGCGTGGCCGCCGAGGCTGCCGTGGCGCCAGGCGCTGACCGACGCGGAGAGCGGGTCCGAGGCTCCTCTGTGGCTCCGTATGGCCGTCCAGCCGGTGGTGGCGAGCAGGACGAACACCACCGCCAGGGCGAGCAGAGCGCGCCAGGCGGTGGAACCGGGGGAGGGAGAACCTAGCTCCGAGAAGGAAGTCACCGCGGGACACCCTAGGAGAAGCGCGCCCACAGGTGCCAAATGCCGTGACCTACATCACGTTTGAGGGCATGGAAATGACGGAAGCTTATGTCGGATTTGATGCCTTAAGTGACTCTTGTCGGTTTTACTGTCCGGTGCGCCAGTTCCTGGCGAGGGCCGGACCCACATGGTCCAGGTGAAACGCGGTGATATCCCGCAGGGCGTCCGTGGAGTCGTCGTCGCCCTGTCCCCACAGCTTCCCCGCGATCTGGATCACGCCGCCGAACATCGCGGTCAGCAGCCGCGGCCGGGGATCGACCGAAACGTCGAGGCCCTCGCGGCGGGCGATCTCCGAGGCGATCCGCTCCTCCAACTCCGCGGTGCGGCGCAGATGGACGGCGAGCAGCGCGGGCGTCGACTCGATCACCCGGTACATCCGCATGTGGAGTTCGGCCGGAACCAGCTCCTCCAGGGTGTCCCCGATGCTGCCCCACGCGTCGAGCACCGCGTTGCGCAGGGCGGCCAGCGGGGCCTCGTGGGCGGGGCGCGCGCACAGCGCGGCGAAGAAGTGCGACTCCGCCGAGTCCTGGGTGGCGAAGGCCACTTGCTCCTTGTTGGCGAAGTAGCGGAAGAACGTGCGCTGCGAGACGTCCACCGACTCCGCGATCTCGTCCACCGTCGTGTGGTCGTACCCCTGACAGGTGAACAGAACCAGTGCCGAGCGCACCAGGGCGCCGCGGGTCCGCTGCTTCTTGCGTTCGCGCAGTCCGGTCGGTGGTGGTGCCACCGCCTCGTCCGCTGTCACCTCTCGTGCTCGCTTTCTATCGCTTTTCGGCAGGCCACCTTACCTGTGGCCAACACGACAGAGACCAGCTGATGAATCAGTTTGTCAATTGTCAGACGCTGACATTAGCCTCCGAGCATGACGTCTGAGACCACCGTCGCCGATGCGGCGCCGGAACCTCCTATACCGGATCCCCCGAAGGGGCTGCGAGGACATCCCTGGCTGACGCTCCTCACCGTCGCGATCGGTGTGACGATGGTCGCCCTCGACGGCACGATCGTCGCCATCGCCAACCCGGCCATCCAGAAGGACCTCGGCGCCTCGCTCGCCGACGTCCAGTGGATCACCAACGGCTATCTCCTGGCCCTCGCGGTCGCACTGATCACCGCGGGCAAGTTGGGTGACCGATTCGGCCACCGGCAGACCTTCCTCATCGGCGTCGTGGGCTTCGCGGTCTCCTCCGCCGCGATCGGCTTCTCGAGCGATGTGGCGCTGGTCGTCGGCTTCCGGGTGCTGCAGGGCCTGTGCGGCGCGCTGCTGATGCCCGCGGCGCTCGGCCTGCTGCGGGCCACCTTCCCCACCGAGAAACTCAACATGGCGATCGGTATCTGGGGCGCCGTGATCGGCGCCTCCACCGCCGCCGGACCCATCGTCGGCGGGCTGCTCGTCGAGCACGTCAACTGGCAGTCCGTCTTCTTCATCAACCTGCCCGTGGGCATCCTCGCCCTCGTTCTCGGACTGATCATCCTGGTGGACCACCGGGCCGAGAACGCGCCGAGGTCCTTCGACGTCCCCGGCATCGTGCTGCTGTCCGGAGCCATGTTCTGCCTGATCTGGGCCCTCATCAAGGCCACCGACTGGCAGTGGGGAAGCGCCAAGACGCTGATGTTCCTCGGCGCCGCGGTCGCCCTCTTCGTGGTGTTCGTGCTCTGGGAGAACAAGACCCGCGAGCCGCTGCTGCCGATGTCCATCTTCCGCTCGGTGCCGCTGACGGCGGGGACCGTGCTGATGGTGCTCATGGCCTTCGGCTTCATGGGCGGGCTGTTCTTCGTCACCTTCTACCTGCAGAACGTGCACGGCATGTCCCCGGTCGACAGCGGTCTGCATCTGCTGCCGCTGACCGCCACGATGATCGTCTCCTCGCCGATCGCCGGCGGGCTGATCACCAAGTTCGGGCCGCGCGGGCCGCTGGTGGCGTCCATGGCGCTGACCGCCGTCTCCATGTTCGGGCTCTCCCAGCTGGAGGTCGGCACCGGCACGCTGGAGATGTCCATCTGGTTCGCCCTCCTCGGCTTCGGCCTCGGCCCCGTGATGGTCGGTGCCACCGAGGTCATCGTCGGCAACGCGCCGATCGAGCACGCCGGTGTCGCGGGCGGCCTCCAGCAGGCCGCCATGCAGGTCGGCGGCAGTCTCGGTACGGCCGTACTCGGCGCGGTCATGGCGGGCAAGGTGGACGACACCCTGCCGGACAAGTGGGCCAAGGCCGGGCTGCCGCCGCTGCGCGGGGACCAGGCGTCCCAGGCGGGCGACGCGGTCGCGGTCGGCATGCCGCCGGTGCCCCCGAAGGCTCCGGCGGAGATCGTCGGGAAGATCACGAGCGTCACGCATGACACGTTCGTGTCGGGGATGGGCCTCGCCTTCACCGTCGCCGCCGTCGTCTCGGCGGTCGCGGCGCTGGTCGCGGTGTTCACCAAGCGCGGTGAGAACGCGGAAGCGGGTGGCGGGGGCGTCCACATCTGACCCCGCGACCGACCCTCAGGGTCAAGCCCCCTATTCGGGTGGACCTTGATCGACCCCGTGGTGCGAACGGGAGCCGGCCGACAGGCTGGCTCCCGTTTCGTCTGTTCCACACGGGGAGTGATCCACATGCGCAAGATCCGCAAGACCATCCTGGCCACGGCGACCCTCGCCCTGGCCTGTGCCCTGACCCCTGCCGCCACCGTCTCCGCGGCCCCCGGACCCCGGCTCGGAAGCTGCGCCACCGGGCAGCTGTGCCTCTGGCACAAGGCGGCGTTCACGGGGGCGCGCCAGGTCCACGAACTGGCCGACACCGACATCGAGAGCTGCGTCCCCCTGCCACGCGGCGCCTCGGCGGCGTCCCTGGCCAACCGCACGGGGCGGCCCGTGACGGCCTACCAGAGCGCGGAATGCGCCGAGACCGGCGAATACCGCACCTACCCAACCGGCTCCTGGACCCCCGAAACGGCCTACCAGGTACGAGCCTTCAAGATCTGGGAGCGCTGACCCGGCGGGGCGGGGCCGGGCACTCTTCCCCACCCCGCCCCTTCCCGATACCAGGGGCCAGCCCCTGGACCCCGCGCTTCCCGCTCCGGGCGGGTGCGTGCTGGGTGGGGCTGGGTTTGTCGCCGGGGCCGCCGGTGTTCGATTTCAGGGGTCAGTCCCTGGACCCCGTGCTTCTCGCTCCGGGTGGGTGCGTGCTGGGTGGGGCTGGGTTTGTCGCCGGGGCCGCCGGTGTTCGATACCAGGGGCCAGTCCCCGGACAGCCGGGGACCTGGCGGGGCCAGGGGATCGGCCCCGGCGCCGCGGGACGGCAAAACGCCGGGTAGCGGTGGCGGTTGGGCGTGGCCGCCCGCGGGGCCGGGGTCGGCTCCCGGTCCCGCGATCCGGCGTCCCGCGATCCGGCGTCCCGCGATCCGGCGTCCCGTGATCCGGCGTGCCGCCTGGCGGGGGGCCCGCGTCCCGGCAAGCCGAAGCCGCCCGGGGCGCGCACCCAGCCCCGTCCCCGCCGGTCCGGGCGATAGCCGGAAGGCCCGGGATTGGCCCTGGCCACCAACAGGCGGGGTCCAGGGGCTGGCCCCTGGTATCGGGAAGGGGCGGGGTGGGGAACAAGGGCCCCGGCACGCACGCACCCGCTCCCGCGCGCCGCGGAGCTGCTAGCGGCCCGGGCGAGGGCCTTGCCACCGGCCTCCGGATCGTCCGGAAAGGGCGCCAACCGGCTGGATGGGTGCGGGAATGCGAAAGCGCCGGGGGCTGGAAGTTGTCCAGCCCCCGGCGCTTCGGATGTCGCCGTCGGGTGGCGGTTAGGCGTCGCCGCCTGCGGGGCCGGGGTCGGCTGCCGTTACGTCCAGGAGCTGGTAGCGGTCGATGGCCTGCTTCAGGAGCGAGCGGTCGACCTTGCCCTCCCTGGCCAGTTCCGTCAGCACACCCAGCACGATCGACTCGGCGTCGATGTGGAAGAAGCGCCGGGCCGCGCCGCGCGTGTCGGCGAAGCCGAAGCCGTCGGCGCCGAGCGACTGGTACGTGCCGGGGACCCAGCGGGCGATCTGGTCCGGGACCGCGCGCATCCAGTCGGAGACGGCGACCTTCGGGCCCTGCGCGTCGGCGAGCTTGCGGGTGACGAAGGGGACGCGCTGCTCCTCCTCCGGGTGGAGCAGGTTGTGCTCCTCGGTCTCCACCGCGTCGCGGCGCAGCTCGTTCCAGGAGGTGGCGGACCAGACGTCGGCGCGGACGTCCCAGTCCTCGGCCAGCATCCGCTGGGCCTCCAGGGCCCAAGGGACCGCGACGCCGGAGGCGAGGATCTGGGCCGGGTGGGTGCCCGACTCGCCCTGCCGGAAGCGGTGCAGGCCCTTGAGGATGCCCTCGCGGTCGACGTTCTCGGGCTCGGCCGGGTGGCGGGTCGGCTCGTTGTAGACGGTGAGGTAGTAGAAGACGTCCTCACTGTTCTCGCCGTACATCCGCCGCAGACCGTCCTGCACGATGTGGGCGATCTCGAAGCCGAACGCCGGGTCGTACGCGACGACGGCCGGGTTGGTCGAGGCCAGCAGCTGGGAGTGGCCGTCCGCGTGCTGGAGGCCCTCACCGGTCAGGGTCGTACGACCGGCGGTCGCGCCCAGGACGAAACCGCGTGCCAGCTGGTCGGCCATCTGCCAGAACTGGTCGCCGGTGCGCTGGAAGCCGAACATCGAGTAGAAGACGTAGACCGGGATCAGCGGCTCGCCATGCGTGGCGTACGCCGAACCGGCCGCGATCAGCGAGGCCGTACAGCCCGCCTCGGAGATGCCGTCGTGCAGCATCTGCCCGGTCGGCGACTCCTTGTAGGCGAGCAGCAGCTCACGGTCGACCGACTCGTACTGCTGGCCCAGCGGGTTGTAGATCTTGGCCGACGGGAAGAGCGAGTCCATGCCGAAGGTGCGGTACTCGTCGGGGGCGATCGGCACGAAGCGCTTGCCGATCTCCTTGTCCCGCATGAGGTCCTTCAGCAGCCGCACGAACGCCATGGTGGTGGCGATCTGCTGCTGGCCGGAGCCCTTCTTGACCGCCGCGTAGGCCTTCTCGCCGGGGAGCTGCAGCGGCTTCGCGCGCACGACGCGGGTCGGCGCGTAGCCGCCCAGCGCCTTGCGGCGGTCGTGCATGTACTGGATCTCCTCGGACTCCGGGCCCGGGTGGTAGTACGGCGGAACGCCGGACTCCAGCTCCTTGTCCGGGATCGGCAGGTGCAGCCGGTCGCGGAAGCCCTTGAGGTCGTCGACCGTCAGCTTCTTCATCTGGTGGGTCGCGTTGCGGCCCTCGAAGTTCGGGCCGAGCGTCCAGCCCTTGACGGTCTGGGCGAGGATCACGGTCGGCTGGCCCTTGTGGGCCTTGGCCGCCGAGTACGCCGCGTAGATCTTCTTGTGGTCGTGACCGCCGCGCCCCAGGTGCAGGATCTGGTCGTCGGTCATGTGCTCGACCATCTTGCGCAGCCGCTGGTCGTCACCGAAGAAGTGGTCGCGGATGTACGCGCCGGTCTCGGTGGCGTACGTCTGGAACTGACCGTCCGGCGTGGTGTTCAGCCGGTTGACCAGGAGGCCGTCGCGGTCCTGGGCGAGCAGCGGGTCCCAGGTGCGGTCCCACACCAGCTTGATCACGTTCCAGCCGGCGCCGCGGAACTGCGACTCCAGCTCCTGGATGACCTTGCCGTTCCCGCGCACCGGGCCGTCGAGCCGCTGCAGGTTGCAGTTGACGACGAAGGTCAGGTTGTCCAGGCCCTCGCGGGCGGCCAGGGAGAGCTGGCCGAGCGACTCGGGCTCGTCCATCTCGCCGTCGCCGAGGAACGCCCAGACATGGGAGTCGGAGGTGTCGGCGATGCCGCGCGCCTCCATGTAGCGGTTCATCCGGGCCTGGTAGATCGCGCCGAGCGGGCCGAGGCCCATCGAGACGGTCGGGAACTCCCAGAAGTCCGGCATCGACCGCGGGTGCGGATAGCTGGACAGCGCGTGACCGAGCTTGGACTTCTCCTGGCGGAATCCGTCCAGGTGGTCCTCGGACAGCCGGTCGAGCAGAAAGGCGCGGGCGTAGATACCGGGGGAGGCGTGACCCTGGAAGAAGATCTGGTCGCCGCTGTCCTGGTCCTTGCCGCGGAAGAAGTGGTTGAAGCCCACGTCGTACAGCGAGGCGGACGAGGCGAAGGTGGCGATGTGGCCGCCGACGCCGATGCCCGGGCGCTGGGCACGGGAGACCATCACCGCCGCGTTCCAGCGGGTCGCGTTCAGGACCTTGCGCTCGATCTCCTCGTTGCCGGGGAAGAACGGCTCGTCCTTGGTGGCGATGGTGTTGACGTAATCGGTGCTGCGCATCTCGGGCACGGCCACCCGCTTCTCGCGGGCGCGCTCGATCAGGCGAAGCATCAGGTAGCGGGCACGTTCCCGGCCTCGCTCATCGACGGCTGCGTCGAGCGAGTCGAGCCATTCCTGGGTCTCCTCGGGATCGAAGTCCGGGACCTGGCTGGGAAGGCCGCCAATGATGATCGGGTTGCGATCGGATCCGGAAGCCACGCTATTCCTTCGCTTTTCGGTCGTGCTGTGCACGCACATGGATTCGTGCTCTGCTGTCGCGCCGGTCTCCATCGTGTACCTCGGGTACGGGATACGTCACCTCTACCGATTGGTAACCAACACCTGGTGAGATGGGCGCTCACTGGGCCGGAACGGTACCGGTCGGCGTGCGGTCGGCGTCGCGACGGCCAAATCGCAACCTTAACCCCACGTCCGGGGGCACCTGCGTACGGCCGTTCGGCTCCGGGCGGCGTAGGGTGTCGATACACACACGTAAGCTGGGCATAACGGGGTAATCCGGGCAGCCGCGCGCCGTTCCGTGCCGTTCCTCCCTGATGGGAGTTGCGGCGACACGTCAACGTTTGGGCGGGATCGCTGGCCGGGTACTTGCGCGATCCGCCCGGCCCGTGTGGACTACGCCCCAATGCTTCGCGTACGCGCGCGGGGCGCTGCCAGACTCGAAGAGTGAACGAAAGATGACAGGAGGCAATCCGTGAGCGCGACCGCGGACCACGCGGAGGAGCGGACCAACCCTGCCGCGAGGCTGGGTTTCCAGCCCGAGCAGGTGGTCCAGGAGATCGGCTACGACGACGATGTCGACCAGGAGCTCCGCGAGTCCATCGAGGAGATCACCGGCCAGGAGCTCGTCGACGAGGAGTACGACGATGTGGCCGATGCCGTTGTGCTGTGGTTCCGGGAGGACGACGGCGATCTGACGGACGCGCTGGTGGACGCCATCCAGATGATCGACGACGGCGCACCGGTCTGGCTGCTGACGCCCAAGACCGGCCGTGACGGCTATGTCGAGCCGAGCGACATCAACGAGGCCGCGACCACCGCGGGCCTGTCCCAGACGAAGAGCTTCAACGCGGGCAAGGACTGGACCGGCAGCCGCCTGGTCACTCCGAAGGCCGCCCGTTCGGGCAAGCGCTGAGGCCGAAGGCCTCTCCACAACCGAGCCCCCCGCCGTTCCCTTTCGGTGGGGGGCTCGGCGCGTAGGGTGGGCGTGATCAGTCGATTTTTGATGCGAAGGGATGGCTCCCATGGCCATAGAGGTCGGTACGAAGGCTCCGGACTTCGAGCTGAAGAATCAGCACGGCGAGTCGGTCCGGCTCTCCGACTTCCGCGGCGAGAAGAACGTCGTTCTGCTCTTCTACCCGTTCGCCTTCACCGGTGTGTGCACCGGCGAGCTGTGCGCGCTCCGCGACGAGCTGCCGACGTTCGTCAATGACGACGTGCAGCTGCTCGCGGTCTCCAATGACTCGCCCTTCACGCTGCGCGTCTTCGCCGAGCAGGAGGGCCTGGAGTACCCGCTGCTGTCGGACTTCTGGCCGCACGGCGAGGCCAGCCGCGCCTACGGCGTCTTCGACGAGGACAAGGGCTGCGCGGTGCGCGGCACCTTCGTGATCGACAAGGAGGGCGTGGTCCGCTGGACGGTCGTCAACGGCCTGCCCGACGCCCGGGACCTGAACGACTACGCCAAGGCTCTCGAAAGCCTGTAACGAGCGGGAACCGCTCGCCAGGATCGATGCGTTGATCCTGATGGGAAACCTCATGGAGATAGGGGCACACCGTGCTCCTGACGAACCTTATTGGGAGGACTCGTGGGAGTCAGCCTCAGCAAGGGCGGCAACGTCTCGCTGACCAAGGAAGCCCCTAACCTGACCGCGGTGGTCGTCGGTCTGGGCTGGGACGCCCGCACCACCACGGGCACTGACTTCGACCTCGACGCCAGCGCCCTGCTGACCAACGCCGAGGGCAAGGTCGCCAACGACCAGAGCTTCGTGTTCTTCAACAACCTCAAGAGCCCCGACGGCTCAGTCGAGCACACCGGTGACAACATCACCGGTGAGGGCGAGGGCGATGACGAGCAGATCAAGGTGAACCTGGCCGGTGTCCCGGCCGAGGTCACCAAGATCGTCTTCCCGGTGTCGATCTACGACGCCGAGACCCGCCAGCAGAGCTTCGGCCAGGTGCGCAACGCGTTCATCCGCGTGGTGAACCAGGCCGACAACAATGAGCTGGCCCGCTACGACCTCTCCGAGGACGCCTCCACCGAGACCGCCATGGTCTTCGGCGAGCTGTACCGGAACGGGGCGGAGTGGAAGTTCCGTGCCATCGGTCAGGGATACGCCTCGGGGCTGCGTGGCATCGCGCAGGACTTCGGCGTCAACGTCTGAACCGGCCCTGGCGCCCGGCCGCAGGTCTTACGTCAAGCCTTACGTCGTAAGCCCTCGGCCGGGCGCGCCGGGCCGCCACGTCCGGCGCCGCACCCCTGCAGCAGAGCGGCGGGAGTGCGGCGCCGGATGCGCGTCGCACCGCGCACTACCCCGGGGAGGGACCAGATCATGGGCGTCACGCTCGCCAAGGGAGGCAATGTCTCCCTTTCCAAGGCCGCGCCGAATCTCACCCAGGTGCTCGTGGGCCTGGGCTGGGATGCGCGCTCCACCACCGGAGCACCGTTCGACCTCGACGCCAGCGCGCTGCTGTGCGAGTCGGGGCGGGTGCTCGGCGATGAGTACTTCATCTTCTACAACCACCTCAAGAGCCCCGAGGGCTCCGTGGAGCACACCGGCGACAACCTCACCGGTGAGGGCGACGGCGACGACGAGTCGCTGCTGATCGACCTCAGCAAGGTCCCGGAGCGGGTCGACAAGATCGTCTTCCCGGTCTCGATCCATGACGCCGACGCCAGGCGTCAGACGTTCGGACAGGTTAGCAACGCGTTTATCCGGGTGGTGAACCAGGCGGACGGCAATGAGCTGGCCCGCTACGACCTCTCCGAGGACGCTTCGGGCGAAACCGCGATGATCTTCGGCGAGGTTTACCGGTACAACGGCGAGTGGAAGTTCCGCGCGGTGGGACAGGGGTACGCGTCAGGGCTCCGGGGCATCGCTCTAGACTTCGGGGTCAACGTTTCGTAAAGCCGCGTACTAGGCGCGGGGGAGACCGTACGAAGAAGGATTGGGCTGTCAGTGATCCTCAAAACCTTTGGTTGGTCGTTCGCCGTCACGGCGGGTGGTCTGGCCTTGGCCGGCGTCCTCTGGGGGTGGAAGGGGCTCGCGATCGTCGGGATCCTCTCGATCCTGGAGATTTCGCTCTCATTCGACAACGCGGTCATCAACGCGGGCATTCTGCGCAAGATGAACGCCTTCTGGCAGAAGATCTTCCTGACGATCGGCATTCTCATCGCCGTCTTCGGCATGCGTCTGGTCTTCCCAGTGGTCATTGTCGCGATCACGGCGAAGCTGGGGCCGATCGAGGCCGTTGATCTCGCGATCAACGACAAGGAAAAGTACGAACACCTGGTGACGGCCGCCCACCCGTCGATCGCCGCCTTCGGCGGGATGTTCCTGCTGATGATCTTCCTCGACTTCATCTTCGAGGACCGCGACATCCGCTGGCTGGGCTGGCTGGAGAGGCCGCTGTCCAAGCTCGGCAAGCTGGAGACCTTCTCCGTCGTCGTCGCCCTGGCCGTGCTGCTGATCTCCGCCACCACCTTCGCCACCGACGTGGCCCACGGCGGCGGTGACAAGAGTTCGACGGTGCTGCTGGCCGGGGTCGCCGGTCTGATGACGTACTTGATCGTCGGCGGGGTCTCCGAGTTCTTCGAGAACAAGCTCGAAGAGGACGACGAGGACGACGAGGACGAAGACGGCGCGGACGAGAAGAAGCCCGCCGAGACCGCCCAGGCGAAGGGCGGTGAGCGCGGCAGCAGCGGCGCCACGGTGGTCGGCCTGGCCGGTAAGGCCGCGTTCTTCATGTTCCTCTACCTCGAGGTCATCGACGCCTCGTTCTCCTTCGACGGTGTGATCGGCGCCTTCGCGATCACCAACGACATCTTCGAGATGGCGCTGGGTCTGGGCATCGGCGCGATGTACATCCGTTCGCTGACGGTCTACCTGGTCCGCCAGGGCACCCTGGACGACTACGTCTACCTGGAGCACGGCGCGCACTACGCGATCGGCGCGCTGGCCGCCATCCTGCTGGTCACCATCAAGTACGAGATCAACGAGGTCATCACCGGCCTGGTGGGCGTCGCCCTCATCGGCGCCTCGTACTGGTCCTCGGTCGTCCGCAACCGCCGTGCGGGACACGGCGGCGGAGCCGGATCAGAGGAGAAAACGGAAGTCACGTCCGGAGTCTGACCTCCGGAGTGTGACGCACCGGCGTTTGAGGAACGCTCTCAGCGGGGCGGCCGAGGTCTACCGACCTCCCGGCCGCCCCGCTGCTCATGGAGCGGTGTTGAGGCAGTGGGAGCCACGAAGGGTGGGGGTGCGCACGATGGCGTTCTGGAGCAACTGGGGGCGGTCCGCGTGGCGCCGCGAGTTCGACAGCGGCGACGCGACCGGTGCGGTCGAACTGACCAAGCGGAATCCGAGCATCTCGCTGACCAAACAGGGCGCCGCCAGCGGCAACCTGCGGATCAACCTGTCCTGGCAGATGCGGACCTCGGACTTCAACGCCAAGGGGCCCAGTCTGCTGCGCCACCCGCTGCAGATGTTCAAGCCGCAGGTGGTGCAGGCCCAGGGGCCCGCCATGGTCAACGTCGACCTGGACCTGGCCGTCATGTACGAGCTGAAGAGCGGCGCCAAGGGCGTGGTCCAGCCGCTCGGCGACTTCTTCGGCAACCTCAACGAGGCGCCGTACGTCAAGCTCAGCGGGGATGACCGGTTCGGCTCCGGCATGGGCGAGACGATCTACATCAACCTGGACCACAAGGATGACATCAAGCGTCTGCTCGTCTTCGTCTATATCTACGACGGCACCCCCGCCTTCGACCGTACCCATGGCATGGTCACGCTCTTCCCCAGCAACGGCCCGCGGGTGGAGATCGCGCTCGACGAGCGGGCCCCGCAGGCCCGCTCCTGCGCCGTGGTCATGCTGGAGAACGTCAAGGGCGAGCTGGTCGTCCGCCGCGAGGTGAAGTACGTGTACGGCTTCCAGGCCGAGCTGGACCGGCTGTACGGGTGGGGCCTCCAGTGGGGCCGCGGCTACAAGTCGAAGGTGTAGCCGCGGCTCGCTAACGGCTCTGGAACTGAGGCCCCTGCGGCGGCAGGGTGAAGTTGGGGTCCGGGAACGGCATCGGCAGCGGCGGCGGGGGCGGCGGATCGGTCCGCTGCACCTGCTGCGGATAGCCGTACGCGGGCGGCTGCGGGTATCCGTACGACGGCTGCTGCGGGTAGCCGTACGCGGGCTGGGCGGGCTGCTGCGGGTAGGCCGCCGCCGGGGCGTGCGGGGGCGCCTGCGGGGGTGCCTGCGGCGGTACGGGAGGCTGCGGCGGCAGGTAGTAGTCGCCGTCGCCCGCCGCGCCGCCCGTGACGCCCGTGGTGGCGCCCTGCCCGGGGGAGTACGGCTGGGTCGCCTGCGGGTCCCAGGGGTCGGGCTGCGGCAGGGGCCGCGGGTGCGGCAGAGCGGCCGTCTCGGCCTGGCTGGGGGTCGGGCCCGGGTCCGCGGAGGGCAGGGGCTCGGGCATGGCGGCCTCCGGCTCCTCGGCGCCCCGGCCGGTGCGCCGGTTCCGTACCGAGTCCGGGCCCTCGCCGTCGTCCACCGAGATGCCGTACTCCGTGGCCAGGCCGACCAGCCCGGTGTCGTAGCCCTGCCCCAGCGCGCGGAACTTCCAGCTGTCCCCGCGCCGGTACAGCTCGCCGCAGATCAGCGCGGTCTCCTTGCCGGTCTCCGGGAGCACCGCGAAGATCGCCAGCGGCTCCTCGGCGGCCGACGGCGACGCGTCGTACAGCAGCAGGCTCAAGTCCCGGACCTGCCCGAAGGTCCCGCCGTCCGCCGAGGCCGCCAGCACCACCCGGTGCACCTCCGGCTCCAGCGCGGTCAGTTCGGCCTCGATGGTGTCCGTCAGCCCCTCGGGCGCCCGCTTCTTGGGCAGGTGCCGGACCAGCCCCGAGGGGTGCCGTGGCTGGTTGTAGAAGACGAAGTCCTCGTCCGAGCGCACGCGGTCGTCCCCGTTGAGCAGCAGGGCCGAGGCGTCGACGTCCGGTACGTCCGTGCCGGGGGTCCAGCGCAGCACCGCGCGTATGGCCGTGGCCTCGAGCGGGATGTTCGATCCCTTCAGCATCGCGTGCGTCATGGCCGTAATCCTGCCCTCCCGCCCGGTGCCCAGACAACGCAGGGGGGCCGGGAAGTGCTGGTGGGATGCGGCGGGACGGGCATGCCGGATACCGGAGCGACGCGTAGGAGTTACGTGATTTTCACGGTCTTGGGGAACTTTTGACCAGCGCTCGGACGTACGATAATCGGCCACCCGAGGGTCGTGTGGCCCGGGTGGGGAAACCGGCAGTGCGGGGAGAAGCATGCGGCATTTTGGACATCTGCCGGACGAGGTGCGGACGCGTCTCTTCCATCAGCAGCCCGTCGAATTCTCGGTCGACTCACCGGCCCGGACCCTCGCCGTCGCACTCGGCGCCACCCTCTACAGTCCCGCCACCCGGCCCGCCCTCGCCGAGGACATCCTCAAACAGGCAGGTCGGGGCGTTGTCTCCATGGTGCTGTGCCTGGAGGACTCGATCCATGACGCCGAGGTGCCGGGCGCCGAGGAGAACCTCGTGCGGCAGTTCGCCGCCCTCGCCGAGCGCGGCGCGGTCACCGATCTGCCGCTGCTCTTCATCCGGGTGCGCACCCCCGAGCAGATCGTCGACCTCGTCAGGCGGCTCGGACCGGCCGTTCGGCTGCTGTCTGGATTCGTACTGCCCAAGTTCACCGAGGAGCGCGGCGTTCCGTTCCTGGAGGCGCTGATATCGGCCGAAAACCGTGAGGTGGCCGAGGTGTTGGGGAACCGGCGGCTGTACGCGATGCCGGTCCTGGAGTCGCCCGAGCTGATGCACCGCGAGACCCGCACCGAAACCCTCGCCGGGATCGGCCGGATCGTCGACAAATACCGGGAGCGGGTGCTGGCGCTGCGGCTCGGGGTGACCGACCTGTGCTCCGCGTACGCGCTGCGCCGGGCGCCCGACATGACCGCGTACGACGTCCAGCTCGTCGCCTCCGTCATCGGCGACGTGGTGAACATGCTCGGCCGGGCCGACGGCACCGGATTCATCGTCACCGGCCCGGTGTGGGAGTACTTCAAGCAGCACGAGCGCATGTTCAAGCCGCAACTCCGGCTCAGCCCCTTCTCCGGGCGGGCCGAATCGCTGCGCGCCGCGCTCATCGAGCACGACATGGACGGACTGCTGCGCGAGATCGAACTCGACCGGGCCAACGGGCTGCAGGGCAAGACCTGCATCCACCCCACCCATGTCGCCCCGGTGCACGCCCTGTCCGTCGTCAGCCACGAGGAGTTCAGCGACGCGGTGGACATCCTCGAACCCGAGCGCTGCGGGGGCGGTGTGCTGCGCTCCTCGTACACCAACAAAATGAACGAGGTGAAACCCCACCGGGCCTGGGCCGAACGGACCCTGCAGCGCGCCGAGGTCTTCGGCGTCGCCCGGGAGGATGTGAGCTTCGTGGAACTGCTGGCCGCCGGCCTGCGGACCGCATGAGAGGAATTGAGGCAGACAGCGTGGTGTGGTCGGGACAGTGGGTCGCGGACCGGCTCGGCGTACGGCTCGACGGCGACGAGCGGTTGCCCGGGCTGCTCGGGCTCGCGCTGCGGCGCAACCCCAAGCGGGCGCATCTGCTCGTGTCGAACGTGCTCGGCAAACACGTGCCCCAGCGGCCCGCCGCCGTCCACGGCGCGGGCGTGGCGCTCGGCGAGCGGGTGCGCGCCCTGCTGGGCGAGGAGGCGGCGGCCCGCGCCGTCGTCCTCGGCTACGCGGAGACGGCCACCGGCCTCGGCCACAGCGTCGCGGACGGCCTGGCCCTGGCCCCGTATCTGCACTCGACCCGCCGCCCGGTCACGGGCGTGCCCACGGTGGGCGGCTTCGAGGAGGAGCACAGCCACGCCACGTCCCATCTGCTGCTCCCGGAGGACCCCCGGCTGCTGTCCACGGACGGCCCGCTGGTCCTGGTGGACGACGAGTTCTCCACCGGCCGCACCGTCCTCAACACCATCGCCGCCCTCCACCGCCGCTTCCCCCGCGACCGCTACGTGGTGGTCGCCCTGGTCGACATGCGCTCCCCCGAGGACCGCGCCCACCTGGACGCCTTCGCGTCCGACCTGGGCGCGCGCGTGGACCTCGTCACCGCCGCGACCGGCACGGTCCACCTCCCCGACGACGTCCTGGAGCGCGGCCGAGCCCTGGTGGCGGCCCACGGCACGGAGGCGCCGGGCGCGCCCGCCGCGTCCCCGGCCGCCGGGGCCGCTCCGGCGACGGGCGGGTCTCAGGCCGCCGCCGAGCCCGAGCCGCCCAGGTTTGCCGGGTCGGCAGGGGCACGCCGGACGGACGGCGCCCCGGAGGCCGTACGGGTCGACCTGGGCTGGCCCGGAGGCCTCCCGGACGGCGGCCGCCACGGCTTCACCCCCGCCCACCGCACCCGCCTGGAAGCCGCGCTTCCGGCCATGGCGGCGCGTATCGCCGAGGCCCTGACCGCCGCCGGTCCGGCCCCGGCATCGCCGCACGGCGCCGAGCCGCGCCGCGCCCCGGCGGACGCGTCCGAGACGAGGCCGCGCTCGCCCGCCGCTGCCGCGCCGACCGCCGACCGCTCGGCGTCGGCCACCCCCGTCGCACCAGCCGAAGCGGTGAACGCCGCCGGGGCTCCCGCGCCGTCGGGGCGGGCGGACATCGCCCCGACGCCCGCGCCCGCCGGGGCGCCCGGGCGGGACGATGCCGCCCCGGCCGGGGCGGAGGTGGCAGACGCGCAGCCGGGCTCGGTGCCGCCCGCCGACCGCTCGGCGCCCGCGTCCGCCGGGGCCGTGGACGCCGCCGGGCCGCCGGACCGGAAACCCCTCGCCGCCACGCCGCGCAGCGTCCTCGTGCTGGGCTGCGAGGAGTTGATGTACGCGCCGCTGCGGATCGCCGGGGCGTTGGACGGCGCGCTCGACGGGGCCGAGGTGCGGTATTCGACCACCACGCGCTCGCCCGTGCTCGCCGTGGACGACCCCGGGTACGCGATCCGTACCGCGCTCACCTTCCCCGCCCATGACGCCCCCGCCGACGGGCCCGGGGCGCGCTACGCCTACAACGTGGCGCCCGGCGCCGACCCCGCGCGCCGCTTCGACGCGGTCGTCGCCGTCGTCGACTCGGCCGCCGACACCCCCGCGCTGCACGCCCCCGACGGGCTGCTCGCGCGGCTGGCCGCGCACACCGACCGGCTGCTGCTGGCCGTCGTCCCCTCGTACGTACCCACTCCCACCGCTCCAGCCCCCACCCCCGCTCCCGTCCCCGAACGACAGGCCCCCTTCATGCACCAACCGCCGCCCGAGCCCCTGCGCGGTCCCGCGTTCTCGTCCTACGCCGCCGCCGACGTCGGCTGGCTGCTCCAGGACTTCTCCCACGTCACCCTCGAAGCCCCCACCGAGGAGCGCGAGGAGGCGATCCAGAGCGGCGGGGCGCACTACGCCGAGTCGCTGCCCGTCGAGTACCAGCCCAGCGAGGACTACCAGGAGCTGTTCCGCGCCGCGCTCGACACCTCCGCCGCCCGCATCGCCCGCGCGGTCGGCACCGTCACCGAGACCGTGCTCGCCGAGCGCTCCCCGCGCCCCGTCCTCGTCTCGCTCGCCCGGGCCGGTACGCCGGTCGGCGTGCTGATGCGCCGCTGGGCGCGCCACGCCCACGGGCTCGACCTGCCGCACTACGCGATCTCCATCGTGCGCGGCCGTGGCATCGACACCGCCGCGCTGCGCTGGCTGGCCGACCACCACGACCCGGCCGACATCGTCTTCGTCGACGGCTGGACGGGCAAGGGCGCGATCACCCGCGAGCTGTCGGACGCCCTCGCCCCGTACCCCGGCTTCGACCCGCGGATCGCCGTCCTCGCCGACCCGGGCCGCTGTGTCGACACCTACGGCACCCGCGACGACTTCCTCGTCCCCTCCGCGTGCCTCAACTCGACCGTATCCGGGCTGATATCGCGCACCGTGCTGCGCGCCGACCTCGTCGGACCTGACGACTTCCACGGCGCGAAGTTCTACCGCGAGCTGTCCGGCGCCGACCTCTCCGGCGCCTTCCTCGACGCCATCACGGCCCGCTTCGCGGAGGTCGCCGACGACGTGGCGGCCGACGCGAAGGAGCTGGCCGCCGCCGACCGCACCCCGACCTGGGAGGGGTGGCGGGCCGTCGAGCGGATCAGCGAGGAGTACGGCATCCACGACGTCAACCTCGTCAAGCCGGGCGTCGGCGAGACGACGCGCGTGCTGCTGCGCCGCGTCCCGTGGAAGATCCTCGCCAAGCGGGGCGCGGGCGCGGACCTGGACCATGTGCGGCTGCTCGCCGAGCAGCGCGGTGTGCCGGTCGAAGAGACGGACGGCCTGCCGTACACCTGCGTGGGGCTGATCCACCCGCGCTACACACGAGGCGCCACGGGCGCGGACGGCAAGGCGGTGGCGTCCAGATGAACGTGACGATGACCTACTCCGCGGAGGCGGCCCGATGACCGTTCTGGTGGCAAGTGATCTCGACCGTACGCTGATCTACTCGGCGGCGGCGCTCGGCCTCACCATGCCCGACGCGGAGGCGCCCCGGCTGCTGTGCGTCGAGGTGTACGAGGGCAAGCCGCTGTCGTACGTCACGGAGACCGCGGCCGGGCTGCTCGCGGAGCTGGCCCGTACCGACGTCTTCGTACCGACGACCACCCGCACCCCCGAGCAGTACCGGCGGGTCCATCTCCCCGGCCCCGCCCCGCGCTTCGCGATCTGCGCGAACGGCGGCCATCTGCTCGTCGACGGCGAGTCCGACCCCGAGTGGCACGCGGGCGTACGCGGCGCCCTGGCCGACGCGTGCGCCCCCCTGGACGAGGTCCGCGCCCACCTCACCGCCACCGCCGACCCGGCGTGGCTACTCAAGGAGCGGGTCGCGGAGGACCTGTTCGCGTATCTCGTCGTGGAGCGGAAGCTGCTGCCCGACGAGTGGGTCAAGGAGCTGGCGGTGTGGGCGGAGCCGCGCGGCTGGACCGTCTCGCTCCAGGGCCGCAAGATCTACGCCGTACCGAAGCCGCTCACCAAGAGCGCGGCCGTCGCCGAGGTCAAGCGCCGCACGGGCGCGGACGAGGTGATCACCGCGGGCGACTCGTTCCTCGACGCCGACCTGCTGGCGGCCGCCGACCACGCCTGGCGCCCCGGCCACGGCGAACTGGCCACCGCGGGCTGGACGGCACCACAGGTCACGGCGGTGGAGGAGCAGGGCGTCGCGGCGGGCGAGGCGATCGCCCGCGCCCTGTCCGAACACGCCTCCCTGCACCGGGCGAAGGCCCGCCGCGAGGTCATCCGCGCCGTCTCCCGCGGCCGGGGCTGAGCAGCGCCGTCCGCCGCGCCGTCTGCCGCGCGGGGTACGGGGCGCGGCCCCGGCCCCCGCGCGGCCGTCCGCGCTACAGTCGAGCCGGAACTGGACCTGACTCGGACTGACGAAGGGGCCCCGTGGCCGAGAGCAAGAGCACCCCGATCACCAGCGAGTTGTACGGCTACATGCTGGCCCACAACCCGCCGCTCGACCCCGTGCAGCGCGAACTGGTCGACGTGACGCACGCGCGGCTGCCGGAGGTCGCCGGGATGCAGTCCGCCGAGGAACAGGGCCCGCTGCTGGCGTTCCTGGTCCGGCTGACCGGCGCCCGCCACATCGTGGAGGTCGGCACCTTCACCGGCTTCTCCGCGCTGTCCATGGCGCAGGCCCTGCCCGCCGACGGCACGCTGGTCGCCCTCGACGTATCGGACGAGTGGACGGCGTACGGGCGCGAGGCGTGGGCCAAGGCGGGGGTGGCCGACCGTATCGACCTGCGGATCGCGCCCGCCCTGGACTCGCTGCGCGCGATGCCCGCCGAACCGCACATCGACCTGGCCTACCTCGACGCGGACAAGGGCAACTACATCCCGTACTGGGAGGAGCTGGTGCCGCGGCTGAGCCCGGGCGGGCTGATCGTCGCGGACAACGTCTTCTACCACGGGGCCGTCGTCGACCCGGCGGCCTCCGGTGGCGGTGCGGCGATCAAGGAGTTCAACGACCATGTGGCGGCCGATGACCGCATGGAGGCGGTCATGCTCACGATCGCCGATGGCCTCACCCTGGCTCGTCGCCGGGGCTGACCTGCGGCGGTGCGGGGCGGTGGCGGCGGAGTCGGCGGCGCTTGGGGGTTTCCGTGTCGCCCGGCCCCCGGTCGAGCTTCCCCCACTTCCCGGGCGGCTGCTCGCTCTCTTCCTTGGTGCGGTCGGCGGCGTGGGTGCGGTCTACAGGCTCCTCGCCGCCCTCCCCGGCCCGTCGCCGGGCGGCCATGGCCTCGCGCGCCCGGGCCTCGCGCTGGGCCTGCTCGGGGTGGCGGGCGATCCAGTACGGGTTGTCATGCGGCAGTTTGCTGCTGACCCTCCCGTACATCCCGAACCACATCAGCATCAGGCCCACCACAAAGCTGAACAGCACGTTCTGCAGCCGGAAGGCCAGGAAGTTGAAGCTGGTCTCCAGCAGCGCGAGATTGACGAATCCGCTCAGCAGGAAGAGCAGCCCGAGCACCATATTGAGCGTCGAGGCGAAATTGCCGCCGATGACCATGCCGACGAAGAGCAGCACGCCGATGACGATGGACAGCACGCTCAGCGCGCCGTTGGTGTTCAGCTCGGCGACGGTGGCGCCGCCGGTGTCGAAGAACCCGATGTTGTCGGTCAGGCCGAGGATCCCGAAGGCGACCAGGACCAGCCCCATCAGCCCCGCGCCGATGCGGTAGACCCGGCTCAGCCGGTGGTCGACCGGCAGGTGTTCGTCCAGCTTGGTGTGCCCACCGATCCGCTCCGGAAAATGCCGCGCGGTGCCCGCGGGGTGCGGACCGATGGGGGAGGGGCGGCCAGTAGCCATGTCGGCCTCCTAACCGGCGAGGCCGTACCCGATGGGTACGCGGGGATACGTACCGGTTTACGCACCCCCTGACGTACCTCCCAGGATCAGCCGCAGCACCCGCCCCCGCAACATCCGCCCCCACCACCGGCGGGCGCGGCCGGTGCGGAGGAGGCGGCGGAGCCGCCGGTGACGGCGACGGTCGACAGCAGCTTCACCGTGTCCTCATGCCCTTCCGGGCAGGACGCGGGCGCCGAGGACTCGGCCATGGGCCGGGTCAGCTCGAAGGTGTTCCCGCAGGCGCGGCAGCGGTATTCGTAGCGAGGCATGTCAGGAGCATAACCACCGGCCCACTCCACGGCCCCCGTTCCGCCCCGCCCCAGCCTCACCCCGGCCCCGAGCCCGGCCGTGCCACTCGGCTCCGCCGGTGTTCAGGGCCCGGCCGACCCGGCTCAGCCCCCGGGCCCCGTACCGCCGAACCCGCCTCGTACGGCCCGTCTCGTACGGGGCCCGTTCCGCCCGGTACCCCCGGCCCCCGGGCCCGTACAGCCGCACCCGGTCCCGGCTCAGCCCGCCGCCCCGCCGCCCAGCTCGTCGCGGATCTCCCGTACTACCCGGGCGACCGACTGCCGGACCGCCTCCGTCTCCGTGAGGAAGTGCCACCAGTCCGGGTGCCGCCCCTCCAGCCCCGCGATCGCCCGGTCCAGCCGCGCCACCGCGTCGTCCAGGGGGCGGGCGTGGCGTGGGTCGGGGGTGCTGCGCCCGGCCATCGCAAGCCGCTGGGCGTCGCGGATCGCGAAACGGGTGCGTTCGATCTCCTTGTCCTGGTTGAACGACACCTCGTCCAGCCGCCGCAGCCGGTCCCCGGCCGCCGATACCGCCTCGTCCGTGGTGTTCAGCAGTGCCCGTACGGTGCTGAGCAGGGCCGTGGCGTCCGGCCAGCGCTGCTCCTCGCGCGCCGCCCGCGCCTCGCCGAGCTTCGCCTCGGCCTGCGCCACGTCCCGCGCCGCCTGCCCGGGCACGGACTGCAGATCCTGCCAGCAGGCCGCGCTGTAGCGGCGGCGAAGCTCGCTGAGCACCGGCTCGACCCCGGCGGCCCGGGTGGTGATCGCCTGGGCGCGGGTACGCAGCGACACCAGCCGCCGGTCTATCTCCGCCGCCCGCTCCGGCAGCCGCTCCGCCTCCCCGCGGACGGCCTCCGCCCGGCGCAGCACGTCGTCCGCGCGCCGGATGGTCTCCTGCACGCCGTGCTGCCCGGCGCCCTGGTTCAGCTTGGTCAGCTCGGGCGACAGCGCCGCCAGCCGCGCGGCCAGATCGTCCGCCCGCAGCCCGGAGCCGCGCACTTCGTCCAGCGCGTTCGTGGCCGCCAGCAGCGCCTGCCGCGCCCGCTCGACGGCCGGTGCCAGCCGCGCGAGCTGCGTCTCGGCCTGCTGCAGCAGCGACCCCAGCCCCTGCCCGAACCGGTCCAGGTCCGCCTTGGTCCGCCGCAGCTCGTCCCGCGCCCGGGTCAGCTCCGCCCGCGCCCGCCCGGCCGCCGCCGCGTCGAGCCCGTCCCGGTCCAGGTCGTGGGCGTCCACGGCGGTGATGTAGTCGTGGCTGACCTGGTCGATCCGCTGCCCGAGCGCCGCGAAGTCGGCGGCGGCCCGGCGGGCGGCGGGGGAGTCGTCCACCGCCGTGATCGTCTCGATCGAGATCCGCAGATCCCGCTGCGCGGTGTCCAGCTCGTAGAACGCGGCCGCCGCGGCATCCTTCGCCGCCTGCGCCTCCGCCCGCTGGCTCTCCCCGCGTCCCCCGAACCACCGCCGCGCAGGTGTCGCCGCCACTTACCTCTCCCAATGGATCGCCCGGGCCCGGATGTCATTCTCCCACCCACCAGGGACGAACACAGAGGTCGGTACGGTTCGCGTCCTCGGCTTTTTCCCACCACAACCGGATTGCGGCGCCACCCCGCGAACAGGGTAGGCTGACAGCTCCCCCCGGGCGCATAGCTCAGCGGTAGAGCGCTGCCCTTACAAGGCAGATGTCGGCGGTTCGAATCCGTCTGCGCCCACAGTGACCGACCGCAGGTGAAAGCCTGTTTCGGCCCCCCAATCCTTTTGGGTTGGGGGGCTGTTTCATGCTGAAGGTCCACATGGAGTCCACCTCTCCACGGATGCAGCGGTGTGCAGGGACGGCCGCTGAATACGGCTGCGGCTACCCGGCGGTACGCGTTACTGCAGGTAGATGGAGGTCAGCGGCTGGCGTAGGTGTAGGCCAGCAGCGCCACCGGCATCGCCGCGCACAGCACGAAGCAGATCCTCCACGCCGGTAGGCCGAAGAAGCGGGTGCCCTCGCCGTCGGGGTACACCTCGTCGCCGTCTCGGACGACCCGGTGAGTCCTGATCTTCATACCTGCCTCCGACGCGTCATGGCCGCGGCTGCCCAGAGTAAGACGACGGCTACCGGCGCCATGACCATACAGCCGCTGGTCTGCCCGTTGCCCATGTCGCCGCCCGGGCCCGGCTTCTTGCGGCCCTTCTCCTGGGCCTTGTCCCCGTACTCCTTGTAGTCGCTCACGCTGCCTCCAGAAGGCGTGTCAGGGATGTTTATGAGGCCGAGGTGTCGAGGGCCGCTCGCACCGCGCGGTGCAGCCTGTCCCCGTATTCGCACCGCTCGCCGCCCCGGCAGTCGGGGCAGGCCATGACGTGGTCGAGGAACCGGCTCCAGACGGTCGGCCGGACGTGGACGACCGCTGCGGGCTCCCGGCGGCGCTCCCTCCTGAAGGCCCTCACCGCTGCCGCCTGACGGGCTCGTTGCGGTCGAGGAGACGGCGGCTGCAGTCGAACGGCTCGCGCTGCTTCGGGAACGTGGGCGCGCAACCGGGACAGGCATACACCGTGCCGCCGCCACCGCTCCCGCCGTAACCGATCGCGACGACGACCGGTTCCCTGGTGGGCGTCTGGCAGCGGGCGCAGACCTGGACGCTCACCGCGCCGTCGCCTCCTCGGCGGGCTCGGCGGCGATCGCCCGCACCAGGGCCTCGCGAAGCCGTCCGGGGTCGGTCAGGTACCGGTCCGGGCCCATGGGCACTCGCCAGTGCAGGCGCGGACCGCCCCTCCAATGCGCGGGCGGCACGCCGACGTACGTGACCTCGGCTCCGTGCGCGCCGAGAGCGTGGATGCTCCTCTGGAGGCGCCCCCAGTGCTCAGCGTGGCCGCTCGGGATGAGCCAGTACATCAGGCCGTAGTCGGCGATGACGGCACCGCTCGCGTCGCCGAGTAATGCGAGGACGCGTTCGCCGATCTCAGCGGGGGCGCGCAGGACGTCCCAGTGCGGGCCGACCTGGACCATCTCAACCTCGCCACGCGGCGGGGACCACGGCTCGGCCGCGGGTTGAGTAAACGTCATGAAGAAGCCTCCGGCGGGTGCGTCTCACCTTGTGCGTACAGACAAACGCGACTCCCCGCCCGCCGTCTCAGGCGCATGCGGCACACGCTGCGCGTATGCACAACCTGCATACGCATGCGAACCAGGTCACTACTCTGGGTATCCCTCCTCAAGTCACGCCACCACACACCGGGACCGGATATGGCGCAGTCAGCGAGCCACCCCAACGCAGGTGAGGCCATCGCTGCCGCCCGCCACGAACGCGGCTGGACCCAGCAGCATCTGGCCGATATGTGCGGGTACAGTCAGAGCACGATCAGCCGTCTGGAACGCGGCCTACAGTCCGCGCGCGACATCGAGGTGCTCGCCCTCGTCGCCGATCGGCTCGGTATGGCCCCTGCCGAAGTCGGGCTCGCCGTCGCCGGAGAGGCCTCGCACAGCGCTGCGGTGAAACGTCGTGACTTCCTGGGCACAACGGCGGCAGCGGCCGGTCTCGGCATCCTCCCCGCCCCTGTCAGCGTCTCCGGCGGCGCGACTCGCCGCCCCGTCAATCCGGCCGTCGTCGGCCACCTCCAGCAGCTCCGAGCCACCCTGGTCCAGTCGGACGGGCTCTACGGACCGCACGCGGCGATCAGCGCCGTCCACGACCACCTCACCGTCATCGAGCGGCAACTGCTGCCCGCAGCCCGTGGTCCCCTCCGCCGGGAGATCCTCAAAACCGGCGCGGAGTGGGCCGAGTTCGCCGGTTGGCTGTACGAGGATCTCGGCCGCCCCGAGCAGTCCCTTTGGTGGTCCGACCGGGCGATGGAATGGGCTCAGGAAGCCGACGATCCCGTGCGGCAAGCCTTCATCCTGATGCGTAAGGCGCAGCAGTCAGTCGGGCTCGGACAGCGGCAGCGGGCCGTCGGCCTGGCGTCGGCGGCCCTGCGAGTCCGGGGCGACGTGCCCGCACGTATCCGCGCTTCCGCCCACCTTCAAGCAGCACATGGCCATGCTCTCCTCGGAGGCGAGCTGCCAGCCCTCCGCGCGCTCGACGCCGCCCAGGAACTCGTCGACGGAGACGAAGCGGTGAACGATCAGCTCGGCGGCTACTGCAACCCCGCCTACGCCCATGCCCAGCGCGCCGCGTGCCATCTGCGCCTGGGCAATCCGGTGGACGCCGTGGCCACCTACCAGCAGGCCTTGAAACACTGGCCCGCCATATACCAGCGTGAACGCGGCCTCCATCTGGCCCGGCTCGCCAACGCGCACGCCGCCCACCGAGCCCCGGACGCAGCCTGTGCCACCGCCATGGATGCGCTGAACATCAGCCGTGAGACGGAGTCCCGCCGTACGACCGAGGAGCTTCGCCGGGTGGTGACCAGCCTGGCGCCATGGCGACATACGGCGATGGTGCAGGACTTGACGGAGGCCGTCGCGGCGGTGTGACTAGGCTGCCCGGAACCAAGATCTGCTGGAGGAGCCCATGCACATCAACGAGTTGGTCGGCGCGGACGAGTGGCACAGCGTCGAAGGGCGGCCGTACGTCGTCTACAAGTACGCGGCCACGCTGGACGGGCGCATCGCCGCGGCGGACAGCACCAGCCAGTGGATCACCAGCGCCGAGTCGCGGGCCGAGGTCCACGCGCTGCGCGCGGCATGCCAGGCGACCGTGGTCGGTTCCGGCACCCAGCAGGCCGACAACCCCCACCTTGCCGTCCGTTCGGCGAAGGACGACCCGAAGCTGAAGGTGGCCGTGCCGGTCGACGAGCAGCCGTGGCGCGTCATCGTCGACAGCAACGCGCGGACACCCGCCGCCGCCCGGGTGCTGGACGACGCGGCACCCACCATCGTCGCCGTCGCCGACGACGCGGACGCCACGCACCTGGACGACGTGGCGACCGTCGTCCGGCTGCCGCGCGCGAAGGAGGGCCTGGGCCTGGACCTTCACGCGCTCCTGCGCGAGCTGGACGGGCGGGGCGTACGCGGCATGTTCCTGGAGGGCGGCCCGACCCTCGCCGCATCGTTCGTATCGGCCGGGCTGGTCGACCGCATGATCGCCTACATCGCGCCCGCGCTCCTCGGCCGTGGCAAGAGCGCCCTGCAGGGCGGCACCATCGAGACGATGGACGACATCCTGCGATGCGAGCTGGTGGACGTGTCCCGCTCCGGCCCGGACGTCCGACTGATCGCCCGCCCGAGGCGCTGACCGCACAGGCCGTCCGCCGTAAGGCTGGCTCGAAGCCTCAACTCATGGGCACAGGAGCATCGTTGGCTACGACCCGAGCTTCACCGCGTCGGTCTTGCCGGTCGGCTCAGGATCCGTCGGCATGGACGAGTGGCTCGCCCCAGGGGAACTACGGGTGTGCGAGAGCAGGCTCTTCAAACGCGGGGCGTTCGCGTCGATACCCCGGGATGCCGCGCAGATTACCGCTCCCAACATGATGAACCCGAAGGAGATAATCCCGAGCTGCAAGATGATCAGAACGTGAAGGCATGCGCTAATAGTCGCAGCCACCATCTGCCGGGATCCGCCCCGCAACAGGAACAGCGCGATCAGGCCTTCCGCGAAAATCGTCCCCCATGCGGACAGAAGGGCGATAAGGGTGATGCCCGTCGCCCAGCGAAACAGGTCGGCGAACAGACCGGCTGCCCCGAAGTTCTCCATACGCGCGACGTAATACGTCGCACTTCCTTCCGCCCACGGGCCGACGGACAATTTGGCCAGGGCGCTATTGAGATAGATGTACGCGACTTGGAGCCGCACGCCCCACCAGCCTGCCCAGGCGAGGCCCTGCGGGATCGACCCCTTCCCCTCTTCACCAGTGGGCTGTTGCCAATGCCATCTCCGCCTGTCATTGGCGCAAGCCAGAACGAGGAAGAAGGTGACAACCTGTGCAACAGAATCTCCGCCGTCAGGTAGCGATACCGACTGACCGATGGAGAGGGACGCCCAGAAATGCAACACGGTGGTGTACCGAGGCAGAATCCCGCTCGCGACGATCAGGAGCAGGGCCAGCACCAGGATGTTGAGGAGCTGACGGTCCGCAGAGCCTGCCAGGCAGTACAGCGACACGCCCTGGACCGGGGTCGAACAGTCAATCGTGATCTCATCCCCGCCCACCGGCACGAAGAGATGAGAGGCCGGAGTGAAGACCAAGATGGATGCCTGGGCAAGTGCGATCATTGATCTGCCGATGCCAAGAGCCCGGGACTCGGCGGGAAAGCGTCGGACGGACCGCTCCATCACTACGGCTATTTGCTTTGCGAACACTTCGCCTCCACAAGAGCAGCCTTCTTGTCGAGGCGCCATCCTTCATACTTGTCGCGAAACTTCCACGGCACAGGCGTCGACTCCACCAGGACCAATCGCCCGCAAAGAGTGGGGACCGGAGACGAGTTCGTGACAGCGGCCGGCCCCGAGGACCCGGCGACCACCGCTGGGCAATCTCCCTCTATCTCCTCGCAGTCCTTCCATGCGTGTACCTGATTCGCCATGCTGGCAACCTCTGGGCCTTGCGCACGCTGGCGCCTGGTGAGCCCATAGAGGTTATCCGAGCGCGAATTCGGCAGTCGCGCCGCATAGGAAACACCATCGTCGGACACGGTGTAAGGAACGAACTCAGGGTCATTCGGAGGTTTCGTGAAGAACGCCCAGCTCTGGGGCAGTAACCTCGCCGACAGCGACCGAAGTTCGCCTCCGTCGCGCGTGGAGAGCACGTTGCTCGGAAGGGAAAAGAAGATTGATCCAGCTAGCATGGTTCCGACGAGGAGAATGCCGCCCACGGCAGCGACCAGGCCTGGTGCCGAGTGAATCGGCTCAGGACTTCCCGCCTCGGTGGTCTGCTCGTCAGTGTTCTGCTCGGTGATCGCCGGGCCGTGACTCATGTCAGCGCAGTGGTCAGGGCGTTGACAAAGGCGTCGCGCTCGATGCCCGAGCCGCTCGGGCTGCCGTCCTCGAGATACCACGTGACGACCACGAGGGTTGCGAGGGCGTTGGTGGCAACTCCGGCGTTCGTGTACGCGACGGCGTTGGCGGCCCCTGCGGCGTTCACGTAGATGGCCACGTACGCACCCATCCAGAACCAGCCGCTCTCCTGTGCCCGCGCCTTGCCGCTGGCCGCGGGCTTACCGGTCTCCTTGATCCACTTGTTGAAGGAAACCGAGAAGTCACGGAGAGCGGCATTGACGCGCACAGGATCGCCGGACTGGAAGGGAACCGCCATATCCTGGTGGAACCCGGGGTGGGCGGCCAGGTACCTTGCGATGACCTTATTCAGCGCTTTTTCGTTGGTGTGCGGCTTATCGGGATCGAATCCGAGCATTCGCTTCAGCTCGGGGTTCGCATCTGCGATCGGCCCCTGGGCGGCGAGCAGCAGTTGAAGAAACTGCGCGTCGCTGTACTTGGCGGTCCCCTTCGCGGTCTCCTTGAGCTGTGCCTTGCCCGGCGCGGAAGCTCCGCGGCCGTCGTCGGCCAAGGCGGTTTGGGTGGTCACGCCGCCCGCCACAAGGATGGAACCGGCCGCTACTGCGGCGACTATTTTTCCGGAACTGAACTTCACAGTGTCTTCCCCCGACATGTGATGCATTTTAGCGTGAGCTGAACTAGCCATCTGAACTATCGACCGCGCGTGCAGCCGAATTTGCCTTGACCGCTGCTGCGGTGAGGAGTGCGAGAACCACGACGATTCCGGTCAACGGGACAATGATGACAGCCGGGTTTTCGGTGTCGCTCAGCGTCAACACCAGGCTGATTGCCAAGGAAATCGCGCCCACCGCGTAGGCGGTCAAGGAAGTCACCGTCAGCATCGGAGCCGCTGAGGTATGCCCTGCCTGCCATGCATGGTCCGAAGACATCGTTGCCTTGGTCCTGATGCCGATCACAGAGTTGCGCTCGATGCTTCCACTCGCAACTTGATTCTTCACGTAATGAATCATCGCGCCCAGCGTGATCAGCCCTACGCCGAACACAAAGCCCGCACCCGGATTCATTGCCCGCCCTCCCAAGAACGTAGACATCTTCGTTTCCCATGGGAGACGCCCTACGTCCCCATCCGCCAACAGGGGTCAGGTCACCTGTCAATGCGTCAGATCGGGACCCCCGTCCACTCTGCATATGCGCAAGCCGTTTGCAGGGCTTTGCAGTACTGCAACCGTAACATGATCATGCTCGGGTATCTCAAGGTCATTTCAAAACACCTCCCGGTTGATGCCTCCACTCTGTTGCGGAGGGAGTGATTCCGGAAACTGGTGACGCAGCCTGCACGACCGGTATCGCCGTTGTCCGGCCGTTCGGTGGCAGAGATCGTCGCGGGCCTGGTAGAGCTGTGGTGCCAACCCCATCGGCCGAGATCGAGGAGACCTGGAGTGACCCCCGAGCAGCTGCGGGCCTTTTGCGTGTCCTTCAACGCGGCCGTGGAGGAGTTCCCCTTCCCCCGCGTCCCGGACGTCTCGGTGTTCAAGGTGTGCGGCAAGATGTTCGCGCTGACGACCCTGGACGCGCGGCCGCTCACCGTGAACCTGAAGTGCGACCCGGAGGCCGCGATCCGGCTGCGCGGTGACCACCCGGGGCTGATCGCGCCGGGGTGGCACATGAACAAGCGCCACTGGAACACGGTCACCGTGGACGGCGACCTCCCGGACCAGCTGGTCCGGGAGCTGATCGAGGACTCCTACGATCTGGTCGTCGCGGGACTGCCGCGCGCCGAGCGGCTGCGGCTCGACCGGCCCTGAGGTCTGGGCC
>NZ_JBHWJI010000043.1:0-87305 GCF_042731515.1 Streptomyces sp. NPDC059850
CCCCCCGGCCCCCCCCCCCCCGCCCGCCCCCGGATCACCGGTGAAGCGCCTGGTCACCGCCCCTGGCCCTCGTACGCTGAGGGGATGACTGAGGACCAGGCCACGAGGGCCGTGCGGCAGTGGCGCGAGACGGCCCCCGAGACCGTGCTGCTCGACGGCTTCCATGCGCTGAAGCATGCGCTCCGCTTCGGTGCCGAGGTGCGGGTAGCGGTCACCAGTGACAAGGCCGCCGCGATGGAGCTGGCGGCCGAGCTGGCCGGTGACCTCACCGCGGTGATCGCGGACCTGCTGGTGGAGGTGGACGACCAGGCCCTGCGCGCCCTCGTCCCCCGGGTGCACCCCACCCGGGTCGCCGCGCTGGCGGTCCGGCGCGGGCGGCAGGGGAATCTGGACGCCCTGGCGCGGCCGGGGAGGCCCGCGCCGGTCGTCGTCCTGGACAACCCCCGCAACCTCGGGAACGTCGGCGCCGTGGTCCGGCTCGCCGCCGGTTTCGGGGCCTCGGGGGTGGTGACCACCGGGGACATCGACCCCTGGCACCCGAACGCGGTGCGCTCGGGTGCGGGCCTCCACTTCGCCACCGCCGTCGAACGGCTGGCGGCCGACGCCCTTCCGCCGGGGCCGCTGTACGCCCTAGACGCGGAGGGGGAGGACATCCGGTCCCTGGTCATACCCGATGACGCGCTGCTGGCCTTCGGCTCCGAGCGGCACGGGCTGTCGCCGGAGCTGCGCGAGCGGGCCACCCGGCTGGTGGCCCTCCCCATGCGGCCTCAGGTGTCCAGCTACAACCTGGCCACCAGCGTGGCCATGGCCCTGTTCCACTGGGGAGGACCCGCCGCGCCCCCGAAGGACCCCGCCTAGTGAGCCGGTCGTGAGATCTCGTTTCGCCACGTGAGTCGTGTTCTGTTTCAGATCATGGGTCTGGGTGGTGACAGGGTCTGGTGGTGTGCGGTCTGCTGGCCGGTATGGGGGACAGCAGGCTGGAGCCGCTGGTGTTATCCGAGGCCGAGCGGCTGATGCTGCAGGGATGGGCCACGCGGCGGACGACCGCGCAGGGCCTGGCGAAACGGGCGCGGATCGTGCTGGCCTGTGCCCAGGACTGGAGTAACACCGCGGTGGCCGCGCGGCTGGATACCGATCGGTCGACAGTCCGCCGGTGGCGGACCAGGGTTCTGCGCGACCGGCTTGACGGCCTGAGCGACGATCCGCGCCCGGGCGTGCCGCGCACCATCACCGACGCCCAGGTGGAGGAGGTGGTGGTGCGCACCCTGGAGGAGACACCCGAGAGGGCCGCACACTGGTCGAAACGGGAACTGGCCCGGCGGGTGGGCATCTCACCCACAAGCGTGCTGCGCATCTGGCACGCGTTCGGCCTGCAGCCCTGGCGGACGGAGACCTTCAAGGTCTCCCCGGACCCACTGCTGATCGACAAGATCCGCGACGTAGTGGGCCTGTATCTGGCGCCGCCGGCGAACGCGGCGGTCTTCGCGGTGGACGAGAAACCGCAGATCCAGGCCCTGGAACGGACCGCACCGGTGTTGCCCATGGTGCCGGGCACTCCCGAGCGGCGCAGTTTCGACTACGTCCGGCACGGCACCGTGGACCTGTTCGCCGCGCTGAACACCGCCACCGGCAAGGTGATCGGCAAGCTGTCCGCGCGGCACCGGGCGGTGGACTTCCGCGACTTCCTCGACGAGATCGATCGCCAGACCGGACCTGGCCTGGCGATCCACGTGATCTGCGACAACCTCTCCACGCACAAGGCGCCCGTGGTCCACCGGTGGCTGGTCGCGCACCCTCACGTCCAGTTGCACTTCACCCCCACCTACTCGTCCCGGATCAACCAGGTGGAGCGGTGGTTCGCCGAACTGGAACGGCGCTGCCTGGAACGCGGCGTGTTCTGCTCACTCGACGACCTGAAGACCGCGCTGGAGAACTGGATCAAGGTCTGGAACACCAGCGCCAAGCCCTTCAAGTGGACCAAGACCGCCGACCAGATCATCGACCGCGTCTGCCGCTACTGCGACAGAATCTCCGGACCGGCTCACTAGGCGGGGCGGCGCACCTCCACCACGCGGAAGCGGTTCGCCACGAACGCCCCGTCGCACAGCGCGGCGTTGGCCGAGGGGTTGCCGCCCGAACCGTGGAAGTCCGAGAAGGCCGCGGTCTGGTTCACATACACCCCGCCGGTCAGGTTCAGCGACAGCTGGGCGCACTCCTCCAGACAGGCCTCCTCGATCAGCCGCTCCACCTCCGGCGAGGTCGTGTACGCGCCGACCGTCATCGCGCCCTTGTCCCGGGTGGTGCGGCGCAGCAGGGCGACCGCGTCGGCCGCCGAGTCGACCGCGACGGCGAAGGACACCGGGCCGAAGCATTCGGAGAGATAGGGCGCGTCCGCGTCCGCCCCCTCCCAGAACTTCCGCGCCCCGTCCGCCTTCACCATCAGCGGCGTACGCACCGTGGCGCCGGGGAATTCGGGGTGGGTCACCTCGCGGGAGGCGAGGGCGACCGCGCCGAGCCCGGGGGCGGCCTCCAGCCGCTCCCGCACCCGCGGGCCCACGATCGCGCCGAGCAGCGCGCTCGCCCGGGCGTCGTCGCCCAGCAGCCCGTCGACCGCGGCCGCCAGGTCGGCCACCACCTCGTCATACGACTTGGGTCCGGCGTCCGTGGCGATGCCCTCGCGGGGGATCAGCAGATTCTGCGGGGTGGTGCACATCTGGCCGCTGTAGAGCGAGAGCGAGAACGCCAGGTTGGCCAGCATGCCCTTGTAGTCGTCGGTGGAGTCGATGACGACGGTGTTGACCCCGGCCTTCTCCGTGAAGACCTGGGCCTGCCGGGCGTGGGCCTCCAGCCAGTCGCCGAAGGCGGTCGAGCCCGTGTAGTCGATGATCCGGATCTCGGGGCGCACGGCGAGGACCTTGGCGATGCCCTCGTCCGGCCGCTCGGCGGCCAGCGCCACCAGGTTGGGGTCGAAGCCCGCCTCCCGCAGCACCTCGCGCGCCACCTGGACCGTCAGCGCGAGAGGCAGCACCGCCTGCGGATGTGGCTTGACCAGCACCGGGTTGCCGGTGGCCAGCGAGGCGAACAGGCCCGGGTACCCGTTCCACGTGGGGAACGTGTTGCAGCCGATCAGCAGGGCGATGCCGCGCGGGACGGCGGTGAAGGTCTTGCGCAGCTCCAGCGGATCGCGCTTGCCCTGCGGCTTGGACCAGTCGGCGGCGCCCGGCGTGCGCGTCTGCTCCGCGAACGCGTACGCCACCGCCTCCAGGCCGCGGTCCTGGGCGTGCGGGCCGCCCGCCTGGAACGCCATCATGTAGGCCTGCCCGCTGGTGTGCATGACCGCCTGCGCGAACTCATGCGAGCGGGCGCTGATCCGGGCCAGGATCTCCAGGCACACCATGGCCCGCGCCTCGGGTCCGGCATCCCGCCAGGCGGGCATCCCCGCCCGCATGGCAGGAAGCAGCACATCGAGATCCGGATGCGGATACTCCATGCCCATCTCGGCCCCGTACGGCGAGACCTCGGAGCCCGTCCAGCCGTCGGTGCCCGGCTGGTCCAGCTCCAGGCGCGTGCCGCGCAGCGCCTCGAAGGCGGTCTGGCCCTCGGCGAGGCTCAGGCTCGGGCGCCCGCCCTGGCCCTCCCCGCCGTACGCCTTCGGATGCTCGGGGTGCGGGGACCAATAGGCGCGGGTACGGATCGCCTCCAGGGCCTGGTCGAGGGTGGGACGGTGCGTCTTCGTCAACTGGTCTGTGGTGAGTCCGGCGGTCACGGCTGACCAACTCCTCGTCGAGCTGGGATTGAGCTGGGCTGGAAGTGGCGACAGAGTTAGATTAACCGAACGATCGGTCGGGACAAGAGGGCCTGGCGGACCTGTGGATAACTTCGTCGAAAAGGATCAGCCGTATGACTGCGAGCGGCACCAGCGACCGTGGGCTTCCGCGCACCAGCACCGTAGCCGTCGTCGGCACCGGCACCATGGGCCAGGGAATCGCCCAGGTGGCGCTGGCCGCCGGGCACCCGGTGCGGCTCTATGACGCCGCGCCCGGCCGTGCCGCCCAGGCGGCGGACGCCATCGCGGACCGCCTCGGCAGGCTGGTCGCCAAGGGCACCCTCGCCGCCGCCGACCGCGACGCCGCCCTCGGCCGCCTCGCCCCCGTCGACCGGCTCGCCGACCTCGCCGACACCGAGCTGGCCATCGAGGCCATCCTGGAGGAACTGGGCGCCAAGCAGCAGCTGTTCACCGCTCTCGAAACCGTCGTCTCCGACCGCTGTCTGCTCGCCACCAACACCTCCTCCCTCTCCGTCACGGCCGTCGCGGGCGCCCTCCGCTGCCCGGGCCGCCTCATCGGCCTCCACTTCTTCAACCCGGCCCCGGTGCTGCCGCTGGTCGAGGTCGTCCGCGGCTTCGCCACCGACCGGGCCGCCGCCGACCGCGCGTACGACACCGTCGCCGCGTGGGGCAAGACCCCGGTGCGCTGCGCCGACACCCCCGGGTTCATCGTCAACCGGATCGCCCGCCCCTTCTACGCCGAGGCCTTCCGGCTGTACGAGGAGGGCGGCGCCGACCCCGCCACCATCGACGCCGTGCTGCGTGAGTCCGGCGGCTTCCGGATGGGCCCTTTCGAGCTGACCGACCTCATCGGCCAGGACGTGAACGAGGCCGTCACCCGATCCGTCTGGGAATCGCTGTTCCACGATCCGAAATTCACCCCGTCCCTCGCCCAGCGCCGCCTGGTCGACGCCGGGCTCCACGGGCGCAAGACCGGCCGTGGCTGGTACGACCACGCCGACGAAGCGCCGCGCCCCCGCCCGCACACCGCCGAGCCGTGCGAGGCCCCCGCGAAGATCGCCCTCCATGGGGACCTGGGCCCCGCCGCCGGGCTCGTCCCTCTCATAGAAGAGGCGGGCATCGCGCTGGTCCGGTCCCCGGCCCCCGTACCGAAACGGCGGGGGAGGACGTTTCACGTGAAACCGGAGCCCGGGGCGGCAGCCGGGGAAGGGGGATTCCTCGCGCTGCCCGATGGCACCCGGCTGTCCCTGACCGACGGCTCCGCCGCCACCACGGACCCGTCCGCTCCCGGCATCCGGTTCGACCTGGCGCAGGATTACCGCGCCGCCACCCGCATCGCCCTCGCCCCCTCCGCGACCGCCGCGCCGGAGGCCATCGCGGCCGCGACGGGGCTCTTCCAGGCGCTCGGCAAGCAGGTGAGCGTGGTGGAAGACCTCCCCGGCATGATCGTGGCCCGCACCGTCGCGATGCTCGTGGACTTCGCCGCTGACGCCGTCGCCCGTGGCGTGGCGAGCGCCGGGGACATCGACACCGCCATGCGCACCGGCGTCAACTATCCGCACGGCCCGCTGCACTGGGGGGACCAGCTCGGCGCCGCCTGGGTGCGTGATGTCCTGGAGAACCTCCACAACGCCTGGCCCACCGGCCGCTACGCCCCCTCCCAGGCCCTGATCCGGCGTGCTGCCACCCAAGGAAAGCTGCTCTAATCATGACCATGGCCAAGCGCGACACCTATACGCCCGAATCGCTGCTCGCGGTCGCCGTGGAGGTGTTCAACGAGCGCGGGTACGACGGCACCTCCATGGAGCATCTCTCCCGCGCCGCCGGGATCTCCAAGTCGTCGATCTACCACCACGTCAAGGGCAAGGAAGAGCTGCTCAAGCGGGCCATAAGCCGTGCGCTGGACGGGCTGTTCGGCATCCTCCAGGAGCCGGGCGCGCGCGACGGCCGGGCGATCGGACGGCTGGAGTACGTGACCCGGCGCACCGCCGAGGTGCTGATGGAGGAGCTGCCGTACGTCACGCTGCTGCTGCGCGTGCGCGGCAACACGGACACCGAGCGGTGGGCCATGGAGCGCCGGAGGGAGTTCGACCACGAGGTCGCCGCCCTGCTCAAGCGGGCGGCCGCCGACGGCGATCTGCGCGCCGACGTGGACGCGCGGCTGGCGACCCGGCTGCTCTTCGGCATGATCAACTCCATTGTGGAGTGGTACCGGCCGGGCCGGGGCGGGGCCGCGGGCGCCGACGAGGTGGCCGAGGCCGTGGTCCGTACGGCCTTCGCGGGCCTGCGCGTCCCCGGGGACCAGGCCACCCCCTAGACCTCGGGGTCCAGGTCCGTTTCCTCGAAGACCAGCAGGGTGCGGGTGCTCAGCACCTCCGGTATGGCCTGGATCCGGGTGAGGACCAGCTCGCGCAGCGAGCGGTTGTCCTCGGTGTGCACCAGCAGCAGCACATCGAAATCCCCGCTGACCAGGGCGATGTGCGCCGCTCCCGGCAGCAGCCTGAGCTGTTCGCGCACGGTGCGCCAGGAGTTCTGCACGATCTTCAGCGTGATGTACGCGGACGCCCCCTGCCCGGCCCGCTCCTGGTCCACCCGGGCGCTGAAGCCCCGGATCACCCCGTCGTCCAGGAGCCGGTTGATCCGCGCGTAGGCGTTGGCGCGCGAGACGTGCACCTGCTCGGCCACCGAGCGTATGGAGGCGCGTCCGTCCGTCCGGAGCAGCCGCAGGATGTCGCGGTCGATGGGGTCCAGCGGGCGCGCGGGAGGTTTGCCGTCCGGATTGGCCATCTGTTCGCCCTGCATACCGCCCTGCCTCCCCTTCATGGACGTCCTGTTTTCATCTCAGGCTGTGGAGAACCGTTTGTCCACAGGCTCAGGCCGCCTGTAGCCAAAATGCGTCAACGACCGAACAATCGGTAGGTGAGGGCGATGTCGCACGGCACGCCCGCCCTCCAGCAGTCTGCCCGCCCAGGAGGTCGTGTCATGACGGTCCTAGAGCAGCCCGGCGCCTACCGCCCCACTCCCCCGCCCGCCTGGCGGCCCCGCACCGACGCCGCACCGCTGCTGCCCGACCCCGAGCCGTACCGCATGCTGGGCACCTCCGCCGCCGCCGACCTCGACCCCGACCTGCTGACCCGGCTCCACCGGGAGCTGGTCCACGGCCGCCGGTACAACGTCCAGGCCACGGCCCTCACCCGGCAGGGCCGCCTGGCCGTCTACCCCTCCTCGACCGGGCAGGAGGCGTGCCAGGTGGCCGCCGGGCTGGTGCTTGAGGAGCGGGACTGGCTCTTTCCCAGCTACCGCGACACCCTGGCCGCCGTCGTCCGGGGGCTCGACCCCGTCCAGGCCCTCACCCTGCTGCGCGGCGACTGGCACTCGGGCTACGACCCCCGGGAGCACCGGGTCGCCCCGCTGAGCACCCCGCTGGCCACCCAGCTGCCGCACGCGGTGGGCCTGGCCCACGCCGCGCGCCTCAAGGGCGACGACGTCGTGGCGCTCGCCCTGGTGGGTGACGGCGGCACCAGCGAGGGCGACTTCCACGAGGCGCTCAACTTCGCGGCCGTCTGGCAGGCCCCGGTCGTCTTCCTGATCCAGAACAACGGCTTCGCGATCTCCGTCCCGCTCGCCAAGCAGACCGCCGCCCCCTCCCTGGCCCACAAGGCGGTCGGCTACGGGATGCCCGGCCGCCTCGTCGACGGCAACGACGCGGCCGCCGTGCACCATGTCCTCGGCGAGGCGGTCCGCCGGGCCCGGGGCGGTGGCGGCCCCACCCTGGTCGAGGCCGTCACCTACCGGGTCGACGCCCACACCAACGCCGACGACGCCACCCGCTACCGCTCCGACGCCGAGGTCGAGGCCTGGCGCGAGCACGACCCGATCGCGCTCCTGGAGGGGGCCATGCGGGACCGGGGGCTGCTGGACGACAAGGGTGTCCAGGCCGTGCGCGACTCGGCGGAGCGGCTGGCCGCCGATCTGCGCACCCGCATGCACCAGGATCCGGTCCTCGACCCCCTGGAGCTGTTCGAGCACGTCTACGCCGAGAAGACCGGTCAGCTGCGGGAGCAGGCCGCGCAGCTGCGGGCCGAGCTGGACGCCGAGGGGGAGCGATGACCACCGCCATCGACCGCAAGCCCGCCACCATGGCGCAGGCCCTCGGCCGGGCGCTGCGCGACGCCATGGCCGCCGACCCGGCCGTCCATGTCCTCGGCGAGGACGTCGGCACCCTGGGCGGCGTCTTCCGGATCACCAGCGGGCTCGCCGAGGAGTTCGGCGACGACCGCTGTACGGACACGCCGCTGGCGGAGGCGGGCATCCTGGGCACCGCCGTCGGCATGGCGATGTACGGGCTGCGGCCCGTGGTCGAGATGCAGTTCGACGCCTTCGCCTACCCCTCCTTCGAGCAGCTGGTCAGCCATGTCTCCCGCATGCGCAACCGCACCAGGGGCGCGGTGTCGCTGCCGCTGACCGTGCGGGTGCCGTACGGCGGCGGCATCGGCGGCGTCGAGCACCACAGCGACTCCTCCGAGGCGTACTACATGGCCACCCCCGGCCTCCATGTGGTCGCCCCGGCGACCGTCGCCGACGCGTACGGGCTGCTGCGGGCCGCCATCGCCTCCGACGATCCGGTCGTCTTCCTCGAACCCAAGCGGCTGTACTGGTCCAAGTCCGACTGGGACCCCGAGCGCCCCGCCGAGGTCCCGCCGATCGGGCGGGCGGTGGTGCACCACACCGGGACCGGGGGCCGGAGCGCCACCCTGATCTCGTACGGGCCCTCCGTCCCGGTCTGTCTCGAAGCCGCCGAGGCGGCACGGGCCGAGGGCTGGTACCTGGAGGTCGTGGACCTGCGCTCGCTGGTCCCCTTCGACGACGACACCGTGTGCGCCTCCGTGCGCCGCACCGGCCGGGCGGTCGTGGTCCACGAGGCCGCCGGTTTCGGCGGCCCCGGCGGCGAGATCGCCGCCCGCGTCACCGAGCGGTGCTTCCACCACCTGGAGGCGCCGGTGCTGCGGGTCGCCGGGTTCGACATCCCGTATCCGCCGCCGATGCTGGAGCGGCACCATCTGCCCGGCGTGGACCGGGTGCTGGACGCCGTCGCCCGGTTGCAGTGGGAGTCGGAGTGGACCGAGGGGAGCAGGGTCTGATGGCCGTCGTGCGGGAGTTCACGCTGCCCGACCTGGGGGAGGGGCTCACCGGGGCCGAGATCGTGCGGTGGCTGGTCGAGGTCGGCGACGTCGTCGCGGTCGACCAGCCGGTCGTGGAGGTCGAGACCGCGAAGGCCATGGTGGACGTGCCGTGCCCGTATGCCGGGGTGGTGACCGCGCGCTTCGGCGAGGAGGGCACGGAGCTGCCGGTGGGCGCGCCCCTGCTGACCGTGGCGTCTTCCGGTGTGTCCGGTGGACCAGATGAGGGCGGTTCCGCTTCCGGCTCGGACGACTCCGCGTCTGCCGGTGAGCGGAGTGCGGTGAGCGGTTCCGCCGAGGGGTCCGGCAATGTGCTCGTCGGATACGGCACGGGCGCCCCCGCCGCACGGCGCCGCCGGGTGCGGACTGCCCAAGGACCCGCCAACGGACCCGCCCCCGCGTCCGCCAACGGGGAGGTGGTGACCAAGACCGTGGAAAGTCCCATCCCGGTGATCTCTCCCCTGGTCCGGCGGCTGGCCCGGCAGCACGGCATCGACCTGCGGCAGCTGGTGGGCTCCGGCCCGGAGGGCCTGATTCTGCGTGCCGACGTCGAGCGGGCCATCCCCATTCCCGGCACCGGCACGGCGGAGACGGTGAGCGAGGAGCACGGGGAGCGCGTCCCCCTGCGCGGGGTGCGGGGAGCCGTGGCCGACAAGCTCGCCCGCAGCCGCCGCGAGATCCCCGACGCGACCTGCTGGGTGGACGCCGACGCGACCGAACTGCTCGCCGCCCGCACCGCCATGAACGCCACCGGCGGTCCCAAGATCTCCGTGCTCGCCCTGCTGGCCCGCATCTGCACGGCCGCCCTCGCGCGCTTCCCCGACCTCAATTCCACGGTGGACATGGAACGCCGCGAAGTGGTCAAACTCAGCGGTGTGCACCTCGGCTTCGCGGCGCAGACCGACCGTGGTCTCGTCGTCCCCGTCGTCCGTGACGCCCATACCCGCAGCGTCGAGGGGCTGGCCGCCGAGATAGGGCGCCTGACCGAGGCCGCGCGAGCGGGCGCCCTGACCCCGGCCGACCTCACGGGCGGCACGTTCACGCTCAACAACTACGGCGTGTTCGGGGTCGACGGCTCCACGCCGATCATCAACCACCCCGAGGCGGCCATGCTCGGCGTCGGCCGCATCGCCCCGAAACCGTGGGTGCACCACGGCGAACTGGCGGTGCGCCACGTCGTGCAGCTGTCGTTCACCTTCGACCACCGGGTGTGCGACGGCGGGACGGCAGGCGGGTTCCTGCGGTACGTGGCGGACTGCGTCGAGCAGCCCTCCGTGCTGCTGCGGGGGTTGTAGCGGCCATACTCGGAGGGTGACGTATGACGCGGTGATCCTTGCCGGGGGTGCCGCCCGGCGGCTCGGCGGCGTGGACAAGCCCGCGCTGCGCGTGGGCGGACGGGCCCTGCTGGACCGGGTGCTGGGCGCCTGCCGGGGAGCCGGGCAGACCGTCGTCGTCGGCCCGCGCCGACCCACCGTACGGCCCGTGCGGTGGGCGCGGGAGGAGCCGCCGGGGGGCGGGCCGGTCGCGGCCGTCGACGCGGGCGTACGGGGGACCACCGCCCCCGTGGTCCTGCTGCTCTCCGCCGACCTGCCGTTCCTCACCGGGGAGACCGTGCGGACCCTGCTCGCCGGGCTCGGACAGGCCGACGGCGCCGTGCTCACCGACCCCGACGGGCGCGAGCAGCCCCTCGTCGCCGCCTACCGCGCCGAACCGCTGCGGCGTGAGATCGCCCTGCTCGCCGCCGAGCACGGCGGCCTCGGCGGGCTGCCGCTCCGGTTGCTCACCACCGAGCTGAACCTCCACCACATCCCCCACGCCACCGCGTCCTTCGACTGCGACACCTGGGAGGACATCACCACCGCCCGTGCGCGGATCAGGGAGCATGGACGGGTGCTGGAAGAATGGATTGCCGCAGTCAAAGCGGAACTCGGAATCGACCTCGACGTCGACACCGCCGCCCTCCTCGACCTGGCCCGGGACGCCGCGCACGGTGTCGCCCGGCCCGCCGCCCCGCTGACCACGTTCCTCGTCGGCTACGCCGCCGGGCAGCAGGGCGGCGGCCCCGAGGCCCTGGCCGACGCCAGCCGCAAGGCGGCGGCCCTGGCGGCGCGTTGGGCTGACGAGGAATGACCCGGCGGGACCCCCGTTCCGGGGACGTGAACAAGCTCGACCGTCAGGTGGACGAGGCCCTGGCCCTGGCCAACGAGCAGGCCACCGCCCAACGGGCATCGCCGCCGCCGGACGTGCCGGACCCCGAGCTGGGCTGGCCCCCGCCGAGCGTGGCGCGCACGATCCGCCACGGCGCCTCCGACCACCCGACATCGCCGGTGGACGAACCCGACGAGGAGCTGGGCTGGCCACCACCCAGCCTCCAGCGTCCTCAGTCGGGGCCACCGGAGGGAGAGCCGCCGTACCCGGGAGGGGGCGGGGTCGCAGGGGCGGGGGTCCTGGACGCTGACGTGTATTTGTGGCGCCGTGGACTTCCGGATGACTCCGCGCCTGAGGGCTCCCGGCGCCGTAAAAATACGGTCCAGGACCCTCGTCCCGGAGGCCTCGCCCCCGCACCCGACAACGCACCCGACGCGCACCCACCCGCCCCCGCACCCGACAAACCCGAGGCTCCCCTGACTGCCTGGCCAGACGCCCGCCGCATCGCCGCCCGAGCCGCCCGAGCCCCCGCCACGGCCAGGCCCGTCCCGCGTCGGCTGGACGACGCGCTCGGCCACGTCCTCGCCGAACCCCTCACCGCGCTGACCGACCTGCCGCCGTTCGACACGTCCGCCATGGACGGCTGGGCCCTGGCCGGGCCCGGCCCCTGGCGGCTCACCGCGAGCGGCAGGGCCGGGCGCGGGATCCTGGCCGGGACCGGTGCCGTCGAGCCGCTCTCCGACGGGCACGCGGTGCGGATCGCCACTGGCGCCCGCATCCCGCCCGGCGCCACCGCCGTGCTGCGCACGGAGTACGGAACGGACACCGGGGACGGCTGGCTGCACGCGGCGAACGCCCCCCGGCCGGTCGGCTTCGGGCAGGACATCCGCCCCCGTGGCCAGGAGTGCCGCAGCGGCGATCAGCTGCTGCCCGCGGGCACCCGGGTCACCCCCGCCGTGCTGGGGCTCGCGGCCGCCGCCGGGTACGACGAGGTGGCGACCGTGCGCAGGCCGCGCGTGGAGGTGCTGGTCCTCGGGGACGAGCTGCTGCACCGAGGGCTGCCCCGCGAGGGCGCCATCCGGGACGCGCTGGGGCCCATGCTGGGGCCGTGGCTGCGGGCGCTGGGCGCGGAGGTGACGGGCACCCGCCGGATCACCGACGAGGCGGACGCGCTGTACGCGGCGATCCAGGGATCACCGGTGGACCTGATCGTGACGACCGGGGGCACGGCCGCGGGCCCGGTGGACCATGTGCACCCCACGCTGCACCGGCTGGGGGCCGAGCTGCTGGTGGACGGGGTGGAGGTGCGGCCGGGCCATCCGATGCTGCTGGCCCGCCTCGGGCCCGAGCGGCATCTGGTCGGCCTGCCGGGCAATCCGCTGGCCGCCGTATCGGGGCTGCTGACGCTCGCGGAGCCGCTGCTGCGGACGCTGACGGGCCGCCCCGCGCCCGAGCGCCACCCGGCGTCGCTGGCCGAGGCGGTGAGCGGGCATCCGCAGGACACCCGGCTGGTGCCGGTGGCGTTCCGGTACGACGAGTACGACGAGGCGCGGCCGCTGCGCTTCAGCGGTCCGGCCATGCTGCGCGGCGTCGCCGTCGCGGACGGTCTCGCGGTGATCCCGCCGGGCGGGGCCGCGCGCGGCGCGGCGGTCGAGGTGCTGGAACTGCCCTGGTCGGCCGGGAACGCCGGGAACGCCGGGACCGGCGAGAACAGCGAGAACAGCAGGACCAGCGGCGGCAGAAGCCAGCAGGAGGACGACGATGGCATACGCACCCAGGAGGGCCACGCGTGAAGCTGCCCAGTCATGACGCGGCGGCCCGTACGCCACCCGAGGACACCGGCCACCGTGTCCACCTGCCGCGCTACCCGGACGGCCCGCTGCGCCAGGTGCTCCGCCGACTGCTGCTGGCGCTGCTCGTCCTCGTCCTGACGGTCCTGATCGTCTACATGGACCGCAGCGGCTACCACGACAACGCCGACGACAACGTCGACTTCCTCGACTCCGTCTACTACTCCACCGTGACGCTGTCCACGACCGGCTACGGCGACATCGTCCCGCACAGCGACAGCGCGCGGCTCACCAACATCCTGCTGGTCACCCCGCTGCGCGTGCTGTTCCTGATCATCCTGGTCGGCACCACCCTCGAAGTCCTCGCCGAGCGCACCCGCGAGCAATACCGCCTGAACCGCTGGAGGTCCGCCTTGCGCGATCACACCGTCGTCATCGGCTTCGGCACCAAGGGACGGTCCGCCGTCCAGACGCTCATCGCGGGCGGGCTGCCCAAGGGGCGGGTGGTCGTGGTCGATCCGAACCACAAGGTGATCGAGTCCGCGACCTCGGAGGGGTACGTGGGCGTCGTGGGGGACGCGACCCGCAGCGATGTGCTGCTGCGGGCGGAGGCGCAGCGGGCCCGCCAGTTCGTGATCGCGACCCAGCGGGACGATACGGCGGTGCTGGTCACGCTGACCGCGCGGCAGATCAACAAGTCCGCGAACATCGTGGCGGCGGTGCGCGAGGAGGAGAACGCGCCGCTGCTGCGCCAGTCGGGCGCCGACGCGGTGATCACGAGCGCGAGCGCGGCGGGACGGCTGCTGGGGCTGAGCGTGCAGTCGCCGACCGCGGGCGCGGTGATCGAGGACCTGATCCAGCAGGGCAGCGGTCTGGACCTGGTGGAGCGCACGGTGGTGAAGGCCGAGGTGGGCAGGTCGGTGCGGGATACGGAGGACCTCGTGGTGTCCGTACGGCGTGGGCACCGGCTGCTCGCGTACGACGACCCCGACGCGAGCCCGCTGCAGGCCGCCGACCGGCTGATCACCATCGTTCGCGCGCCGACGCCCCAGGAGTAGCGACGCCCCAGGAGTAGCGACGCCCCAGGAGTAGCGGCGCCCCAGGAGTAGCCTCGCGGCCATGCATGCGATCACCATTCCTGAACCCGGCGGCCCCGACGCACTCCAGTGGACCGAGGTGCCCGACCCCACGCCCGGCGAGGGGGAGGTCCTGGTCGAGGTCGTGGCCAGTGGCGTCAACCGCGCCGATCTGATGCAGCGGCAGGGCCACTATCCGCCGCCGCCCGGCGCCCCCGCGTACCCCGGTCTGGAGTGCTCGGGCCGGATCGTGGAGCTGGGCCCGGGCGTCAGCGGCTGGGCGGTGGGCGACGAGGTGTGCGCGCTGCTGGCGGGCGGCGGGTACGCCGGGAAGGTGGCGGTCCCGGCCGGGCAGCTGCTGCCGGTGCCGGACGGCGTCGACCTCGTCACCGCCGCCGGGCTGCCCGAAGTGACCGCGACCGTATGGTCGAACGTCTTCATGATCGCCCACCTCCGGCCGGGCGAGACGCTGTTGGTGCACGGCGGGTCGAGCGGTATCGGCACCATGGCCATCCAGCTCGCGAAGGCGGCCGGGGCGCGGGTGGCGGTCACGGCCGGGTCGGCGGAGAAGCTGGCGGCCTGCCGCGAGCTGGGCGCCGACGTGCTGATCAACTACCGCGAGCAGGACTTCGTGGAGGAGATCCGGACGGCCACGGACGGCGCCGGGGCGGACGTCATCCTGGACATCGTCGGGGCGAAGTACCTGGACCGGAACGTGGACGCGCTGGCCACCAACGGACGGCTGGCGATCATCGGCCTGCAGGGCGGGGCGAAGGCGGAGCTGAACCTGGTCAAGCTGCTGGGCAAGAGCGGCGCGGTGACGGCCGCCGGGCTGCGCGGCCGCTCGCTGGGCGAGAAGGCGGCGATCGTCGCGGCGGTACGGGAGCACATCTGGCCGCTGATCGGCAGCGGCCGGGTCCGCGCGATCGTGGACCGTACGTTCCCGATGCGGGACGCCGCCGAGGCGCACCGGCTGCTCGATTCCAGCGGGCACGTGGGCAAGGTCCTGCTGACGCTCTGAACCGAAGGGTTCCGGGCGTGGCCTGTTCGGGCGCGCCCGGAATGCCCCGTACGCCCCGCCATGTGACGCTCATCCCGTCGGGCGCCCGAGCCAACCGCCCGGCACGGGAGGGCGACGACCGTGGACCCCGTACTCCGTACCCTGCCCGCCGCGGCCCTGCTGGCGGGCGCCGCGCTGCTGGCCGCCCCGCACGCGGTGGCGCGCGCCGACGACGGCGACCTCGCGGGCACCCGCGCCGGGGAGGGCCGGTCCCACCCCGGCCGGTCCGCGGCGCCCACCCCCTCACCGGACGACACACCGCACAGCCCGTCCGCAACGGGCGGCGGGCGGGACCAGACGGACCGGCGCATGTCGCTGGTCCCGGACTGGACGCCGTCCTCGCTCCGGCTCCCCCCTGAGCAGGAGCGGCGCGGAGCGGACGAGCCGCCCCAGGATGATCGTCCGTACGGCACCGAGCGGACCGCCGCCGCGCCCGGTAGCCGGGCGACGCGGGTGCTGCCGCTGGGTACCGGGCTGGCGCTGGCCGGGCTGGGGCTCGGGCTGGCCTTCCTCGGGCTGCGGCTGCGGCGCCACTGAGGCAGGCGCTGGGCCGGGGTCCGCGCGGCCTGAGGCGACCCACAGCCTCCCTCCGAGGTGCCGGTGCGGAACAATGGGGGTATGAACCAGCCGATGAACGAACGATCGCAGGAGAGCCCGCACGTCCTGGTCGTCGGTCCGGACGGCATGGCGCTCGGCGGTCTCACTCCTGGCGATGGCAGTGGTGACGACGAGTCGCGCGAGGTTCCCGTGACGGACATGGTCGAACAGCCCGCGAAGGTCATGCGGATCGGAAGCATGATCAAGCAGCTGCTGGAGGAGGTCCGCGCCGCACCCCTCGACGAGGCGAGCCGCGCGCGTCTCAAGGAGATCCACTCCAGTTCGGTCAAGGAGCTGGAGGACGGTCTCGCCCCCGAGCTGATCGGGGAGCTGGAGCGGCTGTCGCTGCCCTTTACGGAGGAGTCGGTCCCGACCGAGGCCGAACTGCGCATCGCCCAGGCGCAGTTGGTCGGCTGGCTGGAGGGGCTGTTCCACGGCATCCAGACGACGCTGTTCGCCCAGCAGATGGCGGCCCGCGCCCAGCTGGAGCAGATGCGCAGGGCGCTGCCCCCGGGCGTCAGCGGCGGCGAGGAGGGCCAGGGCATGGGCCCGGAGCACGGCGGCGCCCGCTCGGGCCCGTACCTGTAGCGACGTACCGATAGCGACGTACCGATAGCGACGTACCGATAGCCGAAGAGGCGTAGCCGGACCGAAGCGGTCCGGCTACGCCTCTATGCTCACGAGAAGGGCTCTCAGCCCGGGTTCCCGGTGGAGACCGTCAGCTCGATGGTGTCCGTGTCCGGGTTGTACGGCTCGTAGTTGCGGTATGTGTAGTTGAGGACCGTGCCCTTGCCCCACAGGTTCTCGTCCTGGGACGTGACGCGGTACTTCCACCCCGCGGCCCGGATGCACTTCTTCACCGAGTCCACGTAGAGGTTCTGGAAGTCGGGCACGCTGTAGGTGCCCTTCTCGTCCGAGTCCTCGTACGCGTCCGTGCACTTGGCCGGGTCGATCGTCTTCGTCTTGTCGCCCATGCGGAAACCCGCGGCGGCCGTCTGGGACGCGGAGGCGGAGGCCTTCTTCTCGCCGCCGCCCTTGCTCTCGTCCTTCTTGCCGTCATTGGGGCCGTTGAGGGCGATGACCAGGATGACGCCGAGGACCGCGATCGCGGCCACCACGGCGGAGCCGATGATCACGCGCTTGTTGCCGCCACCGCCGCCGGAAGAACCCGGGCCCGGCGAGGGCGTGGGCGAGATCGAGTACGGCGGCGGGGTGCTCGGCCCGTGGCCGCCCTGGTACGGGGACGGGGGCGTGCCGTACGGCTGCTGGCCCACCGGCTGGCCCACCGGATGGGTGGGCGGCGGCGGGGTGGACGGGCCGAAGGCGCCGTACTGCCCCGAGCCGGGCTGCGGCTGGTACGGCGTCTGGACGCCGCCCGGGCCGGGGGTCTGCTGGTCGACGGGCGGGAAGACCGCCGCGCCGACGCCGGAGCCGCTGACGGAGGGCGGGCCGCCGCTGATGATGATCGGGGAGGCGCCGGTCTGGCCGCTGCGCGAGACGCGGGCGATCTCGTCGCGCATGGCCTCGGCGGTGGGGAAGCGCTCGTTCGGGTTCTTCTTCAGGGCGCGGGCGACCAGCGCGTCCACCGCGGGCGGGATGGACTGGTTGATCGAGGAGGGCGTGACCGGCTCCTCCTGGACGTGCGCGTACGCGATGGCGAGCGGCGAGTCGGCGTCGAAGGGGAGACGCCCGGTCAGCAGCTCGAACAGCATGATGCCGACCGAGTACAGGTCGCTGCGGGCGTCCACGCCACGGCCCAGCGCCTGCTCGGGCGAGAGGTACTGCGGGGTGCCGACGACCATGCCGGTCTGGGTCATGGAGGTGACCCCGGACTGCATGGCGCGGGCGATGCCGAAGTCCATGACTTTGACCACATTACGCTTGGTCATCATCACGTTACCGGGCTTGATGTCGCGGTGAACCAGCCCCATTTCGTGGCTGATCTCCAGCGCCGCCAGAACATCACTGGTGATTTTCAGCGCTTTTTCCGTCGGCATCGCGCCGTATTGCCGGACGTCGGCGTCGAGCGCGGAACGCAGCGGAAGTCCCTCGACGTACTCCATGACGATGTACGGCATGAGCGCGCCGTCGATCGAATCTTCGCCGGTGTCGTAGACCGAGACGATATTGGTGTGCGTGAGCTTGGCCACGGCCTGGGCCTCGCGGCGGAAGCGCTCACGGAAGGACTGCTCGCGGCCCAGCTCCGTGTGCAGCGTCTTGATCGCTACCTGGCGGTCCAGCACGGAGTCGTACGCGAGGTGCACGGATGCCATGCCGCCTTCGCCGAGCAGGTCCCGCAATTGGTAACGGCCGCCGGCCAGGGAGCTGCCCTGGTAACGGCCCGGAGCGCCGTGCTGGCTCATGTTCTTGCATCCCCCTCGGCGCACTCACCGCCCGGACCCGCACGTTTCGACGCCATGATCTTCGTGTTCCCGATATCGTGGCCAAGTCTGCCCCAGGCCACGGACACGTCAAGCCACGTGCCCGTTCCGTGACCGGATGCTCAAGAACCCGTCACGCGATTTGCAACACTTCACCGTCAACAGGTTTGATGGCCGGTCCATCACGAACCGATGCGCGGCGCGAAGGCTGTAGCGTGCCTAGCAGGAACCGTACCGCCCGCGGGCGGGGCGATCTTGACCAGACCCCCACCTAGACCGAGACGGCGAGGACCGATGGCACAGACCCAGAGCGCCCAGGGGCCCTCCGAACCTGACGCTACCGGGTCCGGAATGTCTGATGTGCCCGAGGCGTGGGGAAATGGTGGGCTGGTCGGCGATGGCCGTTACCGTCTCACCGGTCGCCTGGGCCGAGGCGGCATGGCGGAGGTCTTCGCCGCCGAGGACGTCCGGCTCGGCAGAACGGTCGCGGTGAAGCTGCTCCGCGCCGACCTGGCCGAGGACCCGGTGTCCAAGGCCCGCTTCACCCGCGAGGCACAGTCCGTCGCGGGGCTGAACCACCACGCGGTCGTCGCGGTGTACGACTCCGGCGAGGACGTCGTCGGGCCGAACACCGTCCCCTACATCGTGATGGAGCTGGTCGAGGGTCACACCATCCGCGACCTGCTGCTGAACGCCGAGGCGCCGCCGCCGGAGCAGGCGCTGATCATCGTCTCGGGGGTGCTGGAGGCGCTCGCCTACAGCCATCAGCACGGCATCGTGCACCGTGACATCAAGCCCGCGAACGTGATCATCACCAAGAGCGGCGCGGTCAAGGTCATGGACTTCGGCATCGCCCGTGCCCTGCATGGCGCGCAGTCCACCATGACCCAGACCGGCATGGTCATGGGCACCCCGCAGTACCTCTCGCCCGAGCAGGCGCTCGGCAAGGCCGTGGACCACCGTTCCGACCTGTACGCGACCGGGTGTCTGCTCTACGAACTGCTCGCGCTGCGCCCGCCGTTCACCGGTGAGACTCCTCTTTCGGTCGTTTATCAGCACGTTCAGGACAATCCGGTGCCACCGTCCGAAATTTCGGGCGGGCAGGTTCCGCCGGAGCTGGACGGTCTGGTGATGCGCTCGCTCGCGAAGGACCCGGACGACCGGTTCCAGAGCGCCGAGGAGATGCGCGGACTCGTCCAGTACGCGCTGCAGATGCTCCAGGAGGCGGGCGGCCACACCGGTGTGTGGAACACCGGCCCGGTCACCCAGCACCTCGGCGGTTCCACGGGTGCGATGGGCATGGCGGGGACGACCGCGATGCCGCATCCGGACCACGGCCAGACATCGCAGCAGCCGATGGTCGCGCCCGGCGGGGGGAACGCCGGGGGCGGCTACGACGGTGGTTACGGCGGGGGCTCCGGCCGGGGCCGCCGGGGTGGCCGCGGCAAGATGTGGCTGGTCGCGGCGCTCGCGGTGATCGCCGTGGCGGTCGGGGTGGCGTTCGCGCTGGACCTCGGCGGCGGCGGTGACAAGGGCAAGCAGCCGACCAAGAACCCGTCGGCGACCCAGCAGAAGGAAAGCAAGGAGCCGAGCGAGGAGCCCACGGAGGAGACGACGGAGGCCCCGGAGACCGACGACTCCACCGGCGGCACCGGCGACTACACCCCGTCCCAGGACCCGACCGGCCCGTCGTACACCGGCCAGCCCAGCAACCCGGGGTACCCGAACGAGCCGACCAGCGGCCCGACCGGCCTCCCGACGGACCCGCAGACCACGCCGGGCGACGGCAGCGGCGGCCCGACCACGCCGCCCGACGAGGGCGACGATCCGACGACGCCGCCGGACGACGGTGGCGACGGCGAGCCGACCGTCGACCCCCCGGCCAGCGACCTTCCCTGATCCGGCCAAGCCCCCGACTGCCCCGGCCCCGCGCGAGCGGTGCCGGGGCAGTCGTATGCGGGGCCGTTGTATGAGGGCCGGGCCAGGGGGAGCGTCAGCAGCAGAAGGCGTCGCGGACCGCCTCGTACTCCCGCGTCCACCACACCACCAGCGCGGCCGCGGCCGGGAACTGCGGATCGGCGCGGTGGTCGCCGCGCTGGTAGTGCCAGCGCAGCATCCAGAAGTCGTTGAGCCGCTCCCACCACACCCGGTGCACGGCCGCGGCCATCTCGGCGGCCCCGGCGCCCGCCATGTGGCGGTAGGCGCGGGCGTAGGACCGGACCTTGGGCAGCTCCAGGGTGCCGCCGGGGCGTACGAAGAAGATCGCGGCGGCGCGGACGGCCTCCTCGGCGCGCGGCTGGACGCCCAGCCGGTCCCAGTCGACGATCGCGGCCGGTTCGGTGTCGCGGTAGAGCAGGTTCAGCGGGTGGAAGTCGCCGTGCACCCAGCCGGTGGCCGGGATCGCGTCCGCCTCCGGCCGCCGGTGGGCGTGCCGGTCCAGCAGCGCGCGGCGCTCGGTGAGGCGGTGCTCGGCGAGTTCGTCGAAGGTGTCGCGCGGCCGGTGGCCGCGGACCAGGGTCAGCAGCTCGTCGATGAGGGCGTACGTGTCCTCGGGGTCGGCCGCGGGCTCGGGCGGCTCGCGGTCGCTGGTCCCGGCCCGCATGACCTGCTCCAGACAGGTGTGGGCGAACCCCAGCAGCCCGCCCAGGCGCCAGCACTGGGGCGTGGTCAGGGCGGCGCCGTCGCGGTGCCGTCCGTCGATCCACGGGTGCAGGGCGTAGCAGCGGCCGCCGATGACGGCGACCGTACGGCCGTGGGCGTCCGGGACCGGCGGGGCGACCGGCAGGCCGAGCGCGCCCAGCCGCTGGGTGGCCCGGTGCTGGCGGGCGATGGCGGTGCGGTCGCCGTCGAGGTGGTGCTTGAGGAAGAACCGGCCGCGGGTGGTGGCGAGCCGGTAGCCGCGGTTGAGCAGACCCTCGGTGAGGGGGTCGCAGGACACCGGCTCACCGGCCCGGTCGTAGCGGCGGAGCAGGGCGCCCAGGGTTTCCCCGTCGGGAGCGGCCTCGGCGAGGTCTACATGTGAGCGCGGCACGTGCCAGATGTTAGATCACCCGGCGTCACGGGCCGTGCGTGAGTTGACGCGGCAGGCCCATTGGTGCTTGGGGAACCCCCAGGACACCCGCTAGTGCTTCTGGGCCTGCATCCGGGCCACGAAGGCGGCGGCCTGCGAGCGGCGCTCCATGCCGAGCTTGGAGAGCAGGCTGGAGACATAGTTCTTGATGGTCTTCTCGGCGAGGTGCAGCCGCTCCCCGATCACCCGGTTGGTCAGCCCCTCCCCGATCAGGATCAGGATGCGGCGCTCCTGCTCGGTGAGGGCCGCGAGCCGGTCGTCGGGCTTGGTGCCGCCGCGCAGCCGCTCCAGCACCCGGGCGGTGGCCACCGGGTCGAGCAGCGAGCGGCCCGCGGCCACGTCCCGGACGGCGGCGAGCAGTTCGCTGCCGCGGATGTCCTTGAGGACATAGCCGGACGCGCCCGCCATGATCGCGTCGAACAGGGCCTCGTCGTCGGCGAAGGAGGTGAGCATCATGCAGTGGATGGCCGCGTCGCGCGAGCGGATCTCCCGGCAGACCTCGACACCGCTGCGGTCGGGCAGCCGGATGTCGAGCACGGCCACATCAGGGCGGGTCGCGAGGATCCGGGCGAGGGCGTCGGCCGCGGTGCCCGCCTCGCCGACCACCTCCATGTCCGGCTCGCTCGCCAGCAGCTCGCGCACGCCGCGTCGTACGACTTCATGGTCGTCGAGTAGGAAAATCCTGATTTTTCCTTCTTCGCGCACGGCTCCAGTCTCACACACGAAGTCTTCCCGTGCCTTTGTCCTGCGGGATAACGTGCGGTGGACCGACGGTCGGCGAGGCTGTGACCAGTGGATGTTCACCCAACCGCGCGATTTACTTGGAAATCCAAGCAAAATTGCAGGTCAGGTGGGGTTTCGCAGGAACGCGAAGCACTGGGTAACGTGCCTTGTGCGGGGCCGACCGCCGGGCACCTGTCACGCCCGGACGGACGTTTCGTCGCACCCACCCCGTGCGTCGTCGTCGGACGGGCGAGCCGCAACCTGGCCGCCGGCGGATCCCGGAGGCCGGACAGACGGAGGAGCACACGTGACCGTGGAGAGCACTGCCGCGCGCAAGCCGCGCCGCAGCGGAGCCAAGCGCAGCACCAGCGCGCGGAGCACGAAGAAGCAGCAGGCGGAACCGGAACTCGTACAGCTGCTGACCCCGGAGGGCGAGCGGGTCGAGCACCCCGACTACGCGATCGACCTGACCCCCGACGAGCTGCGCGGTCTGTACCGGGACATGGTACTGACGCGGCGCTTCGACGCCGAGGCCACCACCCTGCAGCGCCAGGGCGAACTGGGCCTGTGGGCCTCGCTGCTCGGCCAGGAGGCCGCGCAGATCGGCTCCGGCCGGGCGCTGCACGACGACGACTACGTCTTCCCGACCTACCGCGAGCACGGCGTCGCCTGGTGCCGGGGGGTCGACCCGACCAACCTGCTGGGGATGTTCCGCGGGGTGAACCACGGCGGATGGGATCCCAACAGCAACAACTTCCACCTCTACACCATCGTCATCGGCTCGCAGACGCTCCACGCGACCGGCTACGCGATGGGCGTGGCCAAGGACGGCGCGGACACCGCCGTGCTGGCCTACTTCGGTGACGGCGCCTCCAGCCAGGGCGACGTGGCCGAATCGTTCACCTACTCCGCGGTCTACAACGCCCCGGTCGTCTTCTTCTGCCAGAACAACCAGTGGGCCATCTCCGAGCCCACCGAGAAGCAGACCCGGGTCCCGCTCTACCAGCGCGCCCAGGGCTACGGCTTCCCGGGCGTCCGGGTGGACGGCAACGACGTGCTCGCCTGTCTCGCCGTCACCCGGGCGGCGCTGGAGCGGGCCCGCACCGGCCAGGGCCCGATGCTCGTCGAGGCGTTCACGTACCGCATGGGCGCCCACACGACCTCCGACGACCCGACGCGCTACCGCTCGTCCGAGGAGCGCGAGCTGTGGGAGACCAAGGACCCGATCCTGCGGCTGCACACCCTCCTCACCAAGGAGAAGCTCGCGGACGACGCGTTCTTCGACGCCCTGGAGCAGGAGTCCGACGCGCTCGCCAAGCGGGTGCGGGAAGCGGTCCGGTCGATGCCCGACCCCGACGACATGGCGATGTTCGAGCACACCTACGCCGACGGCCACGCGCTCGTGGACGAGGAGCGGGCCCAGTTCGCCGCGTACCAGGCTTCGTTCGAGACCGCCGAGGAAGGCATCTGACATGGCTGCCCAGAAGATGTCGCTCTCCAAGGCGATCAACGCGTCGCTGCGCACGGCGCTCGAAACCGACCCCAAGGTCCTGATCATGGGGGAGGACGTCGGCAAGCTCGGGGGCGTCTTCCGGGTCACCGACGGGCTGCAGAAGGACTTCGGCGAGGACCGGGTCATCGACACCCCGCTGGCCGAGTCCGGCATCGTCGGCACCGCGATCGGGCTCGCGCTGCGCGGCTACCGCCCGGTGGTGGAGATCCAGTTCGACGGTTTCGTCTTCCCCGCGTACGACCAGATCGTGACGCAGCTCGCCAAGATGCACGCCCGGTCGCTCGGCAAGGTCAAGATGCCGGTCGTCATCCGCATCCCCTACGGCGGCGGCATCGGCGCGGTCGAGCACCACAGCGAGTCCCCCGAGGCGCTGTTCGCGCACGTCGCCGGGTTGAAGGTGATCTCGCCTTCCAACGCCTCCGACGCCTACTGGATGCTCCAGCAGGCCATCGGCAGCGACGACCCGGTGATCTACTTCGAGCCCAAGCGCCGCTACCACGACAAGGGCGAGGTCGACACGTCGGCCATCCCCGGCCCCCTGCACGCCGCCCGCGTGGTGCGGCCCGGCACCGACCTCACCCTCGCGGCCTACGGGCCCATGGTGAAGGTCGCGCAGGACGCCGCCGCGGCCGCCGCCGAGGAGGGGAAGTCGCTGGAGGTCGTGGATCTGCGGTCGATGTCGCCGATCGACTTCGACACGCTCCAGCGGTCGGTCGAGCGGACCGGCAGGCTGGTCGTGGTGCATGAGGCACCGGTCTTCCTGGGGACCGGGTCGGAGATCGCCGCGCGCATCACCGAGCGGTGTTTCTACCACCTCCAGGCCCCGGTGCTGCGGGTCGGCGGCTATCACGCGCCGTACCCGCCCTCGCGGCTGGAGGACGAGTACCTGCCCGACCTGGACCGGGTGCTCGACGCCGTAGACCGTGCGTTGGCGTACTGAAGGGCTTGAGGAGATCGTGACGATGACCGCAGTCGAACAGCGCTTCCGTGAGTTCAAGATGCCCGACGTGGGCGAGGGACTGACCGAGGCCGAGATCCTCAAGTGGCTGGTGGCGCCGGGCGACACCGTGACCGACGGCCAGGTGGTCTGCGAGGTCGAGACCGCCAAGGCCGCCGTGGAGCTGCCCATCCCGTTCACCGGCGTGGTGCATGAGCTGCGCTTCGGCGAGGGCACCACGGTGGACGTGGGCACGGCGATCATCTCGGTGGACACCGACCCGGGCGCCGGGGACGCGCCCGAGGCCGCCGCCGCGCCGCAGCCCGCCGCCGAGGCCCCCGCCGAGGCCGAGCCGGAGGGGCGCCAGGCCAACCTGGTGGGCTACGGGGCCGCCCCCTCCTCCACCAAGCGCCGCCCCCGCAAGCCGCAGCCGGGTTCCGCGCGTCCGGCCGCCGAGGCACCCCAGGCCCCGGCTCCCGCCCCCGCCCCTGCCGCACCGGTGCGCCCGGAGCCCGCGCCCGAGCTGAACGGGCACGCCGGGACCGCCCGTCCGCTGGCCAAGCCGCCGGTCCGCAAGCTCGCCAAGGACCTCGGCATCGACCTGGCGACGATCACCCCGACCGGGCCGGGCGGGATCATCACCCGCGACGACGTCCACGCGGCCGTCGAGGCCCCCGCCACGGCCCCGGAGCCCGCCGCCGGGCCCGCCGCCCCGGTCGCGGGCGCGCGGGAGCGCCGGGTGCCCGTGAAGGGCGTACGGAAGGCCACCGCGCAGGCGATGGTGGGCAGCGCCTTCACCGCCCCGCATGTGACGGAGTTCGTCACCGTCGACGTCACCCGCACCATGAAGCTGGTCGCCGACCTCAAGCAGGACCCGGAGCTGGCCGGGCTGCGGGTGAACCCGCTGCTCCTGGTCGCCAAGGCGCTGCTGGTGGCCATCAAGCGCAACCCGGACGTCAACGCCTCCTGGGACGAGGACAACCAGGAGATCGTCTACAAGGACTACGTCAACCTGGGCATCGCCGCCGCCACCCCGCGCGGTCTGATCGTCCCCAACATCAAGGACGCGGACGCCAAGACGCTGCCCCAGCTGGCCGAGTCCCTCGGCGACCTGGTGTCCACCGCCCGCGAGGGCAGGACCAGCCCGGCGGAGATGACCGGCGGCACGGTGACCATCACCAACGTCGGCGTCTTCGGCATCGACACCGGCACCCCGATCCTCAACCCCGGGGAGTCGGCGATCCTCGCCTTCGGCGCGGTCAAGCTCCAGCCGTGGGTCCACAAAGGCGAGGTCAAGCCGCGCCAGGTGACGACCCTCGCGCTCTCCTTCGACCACCGGCTGGTCGACGGCGAGCTGGGCTCCAAGGTGCTCGCGGACGTCGCGGCCATCCTGGAACGCCCCAAGCGGTTGATTACCTGGGGCTGACGGGCGGCGGCACCCCGACTGGGTCGGGGTGCCCACACGTCCCGGGTGCTGGGTCTTACCGGCGAGTGAGCCGAAGGGGCGCGCCGGTGTCGAAAGGGAGAGCGCGCGCAGGGAGCGAGGTACGAGCGACCGAGCACGTCGACCGTCGACATCGGCTGTGGCGCCCCGGAGGCGAACCGAGCCCTCAAAAAGGGGGGTCCGCATGGCGGACGGGGGATACGCAGGCATACGTGTTGTATCTATGCTGTGCGCATCATGAGTCCCACCGATACGGCCACCAAGCCGCCGCCCGCCGCCGAACGCGTCTACACCCATGTCAAACAAGCCGTCCTGGAGCGCCGCTACGAGGGCGGCACGCTGCTGAGCGAGGGCGAGCTGGCCGAGGCCGTCGGGGTCTCCCGTACGCCGGTCCGCGAGGCCCTGCTGCGGCTGGAGGCCGAGGGGCTGCTGAAGCTCTACCCCAAGAAGGGCGCGCTGGTACTGCCCGTCTCCGCCCAGGAGATCGCGGACGTGGTGGAGACCCGGCTGCTGGTCGAGCAGCACGCGGTCGCCAAGGCGGTGCCCGCCGGGCCGCAGCTGCTGGGGCGGCTGGAGGAGCTGCTGGAGGAGCAGAAGGGGCACGCGGCCGCCGGTGACCTGGCCGCGTTCGCCGTCGCCGACCGCTGCTTCCACGCGGAGATCGTCCGGGCGGCGGGGAACGCGATCCTGGCCCACCTGTACGACCAGCTGCGCGACCGGCAGCTGCGGATGGGCGTGGCCACCATGCACGCGGAGCCCGACCGGATCGCCAAGAACATCGCCGAGCACACCGAGATCCTGGACGCCCTGCGCGCCGGGGACGCGCGCTCGGCGGCCGGATTCGTCCAGCGCCACATCAGCTGGGTGAACACGCTCGCCCGGGGGGACGTGCGATGACCACGGCACGATTGCCCGGGGACCCGCCCGGCGGACGGCGTGCGATCGCCATCTGGGGCCTCGGGGTCGCCGTCTACTTCGTCGCCATCGTCTACCGCACCAGCCTGGGCGTGGCCGGGATCGACGCCGCCGAGCGCTTCCACATCAACGCCTCGGCGCTGTCCACCTTCTCCGTGCTCCAGGTGCTCGTCTACGCGGGCATGCAGATACCGGTCGGGCTGATGGTGGACCGGCTCGGCACCCGTAAGGTGCTCGCGCTCGGGATCGTGCTGTTCACCATCGGGCAGCTCGGCTTCGCGCTCTCCCACACGTACACGATGGCGCTGGCCTCCCGGGCGGTGCTCGGCTGCGGTGACGCGATGACGTTCATCAGCGTGCTGCGGCTCGGCTCCCGCTGGTTCCCGGCCCGCCGGGTGCCGCTGGTCGGGCAGTTCGCCGGGCTGATCGGAATGGCGGGCAACCTGGTCTCGACGCTGGTGATCGCCCAGATCCTGCACAGCGTCGGCTGGACCCCGACCTTCGCGGGCAGCGCGGTCGGCGGGGTGGTCATCCTCGTCCTGGTGCTGCTCTTCCTCAAGGACCACCCGGAGGGGCACGAGCCGCCGCCCGTCGACCGCACGGACAAGGGCTTCGTACGCCAGCAGATCGTGGCCGCCTGGCGCGAGCCCGGCACCCGGCTGGGCATGTGGACGCACTTCACCACCCAGTTCCCCGCCATGGCCTTCCTGCTGCTGTGGGGGATGCCGTTCCTGGTGGAGGCGCAGGGGCTGTCCCGGGCGACCGCCGGTGAGCTGCTGACGGTGGTGGTGGTGTCCAACATCGCCATCGGCCTGGTCTACGGGCAGATCATCGCCCGCCACCACGCCGCCCGCACCCCGCTGGCCCTCGGCACGGTCGGCGCCACCGCGCTGGTGTGGGGCACCGCGCTGTTCTGGCCGGGCGACCACGCGCCGCTGTGGATGCTGGCCGTCATGTGCGTGGTGCTCGGCGCGTGCGGTCCCGCGTCGATGATCGGCTTCGACTTCGCCCGCCCCGCCAACCCGCCCGAGCGGACCGGGACCGCCTCGGGAATCGTCAACATGGGCGGATTCACGGCCTCGATGAGTACTTTGCTCGCCGTCGGCGTACTCCTGGACATGACCGGTCAGGACTTCCGCATCGCCTTCGCGGTGGTGTTCGTGCTCCAGGCGCTGGGCGTCTCCCAGATGCTGCGGCTGCGCGGCCGCGCGCACCGCAGGGAGCGCGAGCGCGTGGTCGCGAGCCGCGTCGAGGCGGTGCACGTACCGGCGTGAAGGCCGCTCAGGTGGTCACGGGGTGATGGCGAAGTGGGCCAGGATGGCGTCGGCCAGCTGCTGGTCCCCCTCGACCTTCACCCGCTCGGCGACCGCCTCGGGGCGCACCCGGCCGCAGGCGAGCCGTACGTACGTCTCCCAGTCCAGGGAGAGCGTGAGGCTCGGGCCCAGCGACACACTGCCGTCGATCGTGGCCCGGCCCTCCGCGTCGACCCGCACGGTGCGCATGAACTCCATCGGGCCGTGCACGTCGAAGACCACCGCCGACTGCGGCGCGGCGCCCGCGTCCTTGGCGACCACCCTCGGCAGCGCGGACAGCAGCACGTCCCGGGAGAGGTACGCGCCCGGCGAGTCCAGGTTGCCGGGCTGGTTCAGCGCCCGCCGCAGATCCTGCTCGTGCACCCACACATCGAAGGCGCGGCGGGTCAGCGCCTCCTCCAGGGTCAGCTCGCCGCCGCCGGGCCAGCGCACCATGGTGTCCGGCGCGCGCTTCTCGTTGCGCAGCTGGCGGGCCCGCCGGATGACGGTGTACTCCAGTTCGGAGGTCATCTCGGGGGCGGTGTGGCAGCGCCGCACATCGACCTGGACTTCCATGTAACGCGACATCTCGCCGGTGATGTGGAACAGATCGCGCGGCAGCGTGTGGATCGGACGCGGATCGCCGAGCAGCTCGCAGTCGAGGCCGATCACGTGCGAGACGAGGTCCCGCACCGACCATCCCGGGCATTCGGTGGCGCGGTTCCATTCGCTCTCCGCGAGCGGATTCACCAACTCCGATATGGCGTCGATGGAATGCGTCCAGGCGTCGATCGAGGTCTGAAGGCTGGGATGGACGGTCACGGGACCCCTCGGGCGGTTGGTACGCGGGCTGGGTGCGGGTGTGTGGCTTCAAGTTACGCTGCCCACGCGCGCGAGGGCAGTGCTTCGAGTCCGATCGTAGGCCCGGAAAGCGTGCCCGCCGAGCCCTCTTCGCCCCCGATGGCGCACGGCTGACAGGATGGCAAGCGGAATGTCCGTTCATCAGTTCCCGATGCCCAGCCATCGGGACGTCGGGGAGCTTTGTGTCCAACCAGAACCCCTACAGCCAGCCGCCCGGCCCGCAGCAGTCGCCGTACGGCTACCCGCAGCAGGGCCAGCAGCCCGGTCCGCAGCAGCCGCCGTACGGCTACCCGCAGCAGGGCCAGCAGCCGTACGGCTACCCGGCCGCGCCGGGTATGCACCAGGTCGACCCCAACGCTCCCTTCGGCTATGACCGGTACGGCCGCCCCTACTCCGACAAGTCCAAGATCGCCGCCGGGCTGCTCCAGCTCTTCCTGGGCTTTCTCGGGGTCGGCCGGTTCTACACCGGCCACGTCGGCATCGCCTTCATCCAGCTCTTCACCTGTGGCGGCGCCGGCATCTGGGCCCTCATCGACGCGATCATGATGCTCGCCAGCGACAACTTCACGGACAAGCGGGGGCGTCCGTTGCGTGCCTGAGCGGCGTCCCGTCCACCCCGCCGCCGCCCCGCTCGCCGCGCTGGCGGCGGGGGCGGCCGGAGTGGTCTACCTGTGGGGCACGAACCCGCACGCGTCCGGCCAGCCGCTGCCCCGCTGCCCCTTCAACTGGGCTACGGGGCTGCTCTGCCCCGCCTGCGGGGGCACGCGCATGGCGTACGACCTGCTGCACGGGGACCTCGCGGCCGCCTTCCACGACAACGCCGCGCTGCTGGTGCTCGGGTTGCCGGTGGCGGCGTACCTCGGCACCCGCTGGCTGGCGGAGGGACTGCGGGGCCGCCGCTGGGAGCCCCGGCTGGGGCGGGGCGGCATCGCCGCCGTGCTCGCCACCGCCGTGGCCTGGACGCTCGCCCGCAATCTGACGGGCTGAGCGGGACGTATCGGCGGCCTGAGCAGGACGCGGGGCGGGGAGCGCGCCGGGCCCTGGCACCCTTGGTGTCATGAGCACCCATGGCCCCGTTCCGCCCCGCCCCCGCGTCCGCGCCCCCGAGCTGACCGGCCTCGGCGGCTGGCTCAACACCGGCGGGAAAGACCTCGGCCTCGCGGAGCTGCGAGGCCGCATCGTCATCCTCGACTTCTGGACGTTCTGCTGTGTGAACTGCCTGCACGTCCTGGACGAGCTGCGCGAGCTGGAGGAGAAGCACCGCGACACCGTCGTGATCGTCGGGGTGCACTCGCCGAAGTTCGTCCACGAGGCCGAGCACCAAGCCGTCGTCGACGCCGTCGAGCGCTACGAGGTGCACCACCCGGTCCTGGACGACCCGGAGCTGACCGCCTGGAAGCAGTACGCGGTCCGCGCCTGGCCCACCCTCGTCGTCATCGACCCCGAGGGGTACGTCGTCGCCCAGCACGCGGGCGAGGGCCACGCCCACGCCATCGAGACGCTGGTGGGGCAGCTGGAGACCGAGCACGAGGCCAAGGGCACGCTGCGGCGCGGCGACGGCCCGTATGTGGCGCCCGAGCCGGTCCCCACCGAGCTGCGCTTCCCCGGCAAGGCGCTGCTGCTGCCCGGCGGCACCTTCCTGGTCTCCGACACCACCCGCCACCAGCTGGTCGAGCTGGCGGCGGACGGCGAGACCGTGCTGCGGCGCATCGGCGCGGGCGAGCGCGGCTTCGCCGACGGCCCGGCGGACCGGGCCCGGTTCAGCGAGCCGCAGGGGCTCGCCGCGCTGCCCGACGGCACGGTGGCGGTCGCCGACACCGTGAACCACGCGCTGCGCCGCCTCGACCCCGCGACGGGTGACGTCTCCACGCTCGCCGGGACCGGCCGCCAGTGGTGGCAGGGCTCGCCCGCCGAGGGACCGGCCCGCGAGATCGACCTGTCCTCCCCCTGGGACCTGGCCTGGTTCGCCGACCGGCTGTGGATCGCCATGGCGGGCGTGCACCAGCTGTGGACGTACGACCCGCGGGCGGGGACCGTCGCGGCCACCGCCGGGACCACCAACGAGGGGCTGGTCGACGGGGACGCGGACCAGGCGTGGTTCTCCCAGCCGTCCGGGCTCGCCGCGACGGACGACCGGCTGTGGATCGCCGACTCCGAAAGCTCCGCGGTGCGCTGGGTCGAGCGGGACGGCGACGGCTTCGCGGTCCGCACCGCCGTCGGCACCGGGCTCTTCGACTTCGGCCACCGGGACGGCGCCGCCGACCAGGCCCTGCTGCAGCACCCGCTGGGCGTCACCGCGCTGCCCGACGGCTCGGTCGCCGTCGCCGACACGTACAACCACGCGCTGCGCCGCTACGACCCGGCCACCGGCGAGGTCTCCACGCTCGCCACGGATCTGCGCGAGCCGTCCGACGCGGTCCTGGTCGACCAGGACATCGTGGTGGTGGAGTCCGCCCGGCACCGGCTGACCCGGCTGCGGCTGCCCGAGGAGGCCGTACGGGTCGAGGCGGTGGCCCACCGCACCCAGCGCGCGGCGACCGACATCGCGCCGGGCACGCTCCGGCTGGACGTGGTCTTCCAGGCGCCCGCGGGCCAGAAGCTCGACACCCGCTACGGCCCCTCCACCCGGCTGCTGGTCAGCTCCACCCCGCCCGGGCTGCTCGCGGACGGCGAGGGCGCGGGCACGGACCTGCGCCGGGAACTGGTGCTGGCCGAGGGGGTGACCGAGGGCGTGCTGCACGTCTCGGCGATGGCCGCGTCCTGCGACGACGACCCAGCGAACGAGTACCCGGCGTGCCATGTGCACCAGCAGGACTGGGGCGTTCCGGTCCGGGTCACCGAGGGCGGCGCGGCGCGGCTGCCGCTGGTGCTGGCCGGGCTGGACGAGGAGGAGTCCGGCTAGTCGGGGCAGTTGGGGAGCTTCGTGTACTGCACCTGGTCATGATCGATCCGGATGGCCGGGATCCACATCCGCCGGTCGTCTCGTAAGACGCGGAACCACATGCTGCTGTGCCCGCCCGCCTCGTCGGTGACGGTGACGCCGTTGGCGATGCGGCAGTCGGCGCGCAGCACGTCGCCGTGGTAGGCCCGGCCGGTGATGTTGGCGGGGCGGTAGGCCATGTACGGATCCTCCGCCAGGCCCAGCGAGCAGCTGCGGACGTGCTCGCCCCGGCAGCTCTTCTCGGCGTTGAAGACGGTGATCCGGGTGTTGCCCAGGGTCGCCCGGGGCTTGTCGGTGTCGGATGAGTCCGACGCCCGGAGGGCGAGAACGGCGACCGTGGTCCCGGCCAGGACGGCGACCGTGCCCGCCGCCGCGAGCGCGAGCCGCAGCCGCCGCCGGGGCGGCCGGGCCCCGGCATCGGAGGGTGTGCCGTCCGGGGGCGGGCTGTCCGGCGGCGGGTCTTCCGGAGGCGCGTCGGCGGCCTCGTTGGCCCGGTGGAGCAGCTTCACCAGATCGGGCAGCCGGTCCTCGGCGGTGAAGGAGAGCTTGCCCCACTGGACCAGGAGCCGTTCGTCGGGGAGGCTTTGACCGCGCAGATAGCGGGACAGGGAGGACCGGCTGGCGGGCAGGCGCCCCTCCAGCTCCTTGAGGCTCAGGCCCAGTTCGCCGTGCATGTGGCGCAGTGCGGTCACGAATTCCCGTACCGGGCCGGAGAGTTCCTCGGGAAGCGGGGCGAGCGGCTTTCGTCGTGGGTTCTCGGAATGATGCGGATGCGCTGGCACGCTCCCCATTGGAGCATGTGGATCATGAACATGACGAGCGACACGTCCACACCCCCGAGGTGGACGTGCCGCTCGTTACCGGAACCGGATCGCTGGCGGACCGGGCCGTGAATTACCGCATCAGTCCGTGAACTTCAGCGGCCGGTAGGGCTTGTACTCGCTGCCCGGCTCCAGGCCATAGGTGCGGGTCGTGTGGTCCGTACCAAAGTCGCCGCGCTGCTCGTACGAGGTGTACGAGGTGTGGGCGTCGTTGTTCCACTTCTCGAACATCACCACGTGGCGGGTGTTGCTGTTCCCGGCGGCGTCGATCAGCAGATCGCCGGGCTTGAGGTCGTTCACCGCGATCGGCTTGGTGATGCCGGAGCCGGTGAGGCCGACCGTGTTGGTGCCGGGGGTCTTCAGGCCCAGCGCCATGGAGACGTAGCCCGAGCAGTCCTGGCGGTAGCCGTCCTTCCAGATCTTGGCCTGGCTGTACGGGACCCGGCCGCCGCCGTTGGCCGTGAGCCAGGTGGAGGCGCGCTGCAGCGCCTCGGCGCGGGTGCCGCCGGGCTGGGGCGGCTTCGGCGGCTGCTGACCGCCGTTCTGCACGGGGACCCCGGGCAGCGAGTCCTCGGGGATGTCCACCGCGAGGACGCTCAGGAAGCCGGTGACCGGCCCGGTGATGTGCGCCATGTACGTCGAGCAGGTGCTGCCCTCGCACGCCTTCTTGCCGGTGTCGACCTGGTAGTCGGCGGTGATGCGGTCCTGCCCCGCCTGATCCTTGTTGATCATGCCGACGGACGGGCTGCTGGTGTCGGCGGTCTCGTGGACGACCCAGCGCGTGCCCCAGGTGGGGAAGTCGGCGGCGGCCGCCGCCTTGGTGCCGAACTCCCCGCTGGTCGTCTTCAGCTTGAGGGCGCTCCCGCCCTTCGCGGCCCCCGTGTCGCGGCTCATGGCGTTCTTGTCGGCCACCCGGGCGCTGCCCGCCTTCGCCGCCTTCGCGTCATGGCCTCCGCTGCCCCCGTCGCCCGAGCAGCCCACGAGTCCGGTGGCGCCGATGCCCGCTGCGGCGATCGTGGGGAGGACCTTGCGCCAGATGGTCCGGCGCCGGGCGGTTGTGGTGGAGTGCGTCATGTGTGAATCCCCCTGTGCGGTCGAGGCCGCCGGGCCGTTCCCCCTGCGGCGACGGGAACCACTTTCGGCTGCGGGGCGGGGGAGTTCGGGGGAGCTTTCGTCCCATGGGACGTCCCATTCCGTCACACCCCTTCGACCTGCGGGGACACGGCCGGGGACGGCCCGGTGCGGGACATCGGCGGCGGCGCCACGGGACATGACGGGACAGCGGACGGCCCCCGCCGGGGCGGGGGCCGTCGGGGACACGTAGCCGGGGGGAGTCGGCTACGGGTCCGGCTGGGGAAATCTCGGGTGCCGGTTACCAGGTGAGCGCGTCGGAGGCGCTGTTCTGCCAGTAGGTCACCTGGGCGGTGTTGTCGACGTACACCGAGCCGCCGGGCAGGTCCAGGGTGGTCTCGGCGTCGAGGCCCTCCAGGGACACCCCGAGCTGGGACATGTCGGCGCCGCCCGCGTCCGGGTCGTCACCGCGCGAGGTGGTGATGCCCGCGTAGGCGGACTCGCCGGGGGCCAGCGTGATGACGGACTGCGGCGTGGTCTCCCCGGCGGCCGGGGTGGCGGCCTGCGCGTCGTCGAAGCGGAGGATCGGGAAGCTGGGGACCTCGCAGTCCACTCCGGCCCGGTTGGTGAACTTCAGCAGCAGGTGGTTGATGGGCCGCTTGACGGAGTCGACGGTCACCATGGCCTTGTTGACGTCGCAGGTGCCGATCTCCCGCTCGCCGTCCGACGCGGCGCCGCCCCCGTTCTGCTGGGCCGCGCCGCCGTTCTGCTGGGAGGCCTTCCCGGCCTGCTCGGCGGTGTCCTTCGCCCCGCCGGTGCCGCCCGTGCCGTTCCCGCCGGTGCCGCCGCTCTCCGTACCGCCGGTGCCGCTCTCGCCCCGCGCCCCGGCGTCGGCGCCGCCCTGGTCCGCCGGGGCGGTGACCGAGGAGTCGGCCTTGCCCGAGCTCTTGGCGCCCGTGCCGTCGTTGTCGCCGCAGGCGGTGAGGGTCAGGCCCGCGGCGACGACCGTGAGACCGGCGGCGACGGAGCGGATGGTGCGGGCGTGGCGGGCGAGGAAGGCGGCGTGCGACATGGTGGGTTCCCCCGGGGGTGAGGTTCGGCTGCTGTCCCGTGCTTTCCGGTACGACAACCACTCTGTCCGGGGCCGCTGGCGTTCGGCTGCCGCGCGGCTGCCGAACGCTAACGCCTCACTAACGCCCCGCCGTTAGGCCGGACCGGCCCCCTCGACGGGGCCCTCGCCGGGGCCCTCGCCGGGCCTCCCGGCGCCACGGCCGCCATCGCCCTGGGCGAAGAGTTTCACCAGGTCACTCATGACGTAGCGGTTGGTGGCCTCCTCGTCCAGCAGATGCATCTCGGCAAGCCGCTCCAGGGAGTCCTGGATCAGGTCGGGGTCCGCCCCGGACAGCGCGGCCGCCTCAGCGGTGTTGACCTCCCGGGCGAAACCGGCCCCGAGGGCCCGCAGCAGCTGGGCGTCGTCCGCCGAGAGCCGGGCCACCGAGTTGCGCAGCGCGGCCGCCACCCCGGCGTCCTCCGCCGACAGCAGGGCCAGCCGCCGCCGCTCGTCGCGCAGCGCCGTGGCCAGCCGGGCCAGCCGCCACCGGGGCCGGGCCACCAGCTGGGCGGAGGCGGCGCGCAGCGCGAGCGGCAGCCCGTCGCACAGCGTCACCAGCTCCTGCGCGGCGGCCGGGTCCTCGGCGACCCGGTCCGGGCCGAGCAGCGCGCCGATCAGGGCCACCCCGTGCTCGGGGCCGAGCGCGTGCAGCCGCACCGGGCGGGCGGCGTCGGTGGCGATCAGTCCGTCCAGCCGGGACCGGCTGGTGACCAGCGTGGCGCAGTGCTGCCCGCCGGGCAGCAGTGGCCGCACCTGGGCCGAACTGCTCGCGTTGTCCAGCACCACCAGCAGCCGCCGCTGGGCCACCAGCGAGCGGTAGAGCGCCCCGGCGGCCTGCTCCGAGGGCGGTATCTGGTCGGCCGGGGTGCCCATGGCGAGCAGGAACTCGCGCAGCACGGCGGCCGGTTCGGCCTCCTCGCCGCCGCTGAAGCCGCGCAGATCGGCGAAGAGCCGCCCGTCGGGGAAGGCGGTGGCGTACGCGTGGCCCCAGTGCACGGCCAGGCCCGTCTTGCCGACCCCGGCGGGCCCGGTGACGAGGGTGATGCAGCCCTCGGCGGGGAGCCCGGTGGGGGCGCCGCCGTACGGGTGGTCCTGCCCGGCGCCGGGCAGGACCAGCCGGGTCAGCTCGGCCAGCTCCGCGTCCCGGCCCAGGAACCCGGCGGGAGGCCGGGGCAGCAGCTCCGGCGCGGGGCCGGAGGCCGCCGAGGGTGCGGCGGGTTGTCCGGCCGGGGCGGCCGGGGCCTCGGCGGCGACGCGCGGGTCACGCGCGGCGTGCGGCTCGCGCGGGGCGCGCGGCTCGGGCGGCGGTTCCGCCACGGGCGCCGCCCGCAGGATCTCCTGGTACGCGGCGTTCAGCCGCTCCCCCGGGTCGACGCCCAGGTCGTCGGCGAGCATCTCGCGGGTGCGGTGGAACCAGGCGATCGCGTCGGACTGCCGCCCGGTGCGGTACAGCACCAGCATCAGGTCCGCGATCAGCCCCTCGCGCAGCGGGTTGCCGAGCGCCGCCGGGTGCAGCGCGCCCGCCGCCTTCTCGTACTCGCCGAGCGCCCCGTGCGCCCGCGCGAGGGCTTCCACGGCGGTCAGCCGCCGCTCCTCCAGGGCGTGCGCGGCGGCCGCGAACGGCGGGCTGGCCACCGTCCCGGTGAGCGCCGGGCCGCGCCACAGCCCGAGCGCCTGCCGCAGCATCGGCACGGCCTCGGCCGGGGCCGACTCGGGGTCCGCCCGGGCCACCAGGTCGTCGAAGCGCACGGTGTCCACCAGCGAGGCGGGCAGCCGGAGCAGATAGGCGGAGCTGTGGGTGGTCAGTTCGACGCCGTGTTCCCCGGCGCCGCCCTCGGCGAGCGCCGCGCGCAGCCGGGAGACATGGCCCTGGATGACGGTACGGGCGTGGGCGGGCGGCTCGTCTTCCCACAGACCGGCCACCAACTGCTCGACCGAGACGGTCGAGTTGGGACGCAGAAGCAGCATCGCGAGCACGCTGCGGCGCTTGGCCGGTCCCAGCGGAAGCTCGACGGGGGCCGCCGCGGGGCCTGTGGTCACGGTCACCGGGCCCAGCAGGGAGAAGTCCAACTCAGCCCTCCAGAAAGGCGGTGAGTGCCTTGGCCAGCAGTCGCGGGTCCTGTGCGCCGCACAGTTCGCGCGCGGAGTGCATGGACAGGATCGCGACGCCGATGTCGACGGTGGTGATGCCGTGCCGGGCGGCGGTGATCGGGCCGATGGTGGTCCCGCACGGCATCGCGTTGTGCGAGACGAAGCTCTGCCAGGGCACGCCAGCGCGCTCGCACGCGCCGACGAAGACGGCCCGCCCGGAGCCGTCGGTGGCGTACCGCTGGTTGACGTTGACCTTGAGGATGGGTCCTCCGTTGGGGCGCGGGTGGTGGCCCGGCTCATGGCGTTCGGCGTAGTTGGGGTGGACGGCGTGGCCGGTGTCCGAGGACAGGCAGACGGTGCCCGCGAAGGCCCGGGCCCGGTCCTCGTAGCCGCCGCCGCGCGCGTAGACGGACCGTTCCAGCACGTTGCCGAGCAGCGGGCCGTCGGCGCCGGTGTCGGACTGGCTGCCGTTCTCCTCGTGGTCGAAGGCGGCGAGCACCGGGATGTACGGCAGCTCCGGGCGGGCCGCGACGGCGGTGAGCGCGGCCGTCCCGGCGTGCACGGACAGCAGGTTGTCCATCCGGGGCCCGGCGACCAGCTCGCGGTCCCGGCCGAGGTAGGCGGGCGGCTCGACGCTGTGGACCATCAGGTCCCAGCCCGTCACGTCCTCGGCCGCCACCCCGGTCTCCTCGGCGACGAACCGGATGAGGTCGCCCTCCTCGGCGCTGCCCAGCCCCCATACGGGTGTCATATGGCGCTGCTTGTCGAGCTTGAGGCCGTCGACGTTGACGGAACGGTCGAGATGCACGGCGAGTTGCGGAACGCGCAGCAAGGGTCTGTCCACGGTGACGAGATGGCTGGAACCGTCCCGGAGGGTGATCCGCCCGGAGAGCCCGAGATCGCGGTCGAGCCAGGTGTTGAGGAGGGCGCCGCCGTAGATCTCGACGGCGATCTGCCGCCAGCCGTGGGCCCCGGTGTCCGGGATCGGCTTGACGCGCAGATTGGGAGAGTCGGTATGAGCGCCCACAATCCGGTACGGAGTGGACGGGCTCGCGTCCTCCGGTACGTACCAGGCGACGATCGCGCCGCCCCGCAGGACATACCGCCCGCCCGCCGCGCCGTCCCAGGCCGCCGTCTCCTCGACCTGCCGGAACCCCGCCTTCTCCAGGCGCTCGGCCGTGTTCGCCACCGCGTGGTACGGCGAGGGGCTGGCGCGGAGGAAGGACATCAGGTCATCCGTATGGCCGCGGTCGATGCCGGGGTGTGCGCTCATGACATCAGCATAGATTCGGGACCGCCTTGCCTGCCGTGCTGCCGTGTTCGGGGCGGGATCGTCCGGGCGCCCATCCGTGGGGTCCCGTTGATCCAATCTGATGAAAGCACGTCAGACCGGCGGTATAAAAGTCGCGTATCGGCCGATAGTCCCCTTAACCGCTCACCATCGCACTCAAGGGGACAGCGGATGCGCGTTCTTCGACACCTCCTCGTCATCCTGGGGTCGCTGCTGCTGCTCTGCGGCGCGGGCCCGGCCGTGGCGCACACCGCCGGGCTCGTCCCCGCCGGACAGCTGCCCGCCCCGGCTCCGGCGCCCACGCCCTCACCCGACGCCGCCGAGACGGAGGACGGGGCGGAATCCGGCGCCAAGGGCCACCCGCCCTGTCCGACGACGGACCGCACCGGGGGGACCAACTCCGCACCCACGCAGCCCTTCCAGCGTTACTACCAGGGCGACTGGCGGCTCGGCCCCGCCGAACTGCCGCGCACGGGCGCGATCGCGAAGATGCTGAAGGGCTACGAGCGGCTGGACGGCCTGTCGGCCCCGGCCTTCCTGAAGTGCTACTGGAACGAGCAGACCGGCGGCTGGTGGTATCCGTACCCGGACGGCTGGGTGCTGCTGAACGGCGTACCGCTGAAGACCACCATCACGCTGAAGGCGGGTCAGAAGGTCGACCTCTTCGGCAGCGGCTTCGGCCACTTCCTCGCCCCGGCGGGCACCCCGTACGCGGAGCGGGCGCTGCCGCCGAGCAACCTCAACACCTATGACCCCGCCTACCCGAACGGCTATCACCTCTACGAGGTCACCAAGCCTTTCCTGGTGGATGCCGGGCCCATCAGACCCTGGTTCGGCCAGCCGGGTTACGGGCTGCAATATCTGACGGGACCGTCGATTCCTCAGCTCGTTGCCGCGGGTAACCTGCGGCCGCTGAACTGACCGCGCATCCTGGTGCCGTGGACAGAACGGAACTCGTCCGGGTGCTGCGCGCCGAGCAGGTCCCGGACGCTTTGTACGACATTCCCGGCGTGCGGGACATCGAAGTCCAGCCGGACGCCTACTACTTCCTGCGGCCAGCGCCGGACGGCGGCTGGGTGACCGGGCTGTGGGAGCGCTCGGTGGACAAGGACGTCAGCCGCTTCGCCACCGAGGACGAGGCGTGCCAGGACCTGCTGGCCAAGCTGCGGGCCCGGCCGCGTCCGCCCGGCGCGGGACAGGAGACGGTCGAAGAACTGCTGGCGCAGAACGAGGAGCTGCGGCGGCAGGCGCGTGAGGAGGTGGAGCGGGCCCTGCGGGAGCACCCGCCCGACCAGGAGACCTGACCCCAGGCGCCCAGAGAGGCGGGAGCCGGTCGCCCTCGGTGAAGGAGAGGGCGACCGACTCCCGGGCTTGTGGAGGCGAGACCTAGAACGCGGCCTCGTCCAGGTCCATCAGCTCCTTGGTGACGGACTCGGCCAGCGCGCGCTGCACCGAGACGCCCGGCAGGATCTCGTGGGCGAAGAACTTCGCCGCCGCGATCTTGCCCTGGTAGAACGCCACGTCCTTGCTGGCGGCCCCGCCCAGCTTCTCCGCGGCGACGGCCGCGCCGCGCAGCAGGAGGTAGCCGAGCACCACGTCGCCGGAGGCGAGCAGCAGCCGGGTGGCGTTGAGGCCGACCTTGTAGATGGAGCTGACGTCCTGCTCGGTGGCCGAGAGGTCGGTGAGCATGGCGCCCACGATGCCCTCCAGGTCGACCGCGGCCTGGGCGAGCCGGTCGCGGGCCGGAGCCAGCTCCTCGCCGCCCGCGGCCTCCGCCAGGAACTTCTTGATCTCCTCGGAGAGGACGGTCAGCGCCTGGCCCTGGTCCCGGACGATCTTGCGGAAGAAGAAGTCCTGGCCCTGGATGGCGGTGGTGCCCTCGTAGAGGGTGTCGATCTTGGCGTCCCGGATGTACTGCTCCAGCGGGTACTCCTGGAGGTAGCCGGAGCCGCCGATGGTCTGCAGGGACTGCGCCAGCTGCTCGTACGCCTTCTCCGAGCCGTAGCCCTTGACGATCGGCAGCAGCAGGTCGTTGAGGCGGGATTCGGCCGAGGCGTCCTCGCCCGCGGCCTCCTTGACCATGATCTCGTCCTGCACGGAGGCGGTGTAGAGGGTGAGCGAGCGCAGGCCCTCCGCGTACGCCTTCTGCGTCATGAGCGAGCGGCGCACGTCCGGGTGGTGGGTGATGGTGACGCGCGGGGCGGTCTTGTCGGTGAAGGCCGCCAGGTCCGGGCCCTGGACGCGCTCCTTGGCGTACTCCAGCGCGTTGAGGTAGCCGGTCGAGAGGGTGGCCATGGCCTTCGTGCCGACCATCATCCGGGCGAACTCGATGATCTTGAACATCTGGCGGATGCCGTCGTGCTTCTCGCCCAGCAGCCAGCCCCTGGCCGGGCGGTCGGCGCCGAAGGTCAGCTCGCAGGTGTTGGAGACGCGCAGACCCATCTTGTGCTCGACGTTGGTCGCGTAGACGCCGTTGCGCTCGCCCAGCTCGCCGCTGTCCCAGTCGAAGTCGTACTTGGGGACGACGAACAGGGACAGCCCCTTGGTGCCGGGTCCGGCGCCCTCGGGGCGGGCCAGCACGAAGTGGATGATGTTGTCGGAGACGTCGTGCTCACCGGAGGTGATGAACCGCTTCACCCCGTCGATGTGCCAGGTGCCGTCCTCCTGCTGGACGGCCTTGGCGCGGCCCGCGCCCACGTCCGAACCCGCGTCGGGCTCGGTCAGCACCATGGTGGAGCCCCACTGCTTGTCCACCATCAGCTGCGCGATCTTCAGCTGCTCCTCGGTGCCCTCGTCGTACAGCACCCCGGCGAAGGCCGGACCGGATGCGTACATCCAGATCGGGGTGTTGGCGCCGAGGATCGATTCGGCCGAGGCCCACAGCAGGGAGCGCGGGCAGGAGGTGCCGCCGAGGGCCTCCGGGACCCCGAGCCGCCACCACTCGGCGTCCATGTACGCCCGGTAGCTCTTCTTGAACGACTCGGGCAGCGGCGCCGTGTTCGTCTTCGGGTCGAAGACCGGCGGGTTGCGGTCCGAGTCGGCGTAGGAGGCGGCCAGCTCGTTCTCGGAGAGCCGGGATATCTCGGCGAGCACGCTCTTGGCGGTCTCGATGTCCATCTCCGCGAACGGGCCGGTGCCGTACAGCTTGTCGCGTCCGAGCACCTCGAAGAGGTTGAACTCGATGTCGCGGAGATTCGACTTGTAGTGCCCCATGGCGACGGCTCCGTAAGGACTCGGGGAGAGGCGGGACCTCTTCGTGGCGCGGTATCGATCAGCACTCCGGTGCGGTCAATCCGGTGTCGCCATGATGCTACCCGTGGGTAATAAAGGGCAACCCTCAAGCGGCCAACTGTGACTCAGTACGCTTCAGTCCATGTACGGCTACGACCAGAACGCGAGCGCAGGGCAGGGTTACGCCGCCCCGCCACCTCCGCCGCAACAGCAGCCGCATGCGTCACACCACTCACAGCCGGGACCCGGCTACGGTGGGCAGCCGCTGTACCCCGAGCCCTCGCCGCCGTCCCTCGCGGACGCGGTGCGCGCCTTCACCACGGGCTCCATGGCGGCGGAGGACTTCCAGCAGATCTTCGCGGCCTCCAAGGTGTACTGCCCGCGCGGTGACAACCCCGGTTTCCTCGCGCTGCACAACACCCAGCAGCCGGTGATCCCGATGTTCACCTCGCTCAAGGAGCTGCGGCGGTACGCGGGCAAGGAGTCCAAGTACTTCGTGATCACCGGTGCCGAGGTGATCGACCTGCTGCCGACCGGCTACGGCTTCGTCCTCGACATGGAGGGTGAGCACCGCATGGTCTTCGATGCCAAGGCGGTGGAGCAGATGGTCGACTTCGCGATGCGCCGCATGTATGGCTAGACGCCATCGCTTCGCGGCCGGCTGACCTGCACGGCTCTCGGGCGCACCGCATGCCCCTCGTGTCCCGCTAGAGCCGGAATAGGGCCCCTCTTGCGAGTCGTTCAGCCTTCAATTAAGTTGAATGATGAACGACCGAGGAGGCCGTCATGCCCGCAGTGACCGTAGACAACCCCCTGACCCTGCCCCGGGTCGCGGCGCCCGCCGACGCGCGCCCCCGTCCGGCGCTCGGTGTCACCACCGCGCCCAGTGGCTTCGAGGGCGAGGGATTCCCGGTGCGGCGCGCCTTCGCCGGGATCGACTACCAGCACCTCGACCCGTTCATCATGATGGATCAGATGGGCGAGGTGGAGTACGCGCCGGGCGAGCCCAAGGGCACCCCCTGGCACCCCCACCGCGGCTTCGAGACCGTGACGTACCTCATCGACGGCACCTTCGTGCACCAGGACTCGCAGGGCGGCGGCGGCACGATCAACGACGGCGACACCCAGTGGATGACCGCGGGCTCCGGGCTGCTTCACATCGAGGCCCCGCCGGAGTCGCTGGTCATGTCCGGCGGTCTGTTCCACGGCCTCCAGCTGTGGGTGAACCTGCCGGGCAAGGACAAGATGATGCCGCCGCGCTACCAGGACATCGGTGGCGCCAAGGTCAAGCTGCTCACCTCCGCCGACGGCGGCGCGCTGCTGCGGGTGATCGCGGGCGACATCGACGGGCACCAGGGGCCGGGCATCACCCACACCCCGATCACCATGCTGCACGTCTCGCTGAACCCCGGCGCCGAGCTGACCCTGCCCTGGCGCCCGGACTTCAACGCGCTCGCCTACGGCCTCGCCGGGCGCGGCACGGCGGGCGCGGAGCAGCGGCCCTTCCGCACCGGGCAGACGGTGGTCTTCGGCGCCGGTGACGCGCTGACGATACGGGCGGACGCGGCCCAGGAGTCGCGCAGCCCCAACTTCGAGGTGGTGCTGCTCGGCGGGCAGCCGATCCGCGAGCCGATGATGCACTACGGCCCGTTCGTGATGAACACCCACGCCGAACTGGCCCAGGCCTTCGACGACTTCCGCGCCGGAAAGCTGGGCACGATACCGGCCGAGGACGAGTAGCCGGGGCGCACGGCTACGGCTGCGGCTGCGACTCCGGTGGGCGCTCGTGGAGTTCGTACCAGATGCACTTGCCGTCGCCGCGCGGGTCGACGCCCCAGGCGTCGGCCAGCATCTCCATCAGCATCAGCCCCCGCCCCGACGACGCGAGTTCGCCGGGGCGGCGGCGGTGCGGCAGCTCGTCGCTGCCGTCCGCGACGTCGAGCCGCAGCCGCCGCGATCCGCGCCGCCCGCTGACCTCGGCGACCAGCAGGGCGTCCCCGTCGGTGTGCACCAGGACGTTGGTGACCATCTCGGAGAGCAGCAGCACCGCCGACTCGACCTGGTCCGGGTCCGCCCAGTCGTGCAGCATGTCGCGCAGCTGCCTGCGGGCGCCCGCTATCCGCTCCGGCTCGGCCTGCGCGAGCGTGACCGCGGTACGCCGCACCGGCGCCGAACCCGGTCCGACCAGGCACACCTCCGCGTCCCGGCGGATCAGCAGCAGCGCTATGTCGTCCTCGCGGCGGTCGGCGAGCGGGCCGGTGGTGTGGTGCGAGGGCGGCCCGTGCACGGCCTGCACCAGGGCCTCGGCGAGCGCTTCCATGTCGTGCGGGCCATCCGTCGCGGTCGCCGGGTGCTCGAAGACCGACCGGATCCGGTCCCAGCCGGTCGTCAGGTCGTGGCCGCCGGTCTCGATCAGCCCATCGGTGCACATCAGCAGCGTCTCGCCGGGCTCCAGCACCACCCGGGTGGTGGGGTAGTCGCCCTCCGGGTCGACGCCCAGCGGCAGCCCGCCCGCGGTGGGGCGGATCATCATCGTGCCGTCGGCCAGCCGGACCGCCGGGTCCGGATGGCCCGCGCGGGCGATGTCCAGGGTGCCCGCGACCGGGTCCACCTCCATGTAGAGGCAGGTCGCGAACCGGGGGTCGTATCCCCCGTCCCCATTGGGGTCGGCGAGTCCGCACAGGAAGCGGGAGGCGCGGGCGAGCACCGCGTCCGGGTGGTGGCCCTCGGAGGCGTACGCCCGCACCGCGATCCGCAGCTGCCCCATGATCCCGGCGGCCCGGACGTCATGCCCCTGCACGTCGCCGATCACCAGGGCGGTGCGCCCCGAGGGCAGCGCGATCACGTCGTACCAGTCGCCGCCGACCTGGAGCCCGCCGCCGGTCGGCACGTAGCGCGCGGCCACCGTGAGCCCCGGGATGTCGGGCTTGGCGGCGGGCAGCATCGAGCGCTGGAGGCCGTCCGACAGCTCGCGCTCGGTCTCCTGGAGGGCCGCCCGGGACAGCGCCTGGGCCAGCATCCGCGCGATCGTGGTGAGCACCGAGCGCTCGTCGGGCGAGAACGCGACCGGGTGGGCGAATCCGGCCATCCACGCGCCGATGGTGCGGCCCGCGACGATCAGCGGCAGAAAGGCCCAGGAGCGGCGCTTCAGCGGCCGCATCCGGTGCCAGGCGGCGGGGAACCGGCCGCGGTACTCCTCGGGAGAGGGCAGGTAGACGGCCCGGCCGGTGCGGGCCACCTCGGCCGCCGGGTGGTCGGTGGCCACCGGCATGTCGGCGGACGGATGCTCGGTGTCCAGCCGGTGGCCGTGGTGGCCGATGAGCGAGATCCGGTCACCCTTGACGCCGAAGACGGCGAGCCCGTCCGGCGAGAAACCGGGCATGGACAGCCCGGCGGCCACCCGCAGCACCTCGGCGGTGGACATCGCCTCGGCCAGCGCCCGCCCGGCGTCCAGCAGGAACGCCTCGCGGTTGCGCCGCCAGTCGCCGGTGACCGGGGAGCGGCCCGCGGTGGTGCCCGGCAGCGGCTCGGGGACCTCCTGGAGCGTGCCGAGCATCAGCTGGCCGCCCTCGTCGTCGGGGTGGTCGACCGGCCGGGACCGGGTGCGCACGGTCCGCAGCACCTTGCCCTTCTCGTCCACGATGCGCATCAGGGCCTCGGCGAGGGTGCCCTCGGCCGCCGCCAGCATCACGATGGACTGCAGCTCCAGCCAGTCCGCCGGGTGGAAGCGGGCCCGGGCGGTGGACTCGGGGAGCGTGACCGCCTCGGCGGGCAGGCCCACCAGACGGGCCGCCTCGGCGTCGTAGGAGACGGCGCCCGAGACGCTGTCCCACCGCCACAGTCCGGTCGCTATGGCGGCCAGCAGGTCCTCGGTGCGCATTGCGCTACCTTATGGGCATTTTCCGCGCGCTTACCAGTGAAGGTCACGGCGCCGGTACGCTTGGCCGGAAGCTTAACGAGGGTACGCAACACTCCCCACCTGACGACTTGGATGAATGATGCATCGGTACCGGTCCCACACCTGTGGCCAGCTCCGCGCCGCTGACGTCGACACCGACGTTCGGCTCTCCGGCTGGCTGCACAATCGACGGAACCTGGGCGGCATCCTCTTCATCGATCTGCGCGACCACTACGGCCTGGTGCAGCTCGTCGTCCGGCCCGACACCGCCGCCAACGAGAAGCTCAGCTCGATCTCCAAGGAGAGCGTCGTCCGCGTCGACGGCCGGGTGATCGCCCGCGGCGCCGACAACGTCAACCCCGAGCTGCCCACCGGCGCGATCGAGGTCGAGGTCGCCGACGTCGAGGTGCTCGGCGCGGCCGACCCGCTGCCCTTCACCGTCTACCCGGAGGACGGGGTCGGCGAGGAGCGGCGCCTTGAGCACCGCTTCCTGGACCTGCGCCGGGAGCGGATGCACCGCAACATCATGCTGCGCTCCGCCGTGATCTCCGCGATCCGGCAGAAGATGACCGCGCAGGGCTTCAACGAGATGGCGACCCCGATCCTGTCCGCCACCTCCCCCGAGGGCGCGCGCGACTTCCTGGTCCCCTCCCGGCTGCACGCGGGCCGGTTCTACGCGCTGCCGCAGGCCCCGCAGCAGTTCAAGCAGCTGCTGATGATCGCGGGCTTCGACCGCTACTTCCAGATCGCGCCCTGCTTCCGCGACGAGGACGCCCGCGCCGACCGCTCGCCGGGCGAGTTCTACCAGCTCGACGTCGAGATGAGCTTCGTCGAGCAGGAGGACGTCTTCGAGGTCATCGAGAAGGTGATGACCGAGCTGTTCGAGGAGTTCGGCGGCGGCCGCCACGTCACCTCGCCGTTCCTTCGGATCCCGTTCCGCGAGGCGATGCTGAAGTACGGCTCTGACAAGCCGGACCTGCGCGCCAAGCTGGAACTGGTCGACGTCAGCCAGGTCTTCGCGGGCTCCGGCTTCAAGGCGTTCGCCGACAAGCACGTGCGCGCGCTGGCCGTGCCGGACACCGCCGAGCTGCCCCGGAAGTTCTTCGACCAGATGGGCGAGTTCGCGGTCGAGCAGGGCGCCAAGGGCCTCGCCTGGGTCCGGATCGGCGAGGACTCCAAGCTCACCGGGCCGATCGCCAAGTTCCTCACGGATGAGGACGTCGAGAAGCTGATCGCCGAAGTCGAGGGCAAGCCCGGCACGTCGGTCTTCTTCGGCGCGGGCGACTTCGACGAGGTCTCCAAGATCATGGGCGCCGTGCGCGTCGAGGCCGCCAAGCGGACCGGCCACTTCGAGGAGAACGTCTTCCGCTTCTGCTGGATCGTGGACTTCCCCATGTTCGAGCGGAACGAGGACACCGGCGAGATCGAGTTCTCCCACAACCCGTTCTCCATGCCGCAGGGCGGTCTGGACGCGCTGGAGAACCAGGACCCGCTGGACATCCTCGCGTGGCAGTACGACATCGTCTGCAACGGCACCGAGCTGTCGTCCGGCGCCATCCGGAACCACGAGCCGGACGTGATGTTCAAGGCGTTCGAGATCGCCGGATACTCCCGCGAGGACGTCGAGCGGGAATTCGGCGGCATGCTGCGCGCGTTCCACTTCGGGGCACCGCCGCACGGCGGCATCGCCCCCGGCGTCGACCGCATCGTCATGCTGCTCGCCGACGAGCCGAACATCCGCGAGACCATCGCGTTCCCGCTCAACGGCAACGCCCAGGACCTGCTGATGGGCGCGCCCAGCGAGGTGGAGGACGCCCGGCTGCGGGAGCTGCACCTGTCGGTGCGCAAGCCGCAGGTCAAGCAGGCCGAGAAGGGCGCCGGGAAGACGGAGAAGGGCGAGAAGGCTGAGCAGCCGGTTGAGGGGAAGGACGCCGAGTAACGGCGCGGACGGGACAGGAGATCCGCGCCCGGTGCGTATCCAGGGGCGGAGGACACAGTGAGGGTACGGATTCCGGCCGTTGCCACGGCGCTGCTCATCGCGGCGCTCGCGGGCTGCGCGGGTCCCGGGGACGGGTCCCGTAAGCACACCACGGACGACGCCAAGGGCACCGCGGACGCCAAGGGCTCCGCGGGCCGCTCCGGCGCGGCGGGCGCGCCCACGGGGACGCAGAGCCCCGCCGGGCGGCCCGCCCCCGCCGAGCGGGCGGGCGACCTGCCCGGGCTCGGGCCGCGCACCCGCGCCGACGTGCCCCGGGACGCCGAGCAGGTCGTGGTCGTCACCGGCAGTGGCCGGGACGCGACCCGTTCCTCCGTCGTGCTCTACGAGCGCTCCGCGGCGGGCGGGACGACCGGCGACCGGGAGGGCGACGCCGGAGGCGGCCCCGTCTGGCGGGCCGGGCCCTCCTGGAAGGCGCACAACGCCGCCCGAGGCTGGACCGACCACCACCGGCAGGGCGACCTCCGCTCCCCGACCGGCGTCTTCCGCCTGTCCGATGGGGGCGGGAAGCTGCCCGATCCGGGCACCAAGCTCACCTACGACCACGCCGTCCAGGGCTTCACCATCAGCGGCACCGGCGCCGAGGGCGAGCCGCTGGCCGGGGCCTTCGACTACGTCGTGGCGATCAACTACAACCGCGAGGCCGGGACCTCCCCGCGCGACTGGACCAGGCCGCTGGGCGACGACCGGGGCGGCGGCATCTGGTTCCACGTCGACCACAACGGGCCCACCCAGGGCTGCATCAGCCTCTCCAGGGCGCATATGCGGACGCTGCTGCGCACCCTCGACCCCGACCGCCACCCGGTCGTGGTGATGGGGCCGGAGGACTCGCTGGCCCGCTGACTCTGTCCCGGCCGACTTTGGCTCGTTGACGCCGTTCCCACAGGCGTCGCATCCGGGTGTCGCGAGGCGGAGTGTCGCCGCATCCGGTTCAGGGCGCCGAGCGCCCGTATCGCTGTCGGTATCGCCGAGATGATGCGAACGTGCGTTCTTTTGTTCGCTGGTCGGGGTGATGGCCGTGGGATCGGGGGACGTGTGTGCTGCTGTCGTACGTATGGTCCTTCAGAGAGTTCGGGAGGGCGCGTCGTCCCGGTCGGGGTCGTGAGGGGGCGAGATGGCACACGTGGGGGTGGCTGCGGAGGGCGGGCATGCGCGGTACACCTACCGGCTGCGCGTGTCTTCCACCGCTCGCACCGCCCTGGTGGCGGAGTGGGACCGGTGCCGCTGGGTGTGGAACGAATGTGTCGCCAAGGCGAAGGCCGTGTACCTGCACAACAAGTCCACCGGTCAGAAGGCCACGTGCGGCCCGGCTCAGCTCGACAGGATGCTGACCGAAGCGAGGCGGAGGACGCCGTGGCTGCGTGAGGGCTCCTCGGTTCCTCAGCAGCAGATCATCCGCGACTTCGGCCGCTCCCGCGCCAAGGCGCACAAGGACATCCGCGCAGGCCTGCCCATGGCGCGCCGGGCCGGGATGCCGAAGTGGAAATCCAAGCGCGAGGCGCTGCCGACCCTCAACTACACCCGGCGCGGGTTCCGGTTGAAAGACGGCCGACTGCATCTGGCGGGCGGCATCGTCGTGGTGGTGGTGTGGTCGCGGGAACCGCCGGGTGAGCCGTCCTCGGTTCGTGTGTACCAGGACAGTCTCGGGCACTGGTACTGCTCCTTCGTCGTGGTCGCCCAGGTACAGCCCATGCGGAGAACGGGTCGCGTACTCGGTGTCGACTGGGGCGTGAAGGAGACCGCGACCACCACGTCCGACGCGCACGACCTGCCGAACGCCGGGTACGGCAGGAAGGCCCAGGCGAAGCTGACCCGGTACGACCGGATGATGGCCCGCCGCAGGCCGAAGAAGGGGCAACCGGCGTCGAAGGGCTACCGCGAGGCGAAGAGCCCGCAAGGCCGCTGACGCCGCCATCGGCGCCACCAAGGCCGCTCTGGTGGCCATGGGCCGCAAACATGGGCGGGACATCCGCCTTGTCCACCCCGCGTACACCACGATGGACTGCGCGCACTGCGATGCGAGAGCCAAGCATCGCCTGCCGCTGGGTGAGCGCACCTACACCTGCGCCGTGTGCGGAACCGTGTCCTCGAGGGACAAGAACTCCGCACGCGTGATGCTTCTCCGGGCTGGTCTCAACCCGGCTGGTGCTGATGGCGGAAGACCTCTTGGAGCGCTGCTCCAAGAGGCGGCCTGAGCCAGGAGTCCCCTCCCTCCGGGAGGGGAGGATTCAAAGCAAGCACCCATGCCGTTGACAGGTTGCGGCCCTAGTGTCCCCTGCCATGACCGAACCCCAGAAGAACACCCCCGCGAACGGGCGGGACATGACGAGGCGCCGGGTCGTCGTGGCGGGCGGCGCCGTGGTCGCGGCAGCCGGTGTGGGCACCATCGCCGCCACCACCGCCTCGGCCTCCCCCGACGGCTCCACCTCCGCCGCCTCCCCTTCGGCGTCGGCCTCCTCCTCGTCCCAGGAGGTCTGCTACCGGCTCACCTCGGAGACCACCGAGGGTCCGTACTACATCGACGCCGACAAGATCAGAAAGAACATCACGGAGGGCAAGGAGGGCATCCCGATGACCCTCCGGCTCAAACTCATCGACTCCGTCACCTGTAAACCGCTCGCGAAAGCGGCCGTCGACATCTGGCACTGCGACGCGCTCGGGCTCTACTCCGGCTACGAGGACTCCAGCAGCGGCGGCGGCACCCCGCCGACCGGAGCCCCGCCCACCGGTACGCCGACCGGGGAGCCCACCGGCACCCCGCCCACCGGAGCCCCGCCCGGCGGCGGCCACCAGGACCCGACCGACGACAAGCGGTATCTGCGCGGCACCCAGCTCACCGACCGGCACGGCTTCGTCGAGTTCACCACCGTCTTCCCCGGCTGGTACCGGGGCCGGTGCGTGCACATCCACACCAAGGTGCACGTGGACGGCAAGCTGACCGACTCCGGCTACGAGGGCGGCCACGCCTGCCACACCGGGCAGCTCTTCTTCGCCGAGGAGGCCGTGCTCGACTCCGCCGAGGTGGCGCCGTACAGCACCAGCACCACCCCGCGCACCACCCTCGACGAGGACGGCATCTACCCGGGCAACGGGGCCGAGGGCGGTCTGCTGAAGCTCCAGTACCGCAAGGGGAAGATCGCCAAGGGCGTCGTCGGCTCGCTCACCCTCGGGGTCGACCCCGACGCGACCAACGACGGCACCGGCATGTGACGGCGGCCCCCGGGGAGCTCGTGGGGGGCTCTCCGGGGGTTCCGCGTGCGTATTGATCAGCGCGTATCAGCGCGGGAAGAGGTCGGTCAGCCGCCGGTCCACGCCGCACGGCTCGCCCCGTTGCGCGCGGGCGGCCCGGTGTACGGCGCGCAGCAGGCGGCGGGGTGTGGTGCGGTGCTGCCACAGCACCGCCCGTACGCCGTACTCCATCACCGTCAGCAGCTCCGCCTCGCGCAGCTCGCCCGCGACCAGCACCACCCGCTGCCGTCCGCCCCGTACCAGGTGGCGCAGCTCGGCGCCGGCGCGGGCGTCGAGGCGTTCGGCGAGCATGACGGCCACCGTGCCGGTCTGGTGCGTCAGCTCGACGCCCGGCTGCTGATCCAGATGGCGGACGACCCCGGCCCGCGCGAGCGGATCGGGGCCGTGGACCGACACCGTGACACATGGGTCCGGCACTGGGTTCCTCGACTTCCCTGCGGAGGTTTCCTCCACAGGGAAGTCGCGCGGGCTAAACGTACGGTTGCCGAACGATCGACGCCGCCGTCACTACTTGGCCTTGGGCTCCGTGGGCTCCTCGGCCGCCACCGGCTCCTCCGTACCGCCGAAGCGCTCCCGGTAGGACTCCAGGTCGTCTTCGGTGATCTTCGCGAAGAGCACCGGCGGCACCGTGAAGGCCGTGCCCGCCGGGACCGAGGACAGCGCCCTGGCCTCCTCCTGGCCGACCCACCGCGCGGTGTCCCCGGCCAGCGCGAACGCCGACCGCATGGCCGCCGCCGACGCCGGGATGAAGGGTTCCGAGACGATCGCGTAGAGGTGGATCAGGTTCATCGCCGTGCGGAGGGTGAGCGCCGCGGCCTCCTGGTCGGCCTTGATCTCCAGCCAGGGGGCCTTCTCCTCCAGGTAGGAGTTGCCCGCGCTCCACAGGGCGCGCAGCGCGGCCGCCGCCTTGCGGAACTGGAGCGCGTCCATGTGCTCCTCGTACTCCGCGAGCAGCCGCGCGATCTCTTCGCCGAGGCGCTCCTCGGCCTCCCCCGCGGCCTTGCCCGCAGGGACCTCGTCGCCGAACCGCTTACGGGAGAACGACAGCACCCGGTTGACGAAGTTGCCGAGGGTGTCCGCGAGGTCCTTGTTGACCGTGGCGGTGAAGTGCTCCCAGGTGAAGGAGGTGTCGTCGGACTCGGGCGCGTTCGCCATCAGGAAGTAGCGCCAGTAGTCGGCGGGCAGCACCTCCAGCGCGGCGTCCGTGAAGACCCCGCGCTTCTGCGACGTGGAGAACTTGCCGCCGTAGTACGTCAGCCAGTTGAAGGCCTTGACGACGTCGACCTTCTTCCAGGCGTCCCGGGTGCCGAGCAGGGTGGCCGGGAACATCACCGTGTGGAACGGGACGTTGTCCTTCGCCATGAACTCGGTGTAGCGGACGGTCGTGTCCACGTCGTACCACCACGACTTCCAGTCGCGCTGCGCCGGGTCGCGGTCCGCCCACTCCTTGGTCGCGCCGATGTACTCGATCGGGGCGTCGAACCATACGTAGAAGACCTTGCCCTCGGCCGCCAGCTCCGGCCAGGTGTCCGCCGGGACCGGAACGCCCCAGTCCAGGTCGCGGGTGATCGCGCGGTCCTGGAGCCCCTCCGTCAGCCACTTGCGGGCGATGGAGGACGCGAGCGTGGGCCAGTCCTTCCCGCGCTCCTCGACCCAGGCGCCGACCTCCTCGGCCAGCTTCGACTGGAGCAGGAACAGGTGCTTGGTCTCCCGGATCTCCAGATCGCTGCTGCCGCTGATCGCGGAGCGGGCGTCGATGAGGTCGGTGGGGTCCAGCACCCGGGTGCAGTTCTCGCACTGGTCGCCGCGGGCCCGGTCGTAGCCGCAGTGCGGGCAGGTGCCCTCGATGTAGCGGTCGGGGAGGAAGCGGTCGTCGGCGATCGAGAAGACCTGGCGGATCGAGCGCTCCTCGATGAAGCCGTTCGCCTTCAGCTCGCGCGCGATCCGCTGGGTGATCTCGACGTTCTGCGGGGAGGAGCTGCGGCCGAAGTAGTCGAAGGCCAGGCCGAAGCCGTCGTAGATCGCCTTCTGCGCGTCGTGCTGCTGCGCGCAGAACACGTCCACCGGCAGCCCGGCCTCCTTGGCGGCCAGCTCGGCCGGGGTGCCGTGCTCGTCGGTCGCGCAGATGTACAGCACGTCGTGGCCGCGCTGGCGCATATAGCGGGCGTAGACGTCGGCCGGGAGCATGGACCCCACCATGTTGCCCAGGTGCTTGATCCCGTTGATGTAGGGAAGGGCGCTGGTGATGAGGTGTCGAGCCATTGCAGGCTGCTCCCAAGTCGGTACGGTGGGTGACTTTCGGCCTGCCGCGCGGGCGGCGACGGCCGCCCATATCGTATCTGAGCAGTGAGGGCCACCCGCGCGGTATTCCGGTGCGCGGACGGCCCTCGTCTGTGTGCTGTGTCTGCCTTACTTGAGCACGCCCGCGGCCCGGGCGCTCTCCAGCCACCCCGGGAACGCCTTCAGCAGCTCCTCGTACAGCTCGGCGTCGGCCAGCGACCGGGGGTCGAGACCGGCGTGGAAGAACGCCGCGTTGTCGAGCGCCCGCTTCTCCGGGACGGCGAGGGCCGGGGAGGTGCCGAGCTTACGGAGGAAGTCGAACCCCTTCGCCTCGGGGTCGCCGAACCCGACGAACTGCCAGAACAGCGGCAGCCCCGCCGCCTCGCACAGCGCCTTCTCGGCCGCCGCCTTGCCGGTGGGCGCGCCGTCCGTCTGGAAGACCACCAGGGCGGGGTCCTTCGTGCCGGACGCCTTGTAGTGCTCGATCACCGCTTCGACGGCCCGGTGGTAGTTCGTCCGCCCCATGTGCCCGAGCGAGGCGTGCAGCTCCTCGACGCGGCCCTGGTGGTCGTCCACGCCGATCTCGGCGGTGCCGTCGATGTCCGTCGAGAAGAACACGATGGGCAGGGTGCCGCTGTCGTTGACGCTCGCGGAGAGGGCGAGCGTCTGCTCGGCGAAGTGCTGGACGGTGCCGTCCTTGAAGTAGTTCCGCATCGAGCCCGAGCGGTCCAGTACGAGGTAGACGACGGCACGCGTGCCGCCCAGCCCGCGCCCCGCCAGGGCGCCGGACGCGGCGGCCCCCATCCCGGCCAGCGGCCCCCCGAGCGCGGCGGCAGCGGCGGGCTCCGGTGCGACGTCGGTCGTGACGTCGGCGGGGGTGATGACCTCGCCCGCGACGGCGGCGGCCACGTCGGGCTCGGCCTGGGCGGCCTTGTCGTCGGCGCTCGCGGCGGCCACCTCCGGCTCGGCCTGGGCGGCCTTGTCGTCGGCCTTCGCCACGGGCTCGCTCTCGGCGTCCGCCTCTGCCCTGGCGTCGTCGGCCGGGGCGTCTTCGGCGTCCGCAGTCGCGGCAGGCGTGCTGTCGGGCGTGGTGGCGGCGGCTTCTGCCACCGGGGCGGCCGAGGGCTGGGGCTCCGGGGCGACGTCCGTTGTGACGTCGGCCGGGGTAACGACGTCGCCTGCGACGGCGGCGGCCACGTCGGGCTCGGCCTGGGCGTCCTCGGCGGACGCGGCGGCCACGGGCTCGGGGGCGTTGTCAGCGGGGGCTTCTGCCGCTGCGGTCGGCTGGTCGTCTGCCGTGGCGGTCGCTGCCGGGGCGGGCGTTGCTTCCGCGCTGGCGCTCTCGGCCTCGGCGTCCGCCGACGTCGCGGCTTCCGCTGCCGGGGTCGGCTCGTCGGCGGCTTCGGCTGTCACCGGCTCGGGTGCTGCGTCGGTGCTGGCGGTCGGCTCGGGCTGGGCCTCGGTCGTGGCGGTGTCGGCCTGGACGGGCTTGGCGTCGGCGTTCGCCACTGGCTCGCTGTCGGCTACCGCTTCGGCCTTGGCGTCGTCCGCCGGAGCGTCCTCGGCGGCCGTGGGGGCGGCTTCCGCTGCCGGGGTCGGCTCGTCGTTGGCGGTGGGCGTGGCCTCTGCCTGCTCGGTCGGGGCGGCCACGGGCTCGCTCTCGGCGGCCGTCTTCGCCTCGGCGTCCTCGTCCGCGGACGTGGGCTGCGTCTCGGCCGGGGACTTGGGCTGGTCCTTTGGGGCCTTGGGGGTGGCGGGGGTGCCCAGGATTTCGTCCAGGGTCTTCAGGGGCTCGGCCAGAGCCGGGTCGTGGGCGGGTTCTTCCGGCGCCGGGTCGGGCTTCGGCTCGGGAGCCGACTCCGACTCGGATTGGGGGGCCGGGACAACTGCCGCCTCCGGCGCAGCGGAATCGTCCACCCGGGTGTCTCGGGAGCGTCCGAATACTTTGCGCAGTAGGTCCCGTATGCCCATGGGAGATACCTCTCACGTGTTCGAGTGCGGTGCATGACGGCGCATGACCGTGGTGTCGAAAGGCTAGCGGTCCCACCGGCTGGTTTCGGTCGCCGATTCCGGTCGCCCGTCGTTCACCTTCGGTTCACGGTGCGGTCGTCGTTGTGCGGTTCTACACGCCTAGCTTCGCGGCCAAAGGATTCCGACGTCATGTCGGCGGGGGCCGCCACGATGTGACGTCCTACGGAGGGGAAGTCGTGCCCAAGCTCCTGCCGCTCATCAGCTCACATCCGGGCGGTCGTTCCGCACTGACCTGCCGGTACCGCTGTGGTGACGCCTGTTTCCACGAGACGCCGAACACGAGTGACAACGCCTACGTGGGGGACGTCATCGCGGGCGCCCTGTCGCGCCGTTCGCTGATGCGGGCGAGTGCCGTGGTGACCGTCGCGGCCGCGACCGGGGTCGCGGCCGTGGGGCAGGCGCCCCGGGCCGAGGCCGCGCCGGGCAAGCCGGACCCCAAGGGCAAGCCCGCCCGTGGGCTGCGCTTTCCCACGGTCGCGCCGAACACGAAGGACGCGGTGGTCATCCCCGGGGGACATGACCAGAACCTTGTCATCCGCTGGGGCGACCCGATCCTCCGCGGCGCTCCCGCCTTCGACCCGGACAACCAGTCGGCGAAGGCCCAGGCGGGCCAGTTCGGCTACAACAACGACTACATGGCCGTGCTGGACGTCCCGCACGAGCGCGACCGCCAGGTGCTGGTGGTCAACCATGAGTACACCGACGAGGTGCTGATGTTCGCGGGGTACGACGCGGACAACCCCACCCGGGAGCAGGCCGAGATCGGCTGGGCGGCGCACGGGCTGTCGGTCGTGGTGGCGGAGGAGCACCGTAAGGACGGCAGGCTGACGGCCATGTCGCGGCACCAGCTCAACCGGCGGATCACCGCGACGACGCCGTTCGAGGTGACGGGCCCGGCGGCGGGCGGCAAGCTGCTGCGCACCTCGGCGGACCCGTCCGGCAAGCGCGTCCTCGGCACGCTGAACAACTGCGGTGGCGGCATCACCCCGTGGGGCACCGTCCTGTCGGGCGAGGAGAACTTCAACCAGTACTTCGCCAACGCCGACAAGGCCCCCGACGCGACCTCTAAGGCGCGCCTGAAGCGCTACGGCTTCGAGGAGGGCGCCTCCGAGCGCAAGTGGGAGCGTTTCGACGACCGCTTCGACGTGGCGAAGGAGCCCAACGAGCCGAACCGGTTCGGCTGGGTCATCGAGGTGGACCCGTTCGACCCGGACTCCACCCCGCGCAAGCTCACCGCGCTGGGCCGCTTCAAGCACGAGGCCGCCGAGCCGCGCCTGACGACCGACGGCCGCCCGGTGCTCTACATGGGCGACGACGAGAAGTTCGACTACTTCTACAAGTTCGTGTCGGCCAAGCGCATGATGAAGGGCGGCAGCCGCACCGCCCGCGAGCACAACCGCACGCTGCTGGACGAGGGCACGCTGTACGTCGCCAAGTTCACCGGTGACAGCCCGGCGAAGGAGATCGATGGCTCCGGGAAGCTGCCCGACGACGGCGAGTTCGACGGTTCCGGCGATTGGATACCGCTGGCGACCGGCGACACCTCGCACGTGGACGGGATGACGGCCGAGGAGGTGTACGTCTTCACGCGGATCGCCGCCGACAAGGTGGGCGCGACGAAGATGGACCGCCCCGAGGACGTCGAGCCGAGCCCGCGCACCGGCCGGGTCTACATCGCGCTGACGAACAACACCGACCGAGGCAAGGACGGCAAGGCGCCGGTCGACGAGGCCAACCCGCGCAACGGCAACAAGCACGGCCAGATCCTGGAGCTGACCGAGCGCCGCAACAACCCGGGCTCCAAGAGCTTCAACTGGCGGCTGTTCCTGGTGTGCGGCGACCCGGAGGACCCGAGCACCTACTTCGGCGGCTTCCCGAAGGACCAGGTCAGCCCGATCTCCTGCCCGGACAACCTCACCTTCGACGCGTTCGGCAACCTCTGGATCTCCACCGACGGCAACGCGCTCGGCAACCACGACGGGCTGTTCGGGGTGGCGACGGCGGGGGGCAGGCGCGGTGAGGTGCGGCAGTTCCTGACCGTCCCGAACGGCGCCGAGACCTGCGGCCCGATCGTGCAGGACCGGCGGGTGCTGGTCGCGGTGCAGCACCCGGGCGAGCTGGACGGGGCGAGCGTCGAGAAGCCCGCGTCCACGTGGCCGGAGGGGCCGGGCACGCTGGTCCGCCCGTCGGTGGTCAGCGTCTGGCGGCGCGACGGCGGCGACATCGGCGCCTGACTACCGCTCAGCGAACGACCCCTGGTGCCCGCATGGGCCCAGGGGCCGTTCGCGAGATCCGATTTGGTGATTACGCCGTAGGGGAAGAGCATTTCGGGACCCCTTGGCGGGGAGCGAGGGGAGATACGGGGAAGTACGACGGGGACGGGGAAATCATGACGAGGACCGGATTGCTGGACAGTCCGCTCGCGCTCATGGACACCACGATGGACCAGCTCCGCACGCTGGTCGTGGTCCATGAGACCGGTACGGCGCTGGGCGCCGCCCGGGCGCTGGGGCGGGAACAGGCCAGTGTGCAAAAGCAGCTCGACACCATGAACCGCAACTTCTCCGAGCTGTGCGGCGAGCCTCTGGTGCTCAAGCAGGGGCGCGGCAAGGATGTGCTGTTCACCGGCACGGGCGAGGCGCTCGTCGCCTTGGCGGGGGAAACGCTGGGTGACTGGCTGGACGGCATCCACGGCTCCCGCCGTCGCCTCGGCCGGAGCCTGATGGTGGGCACCACGCGCCTGACGCTCGGCTATCTCGCGAGCGCCCGGGAGCGGGTCGCCGGGGAATTCCGGGAACGCGGGATCGACCTCAGGGTCGGCCATGTGCGGACCCGGGACGTGCTGGCCAAACTGCGCGCCAAGGAAATCGATCTGGTGTGCGGAAGTGTGGTGACCGAGCCGGGGACCCAGCCCACCGAACTCGACGCCTTCGACGTGATGGAGTGGCGGCGCAGCGCGGTGTCGCTGGTGACCAATCTGCCGGTGGACGAACTGCCAGGACCGGCCGTCGAGCGCGGCGAACTGGCCACGCTGCCGCTGGTGGTCTCGGCGGGCGGGGTGATGGCCGGGGTGCTGCACGCCTGGTTCGGCGCCGGTTACCGGGACACCCTGCGCATCGCCGCCGAGATCGACAACGTCAACTACGGCTTCGAGCTGCTGCGTTCGGGGGTGGTGCGCGGCTGCATGCTGGTCACCGGGGGCGTCGCGGACGCGGCGGGCGACCCGCGGGCGGCGTACGCGCGGGGCTTGCGCGCCGTCGAACTGGCCCATGACACCGGGCCGAAGCTGGAGGTGCTGCTGGGCGCCTTCACCCGGCGCGGGGAGCGCGCGGGGTACCGCGCCGACCATCCGCTCAACCTGCTGTGGAACGCGCTGGAGGCGGAGAAGGAGCGGTGGCGGCGCGAGCCGCACGGCCCCGGCGAGGCCCCGGCCCAGGACCCCTTCGAACTGGCCACCGCGGACGACCCGGACGCCCTCTAGCCCGCGTGCAGGTCCAGGTCGACCAGCAGCGCCCGGTGGTCGGTGTTCCCCAGGTCCAGGAAGCGGGCGGTACGCGGCCGCAGCGCGTCGCTGACCAGCACGTGGTCGATCTGCGCGCCCAGCACCGGGCTCGTGGTGCTCGGCCAGCTCGGCGTCCGGGACAGCCCGGTGGCCCGTGCGCTGTCCCGCATCCCGGTGTCCAGGAGGTCCCGGAAGGCGGCGTGGTCCTGGGTCGCGTTGAAGTCGCCCGCGATCAGCGTGGGGGCGTCGCCGCGCCCGGCCGCGTACGTACGCAGCCGCCCCAGTTCGGTGCGCCACACGTCCAGCTGCCCCGGCATCGGCGGCATCGGGTGCGCGACCTGGAGCCGCAGCCGTACGCCCGCGATCCGCGCGACCGCGCCCGGCATCGACAGCTCGCCGGACACGCCCCGCGCCTTCTCCAGCGGGAAGGCGCTGAGGATCGCCGAGCCCTCGGCCGGGCTGCCGGTGACGATCTCCCGGTACGGATACGCCTTACGGACGGCCGCCGAGCCGAGCGCGTCCGCGCAGTGGACGTCGCACTCCTGGACGGACACCACGTCCGGCCGCTCCCGGCGCAGCGCGGCCAGCAGCCCGTCCGTGGCCTGGCCGAACTCCAGGTTCGCGCTGAGCACCCGCAGCTGAGCGGCGACCGGGCCGCGCGGCGCGGGCGCCGGGCCGGGGTCGTACGGCTGGATGAACCAGCCGGTCACCGCGGCGCTCAGCAGCGCCCAGCCGCACCCCAGCGGCCAGCGCGCGGCCACGCTGAGCAGCAGCCCCAGCAGGGCGGGGACCAGCAGCCAGGGCAGAAAGGCCAGCAGCTGCGGTACGGGGGTGACGCCATCGGTGCCCACGGCCCGGCACCCCAGTACGACGCTCACCCCGCCGAGCAGCGCCACCGCCCACCAGGCCGCCCCCCGCCCCCGTTCGGGAAGCCGCACAAGGCGCCGTGCGGGCGCGCGCTCGGCGGCACGGTCCGTAGCGACGGTCGTCTCCACGCGGGGGCCTCTCGTTCGGGGAGCGGACCCTCATTGTCCCGCAGCCCCGAACCGGGCCCGGCCGAAACCCTGTTGACGGTATGTCAGGGAGCGGCCCGGCTCACGGTCGCCGCAGGGCCAGCACCGTGTCGACCGTGTCCGCCTGGGCGGCGGGTTTGTCCTCCCGGTAGCGGAGGACGCGGGCGAAGCGGAGGGTGACGCCCGCCGGGTAGCGGGAGGAGCGCTGGAGGCCGTCGAAGGCCACCTCCACCACCAGCTCGGGACGGACCCGCACCACCCAGCCGTCGTCGCTGACCGCGATCCCCAGCAGGGCTTCCGTCTGCCAGTCCAGCAGCGCGTCGGTCAGGCCCTTGAAGGTCTTGCCGAGCATCAGGAACGTGCCGTCCGGGCGGCGGGCGCCCAGGTGGAGGTTGGAGAGCCTGCCGGTGCGGCGGCCGTGGCCCCATTCGGCGGCCAGGACCACCAGGTCCAGCGTGTGCACCGGCTTGACCTTCAGCCAGGACGCGCCGCGGCGGCCCGCGCCGTACGGGGCCTCCAGGCCCTTGGCGAGCACGCCCTCGTGGCCCCGGTCCAGTACGTCGGCGGCGAACGCGCGGGCCGCCCGCCGGGTCTCCGGATGCGCCGGGTCCTCGGCGAGCAGCTGCCGCACCCGGCGCGGCGCGGGGGCCACCCGGGACAGTTCGGCGTGGCGCTCGCGGGTCGGCAGCGCGAGCAGATCGCGGTCGTCCACGGCGAGCAGGTCGAAGAAGACGGGGGACAGCGGCAGCGCGGCGGACGCCCCGGCGATGTCGAGCCGGGAGCCGACCCGGGCGGAGGTCTCCTGGAACGGGCGCGGCCGCCCGGCCTCGTCCAGCAGGATCACCTCGCCGTCGAGGACGGCCCGCCGCACGGCGAGTTCGCGGGCCGCCGCGACGACCTCGGGCAGCCGGTCGGTGATCTCGTCCAGGGTGCGGGTGTAGATCCGTACGTCGTTCCCGTCGCGGTGCACCTGGACCCGGATGCCGTCGAGCTTCTCCTCGATCACGCACGGGCCGAGCCGGTCCATGGCCTCGTCCAGGTTCCCCGCGTTCTGGGCGAGCATCGGCAGCACCGGGCGCCCCACCTCCAGCCGGAAGTCGGCCAGCGCGGCCGGGCCGCGCGCGAGCAGCGCCTCGGCGACCGCGCCCAGCGAACCGCCGAGCATCACCGCCCGGCGCACGTCGCCGGGCGGCGCGCCGACGGCCTGCGCCAGCCCCTCCACGGCCAGCGCCTCCAGCGCGCCCTGGCGCAGCTCCCCGCCGATGAGCCCGAGCAGGAAGTGCTGCTCGTCCTCGGTGGCGTCGGCCATCAGCGCGCCGACGAGGCGCCTGCGCTCCGCCCCGGCGCCGGTGCCGGAGACGGCGGCGATCCGGCTGAGCGCGGCGTCCACGTCGAGGACGGCGAGCCGTGGCGCGGCGGCGGGCTCGTGCCGCTGGCGCAGGGTGGACCAGCCGACACCGGTGCGGCGCTGCGGCAGCTTCCCCGCGAGATACGTGATCACCACGGGGGCCTCGGCGGGTTCGGTGCGGCGGAACAGCCCGGTCAGGGCGGCGATCTTCTCCGAGCGGGCGGAGGTGGCCGCGACCTGCCGGGAGGTGCGCGCGACATCGGCCAGCAGCATGGCTCCACCCTGCCTCCGCCACCGCCCTACCGCACGCGATGCGGCGGTCACCGGCGGACGGGCCGCCGATGACACCGCCCCGTCGTCATCGGGCTTCGGGGTAATCCGGTCCGCCGCTCCGGGGGTCGGGACCCTGGCCGCCGCCTCGGGTGTCGTAGCCCTGGCCGCCCCCGCCGCCTCGGGTGTCGTAGCCCTGGCCGCCGCCCGTGGGGCCGCCCGCCGCGCTCATTCGCGCTCCGCCCATTCCGGGTTCCGTGCCCTGGCCCCCGGTGCACAGGGCCCAGATGACGAACGCGTCGATGAGCATCAGGACCGTCGCCCACAGCGGGGTGTACGGCAGCCACAGGAAGTTGGCCAGCAGGGCGAGTCCCGCGATCACCACACCCGCGGTCCGGGCCCACATCGCTCCGGTGAACGTCGCCAGTCCGGCGACCACCAGGACGATGCCGACGATCATGTGGATCCAGCCCCACCCGCTGAGGTCGTAGCTGAAAACGTAGCTCTGGGTCTCCACGAACACCCTGTCGTTGCGTACGGCCGCGATGCCCTGGGCCAGGGTCATCAGACCACCGAAGAGCATCATGACGGCACCGAAGACGAGACGTCCGCTTACCGCGCCGTGGGCGCGTGGGGCGGTTCCGGGGTGGACTCCACCCGCGTGAGTGGCCATGTCGGGCTCCTTCGTCAGGCGCGATCGACGGCCCGGCGGCCGCCGTTTCGCGGCAATTCGGGTGAATTGCCCTGATGTCAGGTTTACACAGTCCGCCGGGCTCGGCACCCCGCGTTCCGGGCGGCCGTCTCCACGCAAAGTCACCCCTTCTCGGCGGATGGTGATGCTCCTGGGCATAGCGGGCGGATGGGGCTCGCCTTCCGGGGATGAGCGGTGTAGATGTATCTCTATGGCCCGGTTCATGGGTCGATCGTGGGTTGCCCGCGTGTTCCCCGGTCGGCGCCCACGGAGTCGGCGGCGCGAGCGCCCTCAGGAGGCGGGACGGCGCTCTCGGGCATGGATGAGCGTCCGCAGCGTCGCCGGCCAGGTCTTCGTCCTCCAGCTGATCATCGTGCTGCTGCTCGGCGCCGCGGCGACCGTCGCCCTGGTGCTCCAGGTACGGCACGACGCCACCGACGAGGCCCGCAGCCGCTCGGTCGCGGTCGCCGAGTCCTTCGCCAACTCGCCGGGGATGGTCGAGGCCCTGCGCAGCCGCGATCCGACCGCCGTGCTCCAGCCGAAGGCGGAGGCCGTCCGGAAGCAGACCGGGCTGGACTTCGTCGTCGTGATGAAGACCGACGGCATCCGGATCACCCACCCCAAGCCCGACCGGATCGGCAAGCACTACGTCGGCACCATCGAACCGGCGCTGCGCGGGCACACCACCACCGATGTCGGCCCCGGCACCCTGGGGCAGGCGATGGACGCGGTGGCGCCGATCTTCGACCGCGACCACAAGGTCGTCGGCGCGGTCGGCGCGGGCATCACGATCAGCACGGTGAGCGGGCTCGCCGACCGCCAGCTGCCGCTGCTCATCGGCGCCGTCACCGCCTCGCTCGCCCTGGCCACCGGCGGCACCGCCATGGTCAGCCGACGGCTGCGGCGCCAGACCCGGGGGCTCGACCCGGGCGAGATGACGCGGATGTACGAGCACCACGACGCGGTGCTGCACGCCGTCCGCGAGGGCGTGCTGATCGTCGACGGCGATGCCCGGCTGGTGCTCGCCAACGACGAGGCGTCCCGGCTGCTCGGCCTGCCGCCGCGCCCCGAGGGGCGCCCGATCCGCCAGCTGGGCCTGGACCCGGGGATGGCCGGGCTGCTGCTCTCCCGGCGCGTCGTCACCGACGAGGTGCTGGTGGCGGGCGACCGGCTGCTGGCGGTGAACAACCGGCCCACCGACCGCGACGGCGGCCCGCCCGGCAGCGTCGCGACCTTGCGCGACTCCACCGAGCTGCGCGCCCTCTCGGGCCGCGCCGACGTGGCGCAGAAGCGGCTCAAGCTGCTGTACGACGCCAGCGTGGAGGTCGGCACCACGCTCGACGTGGGGCGTACCGCCGTGGAGCTGGCGCGGGTGGCGGTGCCGCGGTTCGCCGACTTCGTCACGGTCGACCTGGCGGATCCCGTGGCGCGCGGGGAGGAGCCGCCCGCGGTCGGCGGCGCGGAGATGTGCCGGGCGGCCGTCCACGGCATCCGGTCCGACCACCCCTTCTACCGCGTGGGCGAGCGGTTCTCGTTCGCCGAGTCCACGCCCCAGGCGTGGGGCCTGGGCAGCGGGCAGGCGGTCGTGGAGGACGATCTGACCCAGGCGTACGGCTGGCAGGCGCAGGACCCCGACCAGACCCGCAAGGTCATCGAGTACGGCGTACGGTCGCTGGTCACCGTGCCGCTGCGGGCCCGTGGCGTGCTGCTCGGCGTGGTCAACTTCTGGCGGATGGCGGAGCGTGACCCCTTCGAGGACGAAGAGGTGACGCTCGCCCAGGAGCTGGCCTCGCACGCGGCGGTGTGCATCGACAACGCCCGCCGCTACACCCGCGAGCACACCATGGCGGTGACCCTCCAGCACAGCCTGCTGCCCCGCGCCGTACCCGCGCAGAGCGCGCTGGACGTGGCCTTCCGCTATCTGCCCGCCGAGTCGGGCGTCGGCGGCGACTGGTTCGACGTCATCCCGCTGCCGGGCACGCGGGTCGCGCTGGTGGTGGGCGACGTCGTCGGGCACGGGCTGCACGCGGCGGCCACGATGGGGCGGCTGCGGACCGCCGTGCACAACTTCTCCACCCTCGATCTGCCGCCCGACGAGATCCTGTCCCATCTGGACGACCTGGTGGCCCGCATCGACCAGGACGAGAGCCCGCTCGGCCAGGGCGTCCCCGGGGGCGAGCCCACCACCGGGGCGACCGGTGCCACCTGTCTGTACGCGATCTACGACCCGGTGACCCGGCGCTGCACCATGGCCAGGGCCGGGCATCCGCCACCCGCCGTGGTGGGCCCGGACGGCTCGGTGCAGTTCCCGGACCTGCCCGCGGGGCCCCCGCTCGGCCTCGGCGGGCTGCCGTTCGACACGGCCGAGCTGGAGTTGGCCGAAAACAGCCATATCGTCCTCTACACCGACGGGCTCATCGAGGACCGCCGCCGGGAGATCGACATCGGTCTGGAGATGCTGCGCGGCGCCCTGGCGCACCCGGGGCGGTCGCCCGAGGAGATCTGCACCGAGGTGCTCGACGCGATGCTGCCCACCCAGCCGGGCGACGACATCGCGCTGATCGCCGCCCGGACCCGGGTGCTGGGCCCCGGCCGGGTGGTGTCCTCGGACGTGCCGTCCGACCCCGCCGAGGTGGCCAGGGTCCGGGCCGGGGTGCAGCGGCAGCTGGCGGAGTGGGGCATGGAGGAGATCGCGTTCACCGCCGAACTCGTCCTCAGCGAGCTGATCACCAACGCCATCCGGCACGCCACCGGCCCGATCCGGCTGCAGCTGCTCCGCGACCGCGCCCTGATCTGCGAGGTGTCCGACACGAGCAGCACCTCACCGCATCTGCGGTACGCGACGCCGATCGACGAGGGCGGCCGCGGGCTGTTCCTGGTCGCGCAGTTCGCCGAGCGCTGGGGGACGCGCTACATCCCGGGCGGCAAGGTCATCTGGGCCGAACTGGCCCTGCCGGAACCGCCGGAGGCCGGTCTGGAGCCGTCGGCTCACGCGTCCGGGCGTGTCTAGTAGTGCTAGTCATTCTAGCTCCGGCCGTCAGGTGTGCTGTCTGTCGAATAGGGATACGTGACCCCAGCTCAGAACCGTTCACCTTTGGCGCGATCGGACAACGTCCGGTGCCGGACCTCGATGCTGACAGGTCGTCATGGTCCGTGTGCCGAGCGCGGTCGTTCAAAATTCTCTGAGCAGTACTACCATGTGCCGCCCACGGCTTGATGTCCGCGTGGTCCACCCTCAACCCACGAACGCGCCCATGAGGACCTGATAGATGTCAGCACATATATCCAGCCATCCCTACAAAGGGCCTGCCGTGACCCGGCAGGCCCTGGCCGTGCCCCTGGGGGCCGCGGTCGTCGCCGGCGGGGCGGGAGCGTGGGTGACGGCAGAGGTGCCCGAAGCCCAGCGCGTCCTCGTCGCCGTCTTCTGCGCGCTGGCGGCCGTCCTGCTGGGCGTGGCCCTCGCGGTCGCCGCCCACCGGTCGCGGACCATCGGCCGTCTCCAGTCCCGGATCGCGAGCCTGGAAGCCTCCGCCGCGCAGTACTCCGCGGAGGCCGCCCGGCTCGCTGACGAAACGATTCCCGCTGCGGTGAAGGGCCTGCGGGACGGCGGCTCCGTGGACACCGTGCTGATGCAGGTGACCAAGCCCGGCGACCAGGCGCACGGCCGGGTGCTGCGCCGCGTGGTGCAGGAGATCGGCACCGGTGAGCGCATGCGCGCCTCCGCGATGGCCGCCTGCGCCAACGCGGCCGGCCGGGTCCAGGCCCTGGCCACCAGCATGCTCGCGGACCTGCGCGAGATGGAGAACCGGCACGACGAGAGCGTCCTCGGCGACCTGCTGAAGCTCGACCACACCACCGCCCAGACGGGCCGTATCGCGGACAGCATCGCGGTCCTCACCGGCGCCCGCTCCGGGCGCCGCTGGACCAAGCCCATCGTGATGGAGTCCATCCTGCGCGGCGCGGTCGGCCGGATCAGCGCCTATCAGCGGGTACGGGTCCACGCGGCCAGCAACGCGGCGGTGGCCGGTTACGCGGCCGAGGGCGTCATGCACGCCCTCGCCGAGCTGATGGACAACGCCACCAGCTTCTCGCCTCCCACCGAGGAGGTGCACGTCTACGTCGAGGAGACCCACACAGGCGTCGTGGTCACCATCGAGGACGGCGGCCTGGTCATGGGCCCGTCCGCGCTGGCCCGCGCCCAGAAGGCGGTCTCCTCGCAGACACTCGACCTGACGACCCTGTCCGGCACCCGGCTCGGCCTCGCGGTCGTCGGCTGTCTGGCCCGCAAGCACGGGCTGACGGTCTCCTTCCGGCCGTCCGCCCGGGGAGGTACCGGCGTCGTGGTTCTGATCCCGCAGCAGCTGATCACGCACATCAACCAGGACGCGGTGCCCGAGGCGCCCGTACGGAACCGGGTCGAGCCCGCCCGGCCGCGTACCGCCGCCCCGGCGGCGGCCGACCCCCGGGTCGCCGCGAGCGCCGAGCGCCCCGAGCCGGTGGCCGAGGCACCCGCCCCGGCGGCCCCTTCGGCTCCGGTGGCCCCTTCGGCTCCGGTGGCCCAGCCCGCCCCGGCCGCTTCCGCGCCGCCCGTGGCGGAGCCGTCCCCGGCCGCCGAGCCCTCCGGCGCGCCCAGCTCATCCGATGGCCCCTCCGGCGCCGACGCCCCGGCGGAGCCGCGCATCAACGGGCTGCCCAAGCGGCGCCGCGGCGAGACCCTCGCCGCCGCCACCCGGGCCACGCCGAAGCCCGCGCCCGATGCCAAGCCGAAGCCTCCGCGTACCGACGCCGGAGCCCGCTTCGGTGCCTTCCGTGACGCCACGCGCGGCTGCCCCGCGCCGTCCGCCGAGTCCGCCGAGTCCGCTGAGTCCGCAGAGAACGACCAGCCGTGATGATAGGAACGCCGATGAACACCACAGACCGCAGCTTGGACTGGCTGCTGGAGAACCTGCTGGAGAAGACGCCGGGGGCCCGGCACGCGCTGGTGCTGTCCCGGGACGGTCTCAAGCTCTGCCTGACGTCCGGTCTCTCCGTGGACCAGGCGGACCAGCTGGCGGCCATCGCCTCGGGTATCCAGAGCCTCTCCCACGGTGCGTCGATCGAGTTCGGGGACGGCAGCGGCGGCGTCCGGCAGTCCATGACGGAGTTCCACGGGGGAATCCTGTTCATCGTCGAGGCGGGCGAGGGCGCCCATCTGGCCGTCGTGGCGCACGACGAGGCCGACGTCGGCATCATCGGCCACAACATGAACGAGATGGTCGAGCAGATCGGCGACCATCTGCGGGCGGCGCCCCGTACCTTCGCGAACGGCGGCCGGGGCGGCGGGGCGAACGCATGATCCGAGGGCCGCTCGACAGCGAGGACCCTGACCGGCTGTACACCGTCACCGGTGGCCGCAGCCGCGCCGACGAGAGCGTGTTCGACATGGTCACGCTCATCGTCAGCGAATCCGACCCCTCACTCGGCATGCAGTCCGAGCACGTCAAGATCCTCCGGATGTGCCGTCGGCCCATGGCGGTCGTGGAGATCTCCTCGTACCTGGGACTGCCCGTCAGCGTGGTCAAGATCCTGCTCTGCGACCTGCTCGACACCGGCAAGATCACCGCGCGCCATCCCCATGCGGCCCGCCCCGACAACGGAGGGCTGCCGGAGCCCGAAACGCTGAAGAAGGTGCTCGTTGCACTCCAGAACCTCTGAACGCGCCGACGACCGGGCGCCACTGCGGGCGAGCGCGAGCGATGGCCTCAAGATCGTCGTCGTCGGCGGATTCGGCGTGGGCAAGACGACGATGGTCCAGTCGGTGAGCGAGATCCGCCCGCTCAGCACCGAGGAGACGATGACCCAGGCGGGCGTCGGGATCGACGACGCCTCGTTCGTCCAGTCGAAGACGACCACCACGGTCGCCTTCGACTTCGGCCGGATCAGCCTGGACGAGCAGATGGTGCTCTATCTGTTCGGCGCACCCGGGCAGGAACGTTTCTGGTTCCTGTGGGACCGGCTCTTCGCCGGGACCCTGGGCGCGGTCGTGCTGGTCGACACCAACCGGCTCGCAGACTCCTGGTACGCCATCGACCGGCTCGAGTACCACGGGACGCCGTTCATCGTGGCCCGCAACAACTTCACCGAACCGCAGCACACCCTGGAGGAGGTCCGGGACGCGCTCGATCTGCCCCCGGACATCCCCATGATCGACTGCGACGCCCGTAAGCGCGACTCCAGCAAGGCCGTGCTGGTCGCGCTGGCCCGTCACCTCTACTCCCTGTCCACCTCCTCCGCCGCCCGGGAGACCACCGCGTGACCACCCCGGACCCCACGTTCCCACCAGAGGGCCCCTTCGCCCCCGCCGCACCACCCCCGCAGGGCTGGCCGGAGCAGCCGGGCGCGGTGCGGCTGGACATGGATCTGCTCCGCGCCGATCCGGACGAGCTGTACCGCAAGCTCCGCCGCGAGCACGGCCCCGTCGTCCCCGTACTGCTCGAACCGGACATCCCCGTCTGGCTGGTGCTCGGCTACCGGGAGCTGCTGCGGGTCACCACGGACCCCAACCTGTTCGCCCGCGACTCACGCCGCTGGCACTCCTGGGACCGGGTCCCGGCCGACTGGGAGCTGATGACGTTCGTCGCCTACCGGCCGACGATGCTGTTCTCCGAGGGCGCCGAACATGAGCGCCGCTCCGAGGCGATCATCGAGAGCATGGAGTCCGTGGACCCGTCCGAGCTGCGGGCGCAGTGCGAGCGGGTCGCGGACGCGCTGATCGACGTCTTCGCGGGCAGCGGGCGCGCCGATCTGATGGCCGAGTACGCCAGCCAGATCCCGTTGCGGGTGCTGAACCCCATGTACGGGCTGGACGACGACCCGGCCCTGACGCAGGAGATGGTCGACCTGGTCAGCGGGAAGGCCGGACCGGCCGCGTTCGACCGGCTGACCAACCGGATGGTGGCGCTGCTGGAGCACGCCCGGGCCAACCCCGGCGCGTCCAACATCGCCTCGGTGCTGGCGCACCACCCGGCGGGCCTCAACGACGAGGAGATCATCAACGACCTCCTGGGCAACGTCTACGCGGCTCACCAGCCCACCACCGACCTGATCGGCAACGCGCTGCGGCTCATGCTCACCGACGAGCGGTTCGCGGTGACGATGGCGGGCGGGCGGCGCAGCGTCGGCCAGGCGCTCAACGAGGTGCTGTGGGAGGCCACCCCGGTCCCCAACTGGGTCGGCCGCTGGGCGTCCGAGGACACCATGTTCGCCGGGCGCCACATCCGCAAGGGCGACTGCGTGATGCTGGGCCTCGCGGCGGCCAACGCCGACCCCGACGTACGCCCGGACTTCCGGGCCGGGGCGTCCGGCAACCAGGCACACATGTCCTTCAGCCACGGCCCGCACGGCTGCCCCCGGGCCGCCCGCGAGCTGGCCGAGAACATCGCCATGGCCGCGATCGAGGTCCTGATCGACCGCCTCCCGGACGTGGCCCTGTCGGTCACCCCCGATGAGCTGCAGTGGCGCTCCGCGCTGATGATGCGCGGCGTCTCGTCCATCCCGGTCGACTTCACCCCGGCCTTCACCCGCTGACCCGCCGTCGATCCGGCCCCGGCGATGCGAACCACCGCCGGGGCCGTTCGCTGCCCGCCGGTGGCTCAGCTCGGCAGCGCGTTGAAGACCGCTTCGGGCCGGTCGCGTTCGGAGAACAGGTCCCACGCGGTGTCGGCGATGTCATCGGGGTCCAGCGACACGTCCTTCACCTCCCCGAACCGCTCCGGCTGGGACGCCACCATCCGGTAGATGTCGCCGCGCTCGACGGCCCCGCCGATGACCAGCACCCCCGCGTAGATCCCCCGCTCCGCCAGGGCCGCGTTCAGCGTCACGCCGTAGGCGCGCAGCGAGGAGGAGAGGATCGCCAGATTGCCGAGCGCGGGCATCGGCAGCACGGCGCTGAGGCCGGTCGCGAACAGCAGCCCCCCGCCGCCGCGTTCGGTCATGCCGGGCAGGACCTGCTGGACGACGTCGACGGCCGGGTACATCCAGGTCATGGCGTCGGCGACGCTCGCCGCGTCGGTCTCGGTGATCGGGGTCGGCCAGGCGTCGGCACCGGCCGAGGCCGGTCCGTAGTAGACGAGGTCGATGGTTCCGTATCGCTCGGCGATGGCGTCCAGAGCGGACCGCAGGCTCCCGGCGTCGCGGACGTCGGCCGGGAAGGACCCGGCCTCGACGCCCGCCGAGGCCAGCTCCTCCAGATATCCGGCATGCCGCGCTCCGCTGCGCGACACCAGGGCCACGGTGTACCCCTCGCGGCCGAAGCGATGGGCGATGGACATGCCGAGGCCGGGCCCGGCTCCGATGACGACGGCGGTCTTGCGAGGTGGTGCGGACATACGGATGTCCTTTCCGGAGCAAGAACAAGTTGAGGGGTTCCTCACCTTACGTTCGTGACGGTAACACGGAACATGAGGGAAGCCTCGACTTTTGTAGAATGGCCGCCATGACAGCCGGATCCAGGCCCCTGCGGGCCGATGCCGCGCGCAATCGCGGCAAACTGCTGACCGCCGCCACCGAGGTGTTCGGGGAGCGCGGCCTCGAAGCCCCGCTGGAGGAGGTGGCCCGCCGGGCCGGGGTCAGCATCGGCACGCTCTACAACCACTTCCCCACCCGGGAGGCGCTGCTCGACGCGATCTTCCCGGAGCGGCTCGCCGCCCTGGACCGGATCGCCTCCGCCGCGCTCGCCGACCCCAGCCCCTGGAACGGGTTCAGCGGTTACGTGGAGGGGCTGTTCGCCCTCCAGGCCGAGGACCGCGGGCTCAACGACGCGCTCGCCCGGCGCTTCCCCGACGCCGCGGAGCTGAACGAGGCGTCCCGTCGCTGCCTCGGCCACACCGAGCAGATCATCGACCGTGCCAAGGAGAGCGGCGCGCTGCGCGCCGACTTCGCGCCACAGGATCTGGCCGTGCTGGTCTGGGCGATGTCCCAGGTGATCCGGGAGTCGATCGACACGGCGCCCCGGGCCTGGCGGCGCTGCCTGGCGTTCTTCCTCGACGGCCTGCGCGCCGACGCCGCCCGCCCGATCGCCGAACCCGCCCTGACGCAGGGGCAGATGGCGCGCATCATGGAGTGCTCGGTGCCGGAGGGGTGAACCCAGGAACGCGGGGCTGCAAGCGCGCTGGACCTTCCCTCCCCGCGTACGGAAGGTCCAGCACGCCTACTTTCACGCCTCGCCCTTAATGCTCATGGGCGCGCGTTAAGCTGGGGGCGTCACCGTATCCAGACGTGGGCACGTCACGCAATGCAGTACCGGCCAGTAGCGGCTTGAAGTAGTGAAGATCTCGTGCGCCCGGGTTTGGCGGGACGTAGGGTCGGCCCCGTTACGGACCCCACTCGCGGCACAGGAGACATGGCGGCTCACCATCCATGAACGCCCGACCACCCCACGGCTCGGCGCGCCCCGGCGGGCGCACGGCACGGACCCGCGCCGCCGTGCTGGCCGCCGCCTACGACGCGTTGGGCGACGACGCGTACACCGAGCTGACCCTCGACAAGATCGCCCGGCGCTCCGGGGTGCACGTGTCGACGATCCGGCGGCGCTGGCGGACGGTGGAGGGCGTCGTCGTCGATCTGCTGGACCAGCGCAGCTCCGCGCTGCCCACCCCCGACTCGGGCGACTTCCGGCGGGATCTGTGCCAACTCGCCCAGACCATCGCCGACTTCAACACCGCGATGAACAACCGCAACCTCATCCAGGCGCTGCTGACGGCCGCCGCCCACGATCCACGGGCCGAGGACATCGTCCGCAACGCCTTCGTCGGCCGGATCGAGCAGGTGACGCAGATCGTGCGGCACGCGGCCGACCGGGGCGAGGTGCCCCCGGACACCGACGCGATGGACGTCATCGCCGCGCTGGGCGCGCCGTTCTACTACCGGGTGCTCATCCTGCGCGGGACCATCGACGCCCGGCTGGTGCGGACCAGCGCCGAGGCGGTCTACCAGGCGGCCCGCGCGGGGGTGTTCCGCAGGGACGGCGAGGCCCCCGGCCCGTGAGCAGCGGGCCGGGGGCGGTTACAGGGGCCTTCAGGAGGCGCTGCCGCGCTCCTTCAGCATGTCGGCCATCAGCTGGATCTCCGACTGCTGGGCCTTGACCATCGACGTGGCCAGCTGCTTCTCGGTCGGGTCCGTGACCAGCTCGACCGCGCCCTCCGCCATCGCGACACCGCCCTTGTGGTGGGCGGTCATCAGCTTCAGGTAGAGCACCTCGGCCGCCTTGCCCTTGGCGTCACGCAGCTTGTCCAGCTCGGTGTTGGTGGCCATGCCCGGCATGAGCGAGCCGTCATGCGGCTTGTAGGCGTGGTCCATGCCCTTCATCGAGCCATGGTCCATACCCTGCCCTTCGGCGTCCTTCATCCACGTCATCGGCGCGTCCTCGGACGCCCGGTCGAGACCCCACCGGTCCAGCCAGCCCTGCAGGATCCCGCGCTCGGTGGCCTGCGCGGTGAGGATGTCGAACGCCAGCCGCCGCACGTCCTCGTCGTCGGTCTGATCGCGCACGATGAGCGACAGCTCCACCGCCTGCTGATGGTGGGTGGACATGTCGCGCGCGAACCCGGCCTCGGCGGAGGTGTCGCCCGGCGTGCCGGTGCCGGTCGTGCCCTCCGAGCGGTCGCTCAGCAGCCACACCACCCCCACCGCCACCAGCGCCAGCACCGCGAGGGCGGCGGTGATGCCCGCCACCAGCGGCTGCCGCGACGCGCGGCCGAGGGCGGTGGTCCCCTCCGTCACGAGGACTTCCCGTTGGTGCAGTAGGCGTTCGGCTCGGGGGTCTGCTTGCCCTGGACGAACTTCTTGAAGAACGCGGCCACTCGCGGGTCCGACGCCTTCTGTATCTCCAGCTGGTTGCCCCACGCGCTGAGGACGATGGGCGCGTCCTGGTCCTCGTAGGGGCTCATCAGCGAGTAATTGGTCTTCTCCACCCGGGCCTTGAGGGTGGCCACGTCCTCCTTGGAGGCCTTGTCGTTGTACGTCACCCACACCGCGCCGTGCTCCAGCGAGTGCACCGCGTTCTCCTTGGCCAGCGGCTTGGTGTAGACGTCGCCCTGGCAGTTCTGCCAGACCTGGTCGTGGTTGCCGCCGACCGGCGGGGACATCGCGTACTTCACCGAGCCGCCCACATGGGTGCGGCCCAGGTTCTTCCAGGTCTTCATGCCCTTGAACTCACCGGTCTTCACGACCGACGAGCTGACCTTCGCGGCCTTCTCCTCCTTCTTGTTGCCCGCGTCGACCAGGAAGAAGCCGCCGACCGCCAGAGCGGCGACGATCACGGTGCAGGAGGTGATGGTGATGATCCGGTACCTGCGCTCGCGGGCCTTCTCGGCGCGGCGCAGCTCCTCTATCTTCGCGCGGCGCTCGGCCGCGCCCTTCGTCTTCGATCCCTTGGAAGCCATGGCTGTCCAGTCCTCGCGTTCTCGCACTGTCGCACTGAATGAGTGAAGTGGTGGCGGATGACGGCGATCGGCCTAGGTGCGGAGTACTTGGAGCTGATGGAGGCCGAGGGCGTGGACGTGCGGGTCGGGCGGCGCCCGTACGGAGTCCGTGCCCCGGGGGCCGCCCGGCGGCCGGAGCCCGGCGGGGGCGGGCGGCGGGACGGGCGCGGGGACCAGGGCGGGGTTCCCGCCACGGGGACCGGCCACGCAGTCGTCGCTGCCGTTGCCGCTGCCGTCGCCCGGGGGTCTTGTGCCGTCTCCGGCGGGCAGCGCGTCCGGGAGCGGGTCCAAGGGGGGCTGCACGAGCTGCTGTTCGGCGATGAGCTGGTGCGGGCAGCCCACCGATATCGGTGGGTGGTCGCCGCCGGAGTGGACGCACGACGGCGCCACCCACAGCACGGCGGCGAGGAGCGGTACGACACGCCTGAGGGCGGCACGCGTGGTGGCTCGCACCTTGCGCATCCGTAAGCCCTCGTCTCCGGCCCGTCCGGCCCGCCCTCTGCCCATCGCGCCAGATCGTAACCAGTGGGCCTGCCGGGACTGAACGGGTACGGCCGCAATCGCGTCAGTCGTGCCGGGGGAGACCCGACAATTCGTGGTCGGCGTGGTTCAGCGCCTCCGTGACCAGCCGGGCCAGGTGCCCGTCCCGGAGGGCGTAGACGACGCGTCGGCCGTCCTTGCGCGAGGTGACGACCCCGGCCAGCCGCAGCTTGGCCAGGTGCTGGCTGACGGCCGGGCGGGCCGCCCCGCAGACGGTGGTCAGCGCCGTCACATCGGCCTCGCCCGAGGCCAGGGTGTGCAGCAGCGTCAGCCGGGTGCGGTCGGCGAGCAGGCCCAGCACCTCGGCGGCGCGCGCGTACTGCTCGGCGCTCGGGGTGTGCGGATGCGCATCGTGCGCAGCTGATAGGTGCATGCGTGCGCTCATACGCACATAATGGGCTGCGGGGACGCACCGTGTCCAGTACGTGCGGAGCACATGAGGAAGGCGGAGGCCATGACGAACGACCGGCACACGCACGATCACGGGCATGACCATGGGCACGGGCACAGCCACCACCGCAGCCGCAGGGCCTGGCGGCACCGCGCGGGCCATCTGCTGCGCCCCCACTCCCATGACTCCGCCGACAAGACGGACCGGGCCCTGGAGTCCTCCGCGCGGGGCCTGCGCGCCCTGTGGACCTCCCTCGCGGTCCTCGGCGTGACCGCCGTCGCGCAGGCCGTCGTCGTGGCCGTCTCCGGGTCCGTCGCGCTGCTCGGCGACACCGTCCACAACGCCGCCGACGCCCTGACCGCCCTCCCGCTCGCCCTCGCCTTCCTGCTCGGCCGCCGCGCCGCCACCCGCCGCTTCACCTACGGGTACGGGCGGGCCGAGGACCTGGCCGGAATCGCGATCGTGCTCACCATCGCGGCCTCCGCCGCGTTCGCCGCCTGGACCGCCGTGGACCGGCTGCTGCACCCGCGCGACATCGAGCAGCTGCCCGCCGTGGCCGCCGCGGCCGTGGTCGGCTTCCTCGGCAACGAATGGGTCGCCCGCTACCGCATCCGGGTCGGCCGCGAGATCGGCTCGGCCGCCCTCGTCGCCGACGGTCTGCACGCCCGTACCGACGGCTTCACCTCGCTCGCCGTCCTGCTGAGTGCGGCCGGTGCCGCCCTCGGGTGGCGGCTCGCCGACCCCCTCGTCGGCCTCGCCATCACCGCCGCGATCCTGCTGGTGCTGCGCGACGCCGCCTGCGAGGTGTTCCGCCGGGTGATGGACGCCGTCGACCCGGCCCTCACCGACGCCGCCGAGCGCGCCCTGCGCGCCGTACCGGGGGTCCAGGACATCGGCGAGCTGCGGCTGCGCTGGATCGGCCACCGGCTGCGCGCGGAGGTCGCGGTCGTGGTCGGCGGCGAGCTGACCGTACGGGAGGCCCACGGGGTCGCGGTGGACGCCGAACACGCCCTGCTGCACGCCGTCCCCCGGCTGACCGCCGCCCTCATCCACGCCGACCCGGCCCCGTCCGACCGGTCCCCCGACCCGCACGGCCCGCTGGCCCACCACGCCGTGTGATGCGGAGGTGATTCAGACGGCGCTCACCGGGGCGATCAGCCCGGCCGTGGAGACCGGCGGTACGGGGCCCACCCGGGCGCTGACCAGGTCGCCGCGCTCCAGGAAGCCCGTACCGCTCAGATCGACGTGGACGCGCAGCCCGTACGCGTCGTCGGGGTCAAGATCGCCCGGGACCGTGACGCTGAACGGGATGTGACCGGCCGGGCTCAGCGGCACATCGGTCTGCACCTGCGCCCCCACCACGGAGGTGGCCACATCGGCGCGGGACACGTTGCGCACCTCCACCACCACCCGTGCCGCCCGGACCGTGGGGGTGTCCGGGGGCAGGGACACGATGCCGCTGAGGACACTGCTCATGCGCGCCATTACATGCCACCCGCGCCCCTCGCGTAACACGGTCGGGGGTCCTGTACGGCCATCCGGGTGGGGCTCGCGCACCGGACGCGGCCCGGAATGCCGGGCCGCGTCCGTCCGTTTTTACGGCCCTCAGGCCGAGCAGCGCTCACCGTTGAGGGTGAAGGCGCGGGGCGGGGAGTTCCGGCTGTCCCAGGTGGCGAGGAAGCCCACGGAGAAGGGCTTGCCCGCGTCGATCCGCTGGTTGTAGTCGGCCGGTGTGGTGGTCACCGTGGAACCGCGCTGGGTGAAAGAGCCGTTCCACATCTGGGTGACGCGCTGGCGGTCGGGGAAGTCCCAGGTGATCCGCCAGGTGTCGAGCGCGCTGCGGGAGGTCAGCGTGACCTCGGCCTTGAAGCCGTCGGGCCATTCGGTGACCAGGTTGTAGCGGGCCGTGCAGCTGGGCTTGCCCTTGCTCTTTCCGCTGCCCTTGCCGTTGCCCTTGTCCTTGTCCTTGGGCTTCCGGGTGGGGCCGTCGGAGGGCTGGTGGCCCCGGCCCTCCGCGGCGGGCGAGGAGGCGGGCGGGTCGGCGCGCTTCCCGTCCTTGTCCCCCGCGCGGCCGGTGTCGTCCTTACGGTCGTCCTTCCCGGCCTTGCCGCCCACGCCGTCGCCGCTGCGGGAGGACGACGGCTCGGCGGACCCGCCGCCGGTGCGGCTGGGGGTCCCGCTGCCCGCCGGAGCGGCGTCCGAGGGGGGGATCGGGGCGCTGGAGTCGCGGGTCACGCGGCCGGTGGCCTGGTCCCCGTTTCCGTCGCCGGACACCGCGGCGGTCCTGGTCAGCGCGACCGTCGTGGCCAGCGCCACGACGGCCACCACCGCCAGGGCGACCGTCGCCGTACGGGCCCTGCGCACACCGGTCACGGCTCGTCTGCGCCCGGTCGGGCCGCCGAGTCTCTGGCGCAGCAGGCGCGGCGCCATCATCAGCGGGCCGCCGACCTTGTCCAGGACCCGGTCCCGTAACGGGATGCGGACGGCGTGCGACGCCGGTGCGGTCGAGGCGGGGGTGGCGCCCGGGGCCCGTTCGACGGCTCTTCGGCGCCGCGCCACGTACCCGTGCCCGCCCCAGCCCAGCACGCCTCCGGCCAGCGCGTTGGGCAGCCCGCCGCCGTGCAGATACAGGCAGGCGGCGGCCTCACGGCAGTTACGGCAGCGGGCCAGGTGCTGCCACAGGTCCGCGGGGGAGTGGGCATCCGGCGAACGGGTGGCGGCGTCCAGCAGCTTGGCGTAGCTGCGGCACTCCTCATGGCTGAGGGTGTCCAGATGGTTGCGCTGGCAGCGCTGCCGGAAGGCGGCCCGCACCCGGGCGATCTCCTCGGTGGCGTACGCGATGTCGCCGCCCAGCTGCCAGGCCAGCGCCTCGACCGGCTGCGACTCCACCTCGATTTCCCACAGCATCGCCCCGTCGCGTTCCCCCAGGTCACGCAGTCCCCGCAGGGCCAGCGGCTGCTCCCGGGGCGGGACGGCGTAGCGGGCGACGCCCGTCGAGGAGAGCCAGACCCGCAGCTCCGGGTCGAGCCGGTCGCCGTCCCGGCTGGTGTGCCAGTCGGCGGCGGTCTTGCGTACGGACGTCAGGAGCAGCGGCAGCCACGGCAACCGCGGCCCCCAGGAACGGGCCCGCCGATTGCGGGCGGCCCGGATACCGCGCCGGAACGCCTCGGTGGCCAGCCGCATGCCGTCTTCAGGGGTGGTGGTGCACAGGTTCGCGTAGTCGGCTACCGCGTCCCAGTAAAGGTTGAGCAGGGCCGTCGGGGAGACGGCGTCGCTGTCCGCCGCGGTGACGGACGGTTGGCCGGGTGGCGCGAAGGCGCCGTCCCGGGATGCCGAGTGGTCGGGCATGGAGGCACATTCCTCACTCACGAACAGTGGCGCCCCCGCCAACGGGGGCAAGCCTCTCACATGGGGCCGCGGGGTTGGGCAGCCAACAGCACAGATCTGACTCGGAGTTGGGGATTCCCCTTCACGGGTGGGCCGAGCCTTTCACGTCCGTGAGTCGACTGACAAGAGACGATAGAGGAGTGACGGAGGAGTTGTGTCCAAGGGTCCCGAACCACGCCTCCCCGGGGCCCTCGGGTCGTGAGTGACGTATCGTCAGATATGTGCATGACGGTGCGTCAGGGTGTGCCACCGGCTGCGCCACGCTCTCGCCGTACGCGCGACTTGTTGCATGAGGCACCAGTAGCCTCAGGCAATTGCTTTCCCTGGTCGGGCCCCCGTTCCCTCACACGCGGCGGAAGGGGAGTGTGCAGGGGACGTAATCGCTCGCGATCGGCGGATGTGACGCGCTCGCAACCGGGGGTTTTTACGGTGTGGGGCAGTGGGAGAGGCCCACCGCGAGCGAGAGAGGGGCATTCGTGACGGCATCGGCTCAGTCGGCGCGGGCGGCGCGCACCGGCGCTGCCCCGGGGGTGGCGGGGTCGGTGCGGAGCGTGTGCTCGTACTGCGGGGTCGGGTGCGGGATCGTGCTCGACGTCGGGCGGGGGGCGGACGGGCGGCGTACGGTGCTGAAGACGTCCGGCGACAAGGCGCACCCCGCCAACGCGGGACGGCTGTGCACCAAGGGCGCCACCAGCGCGGACATGCTCCGGGCGGCCGGGCGGCTGGAGACGGCGCTCTCCCGCGACGACCGGGGTGCGGAACCGGCGGCGGTCGGGGTGGACGAGGCGATCACCGCGACCGCGCGGCGGCTGCGGGCGGTCCTCGATACGCACGGGCCGGACGCGCTCGCCCTCTATGTGTCCGGGCAGATGACGCTGGAGGCGCAGTACCTGGCGAACAAGCTGGCCAAGGGGTTCATCGGCACCAACCAGATCGAGTCCAATTCACGGCTGTGCATGGCCAGCGCGGGCAGTGGCTACAAGCTGTCGCTGGGGGCGGACGGGCCGCCCGGGTCGTACCGGGACTTCGAGCACGCCGAAGTGTTCCTCGTCATCGGCTCCAACATGGCCGACTGCCATCCGATCCTGTACCTGCGGCTCATGGACCGGGTGAAGGCGGGCGCCAAGCTGATCGTGATCGACCCGCGACGCACCGCGACCGCCGCGAAGGCGGATCTGTTCCTGCAGATACGGCCGGGGACGGATCTCGCGCTGCTCAACGGGCTGCTGCGGCTGCTCATCGAGGGCGGCTACACCGATCAGGAGTTCATCGCCGAGCACACCGAGGGCTGGGACGCCATGCCCGCCTTCCTGGACGACTATCCGGCGGATCGGGTCGCGGAGATCACCGGCATCCCGGAGGCGGACATCCGCGCGGCGGCGCGGTACATCGGCGAGGCCGGGGAGTGGATGAGCTGCTGGACGATGGGGCTCAACCAGTCCACGCACGGCACCTGGAACACCAACGCCCTGGTCAACCTGCATCTGGCCACCGGCGCGATCTGCCGCCCCGGCAGCGGGCCCTTCTCGCTCACCGGCCAGCCCAACGCGATGGGCGGCCGCGAGATGGGGTACATGGGGCCGGGGCTGCCCGGACAGCGGTCGGTGCTGGACGCGGACGACCGGGCGTTCACGGAGGAGCTGTGGGGCATCGAGCCCGGCACGCTGCGGACGGACGGGGCCGGTCTTGGCACCGTCGAGATGTTCCGGCGCATGGCGGACGGGGACATCAAGGCGTGCTGGATCATCTGCACCAACCCCGTCGCCTCGGTCGCCAACCGCCGGACGGTGATCGAGGGTCTTGAGGCGGCCGAGTTCGTCGTCACGCAGGACGCGTTCGCCGAGACCGAGACCAACGCGTACGCGGATGTCGTGCTGCCCGCCGCGATGTGGGCCGAGGCCGACGGCGTGATGATCAACTCCGAGCGCAACCTCACCCTCGCGCAAGCGGCCGTCGACCCGCCCGGCGAGGCGCTGCCGGACTGGCGGATCATCGCCCGGATCGCCTGCGAGATGGGGTACGGGGACGCCTTCGGCTATGAGAGCGCGGAGGAGATCTTCGAGGAGATCAAGCGCGCCTCCAACCCGAGGACCGGCTATGACCTGCGCGGGGTGGCGTACGGGCGGCTGCGCGAGACCCCGGTGCAGTGGCCTGCGGCGCCGGGTGACGGTGACGGTGACGGCGAGGACCGCAATCCGGTGCGGTACGTGAACGACGGCGTCAGCCAGACCCTCCTCGTACGGGAGGACGGCACCCGGCCGCGCCTGGTCTTCCCCACGCCGAGCGGCCGCGCGGTCTTCCACGCCCGCCCGCACATGGACGCCGCCGAGCTGCCGGACGACGACTTCCCGTTCGTGCTGAACACCGGGCGGGTGCAGCACCAGTGGCACACGCTCACCAAGACCGGCAAGGTCGCCAAGCTGAACAAGCTCAACCCGGGGCCGTTCGTGGAGCTGCATCCGCGCGACGCGGAGCGGCTGGGTGTCGGCGAGGGCGACGCGGTGGAGGTCGCGTCGCGGCGCGGGCGCGCGGTGCTGCCCGCCGTGGTGACCGACCGGGTGCGGCCGGGCAACTGCTTCGCGCCGTTCCACTGGAACGATCTGTTCGGGGAGTACCTCAGCGTCAACGCGGTCACCCATGACGCGGTCGACCCGGTGTCCTTGCAGCCGGAGTTCAAGGTGTGCGCGGTGTCCCTGGCCAAGGTGGCATCGGCCCCACGGTCCGCCTCCGGCGCGGCAGCGGGTGCCGACGCGGCGACGGGCGCCGTCGCGGCTCCTGGCGGCGCGGACGTGGCCACTGAGGCCGCCCCGGCTTCCGGGGGTGGCGTGGTCGACGGGCTGGTCGCCGCGTTCGGGGTCGCCGACCTCGCGCCGCCCCTCCTCACCGAGCCCGAGCGGCAATACCTGCGCGGCTTCCTCGCCGGGCTCCCCGGCGCCGCCGCGGCCGCCACCGCCGCGACCGCCACCGCCGCGACCGCCACCGCCGCGACCGCCACCGCCGCGGCCGCCACCGCCGTCCCCGTCCTGCCGCACGACGCGCCCTTCGCGCCCGAGCACGCCCTGTGGGTCAACGGCGTTCTGGCCGGGGCCTTTTCGCGGGCGGGCGCCCCCGCCCCCGTGGCGGCCCCGGACACCGCCGCACCCGGGGCGGGCCCCCGCGAAGTGGTCGTCCTGTGGGCCTCCCAGACCGGCAACGCCGAGGACGTCGCCGGTGCCACCGCCCGCCGCCTCGCCGAGACCGGGCGGCAGGCCCGGCTGCTGGAGATGGACGGCCTCGCCGCCGCCACCCTCCCCCGGCCCGCCGACATCCTCGTCATCAGCAGCACCTTCGGCGACGGCGACGCCCCCGACAACGGCTCCGGCTTCTGGGAGTCCCTCTCCGCCCCCGACGCGCCCCGCCTGGACGGCACCCGCTACGCCGTCCTCGCCCTCGGCGACTCCTCGTACGACGACTTCTGCGGCCACGGGCGCCGCCTGGACGAACGCCTCGACGAGCTGGGCGCCGTACGCCTCGCCCCGCGCACCGACTGCGAACCGGACTACGACGAGCCCGCCCGCGCCTGGCTGGACACCGTCCTGGACGCCCTGGGCAGCGCCGACACCAGCCCGCCTCCGCCAGCACCGCCAGCCCAGGCCGCCCGCCCCACCAAGGCCGAGCCGTTCACCACCCGCCTCATCGGCAACCGGCTGCTGAGCCTGCCCGGAGCGGCCAAGGAGGTACGGCAGTTCGCGTTCGACACCGGCGACGGCGCGCTCGCGTACGAGGCCGGGGACGCGCTCGGCGTCTGGCCCGAGAACTGCCCCGACCTGGTCGCCGAATGGCTCGCCGCCACCGGCCTCGACCCGGCCGCCGAGGTGGCCGTCCAGGCCGTCCCCGGCGCCGACGTGGCGCCGATGCCGCTCGCCGACGCCCTCCGGAGCCACCTGGAGATCGCGAAGATCACCCCGGACCTGCTGCGCTTCGTCCTCGACCGCACCCACGACCACGACCTCAAGCGGCTGCTGCGCCCGGACAACAAGGACGGTCTGGCCCAGTGGATCTGGGGCCGCCAGGCCGTGGACGTCCTCGCCGAACACCCGGTACGGGCCTCCGCCCAGGAGTGGGCCGACGTCCTCAAACGGCTCCAGCCCCGGCTGTACTCCATCTCCTCAAGCCCCCTCGCCCACCCCCACGAGGTGCGGCTGACCGTGTCCGTGGTGCGCTACGAGAGCCGTGGCGGAACGCTCCGCAAGGGCGTCGCCTCCACCCACCTCGCGGACGCCGCCGCCGACCACCCGGTGTCCGTCTTCGTCCAGCGCGCGCCCGCCTTCCGGCCCCCGGCCGACCCGACGACGCCGATGGTGATGGTCGGCCCCGGCACCGGCGTCGCCCCGTTCCTCGGCTTCCTGGAGGAGCGCAGGGCGCGCGGCGCGACCGCCCCCAACTGGCTGTTCTTCGGCGAACAGCGCCGCGCCAGCGACTTCTACTACGCGGACGAGCTGGAGCAACTGCGCCGCCACGGCACGCTCACCCGCCTCGATACCGCCTTCTCCCGCGACCAGCGGTCCAAGGTGTACGTCCAGGACCGGATGCGCGAACACGGCGCCCGGCTGTGGTCCTGGCTCCAGGACGGCGCCCACTTCTACGTCTGCGGGGACGCCACCCGGATGGCCAAGGACGTCGACCGGGCGCTGCGCGACATCGCCGTCGCCCACGGCGGGCTCGACGAGGACGCGGCCGAGCTGTACGTGAAGCAGCTCGCCGCCGACAAGCGCTACGCCCGCGACGTGTACTGATCCCTCACGCATCATGGGTGGATGCACACGTACCGGATCGGAGAGGCGGCGGCCCTGATGGGCGTCAGCGCCGACACCCTGCGCCGCTGGGTCGACAGCGGACGGCTCACCGCCGAGCGGGACGAACAGGGCCGCCGGATCGTCCCGGGCCCGGCGCTGGCCGCGTTCGCGCGGGAGCTGAGCCGAGGCCCGGACCAGGAGGGCAAGGGCGTCTCCTCGGCCCGCAACCGCTTCACGGGCATCGTCACCGAGGTGATCCTCGGCGATGTGTCCGCGCAGGTGGAGATCCAGGCGGGGCCGTTCCGGGTGGTGTCCATGATCAGCCGGGAATCCGCGGAGGAGCTGGGCCTCGAACCGGGCGTCCCCGCGGTGGCGGTGATCAAGTCGACCAACGTGGTCGTCGAGAAGCCATGAGTCCGGCCCATCCGGCCTGAGAGGATGCCCCCGTGAGCGAACGGGGAGAGCGCGGCGAGCGGAATCGGGCATGGCGGCGGCACCTCGTCGCGGGGGCGGTGAGCGTCCTCGCCCTCGGGGTGGCGGTCGCCCATCTCGTCAAGCCCGACCTGAAGATAGACAACGTCACCGTCGCGCTGCTGGTCATCGCCATTGTCCCGTGGCTGCGCACCCTCTTCACCAGCATCGAACTGCCCGGCGGGCTCCGGGTCGAGTTCCGGGACGTCGAGCAGCGCATCGAGGCGGCCGAGGCCATGGCCGACGCCGCGCTCGTCGGTGGCGGCGGGGGCGCGGGGGACACCGACGACCCGGCGGCCCGCGAGGACGTCCGCAGGCTGGCCGCCGAATACCTGTCGGTGCGCGACACCATGCGCTCCGGATCGGCCCGCACGCAGCGCATGAACGGCATCCTCGCGCGCCTGGTGCGCGCCACCCAGCGCATCGCCGACCCGGAACTGACCGCCTGGCTCAGGTCATCCGACGGCGGCTTGCGCCTCGCGGCCTACGCCCGCCTGTACGCCGTACCGGACGATGCGCTGGACCTGCTGGCGGACGCCGTGGTGGACGAGCCCCTGGCCTTCAGCCAGTACTGGGGCATCCGCGCCCTCGACAAGGCCGTGGACCTCGTCGGCCCCGAGAATGTGCGGTCGAGTGTCGTACGCCGCCTGGAGGACTGCCGCCCGAACGGCGCCGACCGGGCCCATCTGCTGAACCGCCTGCTGGCGAAGATCCACGGCCTCCCGTAGCCCCTTGATCACTCGTCGGTGATGACCACCTTCCCGAAGTGCCCCCGGTCCGCGAAGTGGCGGTACGCGGCGGGCGCTTCCGCGAACGGGAAGGCGCGGTCGATCACCGGGTGCAGCCGGTGGCGCTCCAGCGCCCGGTTCATCTCCTCGAACATCTCCCGGCTGCCCACGTACATCCCCTGCAGCGTGATCCCCTTGCGCACCACCGAGATCGGATCGACCCCGTCGCCGTCGGCCAGCACCCCGATGACGCTGATCCGGCCGCCGGTGCGGACGGCGGTGAGCGACTGGGGCAGGGTGCCCGCGCCGCCGACCTCCACCACGTGGTCCACGCCGCCGCCGGACGCCTCGTACACCGCCTGCCCCCACGCGGGCGTCCGTACGTAGTCGATCCCGTCCGCCGCGCCGAGCGCGCGCAGCCGGGCCAGTTTGGCGTCGCTGCTGGAGGTGGCGATGACGTGGGCGCCGCCCAGCGCGGCGAATCGCAGCGCGAAGAGCGAGACACCGCCGCTACCCATCGTCAGCACGGTCTGTCCCGGCGCGACCCCGCCACTCGTGACCACCGTGTGCCAGGCGGTCACGGCGGCGCAGGGGAGGGTGGCGGCCTCGGCGAAGTCCAGGTGGGCGGGGGCGGCGACGAGGGCGTCCTGGTCGAAGAGGACGTACTGGGCGAGTACGCCGTCGGACGGGCCGCCGAGCGCGCCAGCGGTCCGGTCCGCGGTGGCCGGGCCGGAGATCCAGCGCGGCATGAAGATGCCCACCACCCGGTCCCCGGCGGACCACCGGGTGACCTCGGCGCCCGCGTCGGCCACCTCGCCCGCGCCGTCCGACAGCGGCACCAGGCCGGGGGTGAGCGCGCGTCCGTAGGTGTCCGAAGCGATCATCAGGTCGCGGTAGTTGAGCGACCAGGCGCGCATCCGGACCAGCACCTCGCGCGGCCCGGGGGCGGGTACGCCGCGCTCGGCGGGGCGCAGGGCGTCCACGCTGGTGAAGCGCGGGAGTTCGTAGTAACGCGTCGTGTTCCGTGTCGTCATGCGGGGATCCTCACCGCGTGGCCGCTGACGCGGACGCGGGTGTCGTCGGGAGTGATGTCCACCAGAAGTTCGCTGGGCCGCCCCATGTCCTCGCCCTGCCGGATCCGGACCCTGGCCGCCTCCTCGACCAGTCCGGTCGCGCGCAGATACCCGCCGAAGGCGGCGGCCGCGGCGCCGGTGGCCGGGTCCTCCACGACCCCGCCGACCGGGAACGGATCACGGGCGTCGAAGTCGAGCCGGTCCGGGTCCGGCCGGTGCACCAGGTGCACGGTGGTCCAGCCGCGCCGCCGCATCAGCTCCTCCAGCGCGCCGTAGTCGTACGCGAGGTCGGCGAGCCGGGCACGGGTGGCGGCGGCGACGACGAGGTGGTCGTTGCCCGCGAACGCCACGTGCGGCGGGAGGGCCGGGTCGAGGTCGTCCGGGGACCAGCGCAGCGCCGCCAGCGCGGGCGCGGTCTCCGTGGCCTCGTCGGCGGGGCGGGTCCGGGTGGGCACGCTGGTGAGCGTGGCGTACGGCGCCCCGCCGCCCGTGCTCGCACCGCCGTCCGCGCTCGCCCCGCCGCCCGCGCTCGCCCCGCCGCCCGTGCTCGCACCGCCGTCCGCGCTCGTCGTCACCCGGACCTCGCCCGCCGCCGTGTCGAAGACCAGCTCGCCGGGGCCGTCGCGTTCGGCGAGGGCGACGGCGGCGGCGACGGTGGCGTGCCCGCAGAAGGCGACCTCGGCGCGCGGGCTGAAGTACCGCACCCGGTAGTGGCGCCGGGCCTCGTCGCGTGCGGTGAGGAACGCGGTCTCGGAGTCCCCGACCCGGGCGGCCAGCGCCACCATGGCGGCGGCGTCCTCGCCGAGCGGACCGGCGTCGAGGACCACACCGGCGGGGTTGCCGCCGGAGGGGTGGGTGGTGAAGGCGGAGTAGCGCAGCACTTCGGTCATGCCGTCCACGCTTCCACCGGGTGGCCATCGCGTCCAACGATTCCTTTCGCTGGCCGCCATCGAGAAACCCGATACCCTCCCTACGTGGACACCAGACTCCTGCGCACGTTCGCGGCCCTGGCGAGGACCGGGAGCTTCACCGCCACCGCCGCCGAGCTGCATCTCGCCCAGTCCACGGTCACCGTCCAGGTCCGCGGCCTGGAACGGGAGCTGGGCACCCGCCTGTTCGACCGGCTGCCCACCGGCGCCGTCCCCACCAGCGCCGGGCGGCGGCTGCTCGCCGAGGCCGAGGACGTCCTCGACGCCGAGGCCCGGCTGCGCGCGGCGGCCGCGGGCGTCGCGGGGGCCCAGGGGCCGCCGGAGGGGCAGGTCGCCCTCGGCGCGGGCGAGTCCCTGTGCGCCTCCCGGCTGCCCGCCGTGATCGCCTCCCTCGCCCGCAGCCACCCCGGCATCGAACTCAACCTCCACCCGGCGGGCAGCGCCGCCGCCGTCGAGGGGCTGCGCGCGGGCCGCCTCGACCTCGCGCTCCTCCTGGAGCAGCGGGTTGACCACGCCGACCTCACCGCCCGCGCCCTCGCCCGCGAACCGCTCGTCTATCTCGCCGCCCCCGGCCACCCGTTCGCGGACCGCACCGTGGGCTGGGCCGAGCTGGCCCGGCAGACCTTCTTCGTCCACGAGGAGGGCTGCTCGTACAGCGACCACCTGGTGCGCACCCTGCGCACCGTCCCCGGCCCGCCGCCCCGGCTCACCCGCTTCGGCAGCATCGAGGCCGCCCGCTCCTGCGTCGCCGCCGGGCTCGGCCTCACCCTGCTCCCCCGGGCCACGGTGAGGCGCCAGCTGGCCGACGGCACGCTGGCCGAGGTCCACGGCCCCGAGATCCCCCCGGTGCCGGTCCAGCTGACCCACGCCCGCCGCCGCTGGATCAGCCCCGCCGCGCAGGCGGTCGCCACCGAACTGGCCCGCCTGCTCGGAGGCTAGGGCGTGTTTCGAAAGTAGCGCCGTCCGCCCGGAGGGCGGGCCCCGCGGCGTCTGGTGCGTGCGATCGCAAGGCGGAGGGGCGTCCTCGTAGTGGGCCTACTTGGACGATCCCGACAACGCAGCGAGCGTGCGTGCCAGGCGTCGCGGGGCAGGCGGGACTTTCGAAACACGCCCTAGAGCAGCCGCTCGCCGTCATGGGCGCGGACGGCGGGCGGGGCGGCGGTGTCGGGCGCGTCCAGCGCGTCCAGGATGCGGGCCGCGTACGCCTCGCTCGCCAGGTCCGGCACCTCCGCCCGGGTCGCCCAGCGCCAGGCCCGGGTGCGCGGGCCGGTGGCGGGGGTGCCGTCGAGGGCCCGGCAGCGGAAGACGAGGCAGACGCCCAGGTCGTTCATGTCCTTGTAGACGCCGGTCAGGGCCGCCGGAAGCGCGATCTTCACGCCCGTCTCCTCCAGCAGCTCGCTCCGCAGGGCGTCCGGAATCGTCTCGTCCGGGCCCAGCGGCCCGCCCGGCGGCTCCCACGTCCTGCTGTCCCGGCGCTTGATCAGCAGCGCCCGGTCCCGCTCGTCGACGATGACGCCGGCGACGTTCAGTGTGTGCGGGCGGTCCACGGTCACGTTTTCCTCGGCCCTCTCGACTGGCTGCGCGCCCCTCACGGTAGCCCAAGTCCCTTGGGGTTCTACCTCTGATCTTGCGCAGTGCTCCGTCCTTTAGAGCGGAGGTGAAGTGCATCCTCGTCCCGGAGGCGCGGAGCGCCGGAGTTCGCTGCACCTCCGGTGTGGTGGTCAGAGGGGGCGCTTCTGGTTCTCGATGTACTGGCGGACGACGGTCAGGGGTGCGCCGCCGCAGGAGCCGGCGAAGTAGGACCCGGACCAGAAGTGGCCGCTCCATAGATACCGGCGGACGTGGGACTCGTACTCCTTGCGCAGCAGCCGGGCGGACACTCCCTTGAGGGAGTTGACCAGTTTGGAGAGCTGGACCTTCGGCGGGTAGTGCACCAGCAGGTG
>NZ_JBHWJI010000044.1:0-84038 GCF_042731515.1 Streptomyces sp. NPDC059850
TGCCGCACCGTCCGCGTGCGGGCCGGAACGCCCTTCGGGCGTGTCCTCAATCGCCGGACGGGCTTGATTTGCCACACCTGGGCTTCCAAGTGCCACGTCCGGGCGCTCAAGCGCCGCATCCGCCCGGGCTTGGGGTGCCGCATCCACCCGGGCCTTGGGGGCCGCGTCCGGGCGTTCGAGGGCGGCAGCCAGGGGCAGCACTGCGTACTTCGGGGGCTCCGCGCCCCCGTCCACCGCAGCCGCCAGCGTGTCCAAGTCCGCGTACGTGTCGAACCTCTGCGGCAGGTCGAGGACAACGGGGCCCAGCAGCGCGCACCGGCCCGCCGCGCCCGTGGCCGACACCTCGGGCCACTCCAGGCGGTACAGCGACTCCTGGCGCGCGCCACGGATCTGCTCTGTGGCCACCGGACGCAGCACCAGCGAATCCACCGACAGCACAGCACGACCCGCGCCATCAGCCACCGCCAACGACACCGCGTCCGTACCAGCAGAAGACAGCCGCACGCGCAGTACTGACGCGCCCACCGCGTGCAGCGATACGCCCGACCAGGAGAAGGGGAGCCGGGCCCCGTCCTCGCCCTCGATCAGGCCGCCCAGGCCTACCGCGTGCAGCGCCGAGTCCAGTAGCGCGGGGTGCAGACCATACGAACCCGCCTCCGCACGCACGTCCTCCGGTAGCTCCAGCTCGGCGTAAATGTCATCGCCCAACCGCCACGCGGACGTCAGCCCACGGAACACCGGGCCGTACTCCAGCCCAAGCCCCGCCATGCCCTCGTACAAGCCATCCAGCTCGACCGGCGTCGCACCCGCCGGGGGCCATACCTCCAGGTCAGGCGACCCGGACGACGTGCCCTCCGCCAACGCACCCGAGGCGTGCCGGACCCACGGCTCATCATCAAGCCGCGAGTACACCTCGACCGACCGGCGCCCAGCGCTGTCCGCCGCGCCGACCGACACCTGAAGCTGAACGCCACCCACCTCAGGAAGCACCAACGGCGCCTCCAGCGTCAGCTCCTCCACCAGATCGCACCCGACCTGGTCACCGGCGTGAACCGCCAGCTCGACAAAGGCCGTGCCCGGTAGCAGCACCGAACCCATCACCACGTGATCGAGCAGCCACGGATGCGTCTGCACCGACAACCGCCCGGTCAGCAGCAGCCCATCACCGCCCGCCAGCGGAACGGCGGCCCCCACCAACGGATGGTCCACGGTCGCCAGCCCCAGCCCGGCCGTACCGCCCAGGGCCGACGCCGACAGCTCCGGCCAGTAGCGCTCGTACTGGAACGCGTACGTCGGAAGCTCGACCCGCGCGGCACCCGTACCGGCGAAGACGGCGTCCCAGTCCACCGCCACGCCACGGACGTACGCACGCGCGACGGCGGCCGTCAGCGCCTCGGCCTCGGGGCGGTCCTTGCGGCAAACGGCGGCGAACGCGGCATCGTCGCCGGTCACACACTCCTGCGCCATCGCCGTGAGTACACCGTCCGGACCCAGCTCGACGTAGGTGGTGACGCCCTGCGCTTCGAGGGTGCGCACACCATCTAGGAAACGGACCGCCTCGCGGACGTGGCGCACCCAGAAATCGGCCGTCGCGATCTCCTCGGCGGAGACGACATCGCCGGTCAGGTTGGAGACGATCGGGATACGCGGAGCCTCGTACGTCAGACCCTGCGCCACCTCGCGGAACGCATCCAGCATCCCGTCCATGCGCGGCGAGTGGAACGCATGGCTCACCGTCAGCCGCTTCGTCTTCCGACCCTGCGCCTCGAACGACGCCGCAACCTCAGCAACAGCGTCGTCGTCACCCGCGATGACCACGGACGACGGCCCGTTGAGGGCGGCAATGCTCACCCGGTCGGTGAGCAGCGGCAATACCTCATCCTCCGACGCCTGGACGGCGACCATCGCGCCACCGGCCGGAAGCTCCTGCATCAGACGGCCACGCGCCGCCACCAATGTGCACGCATCCGCGAGGGAGAGCACGCCCGCGACGTGCGCGGCGGCCAGCTCACCAATCGAATGCCCGGAGAGGTAGTCGGGCCGCACACCCCACGCCTCGACGAGGCGGAACAACGCCACCTCGATAGCGAACAGCGCGGGCTGGGTGTAGCCGGTCTGATCCAGCGCTGCCGAGTCATCCCCGAACAGGACCGTCTTCAGGGACGTTTCAAGGTGCCCGTCCAGCGCCTCGCACACCGCATCCAGGGCAGCGGCGAACACCGGATACGTCTCATACAACTCACGCCCCATCCCCAGCCGCTGACTCCCCTGCCCCGCGAACAGGAACCCAACCTGCCCGCCCGCCACCTTGCCCTCAACGAGCCCCGCAGCACCGCGACCCTCCGCCACGGCCTCCAGACCGGCCAGCAACCCATCACGGTCCTCGGCCACAACGGCCGCGCGGTGATCGAAGGCGGAACGGGTGGTCGCGAGCGAATAGGCGAGGTCGACGGGGCGCAGCTCGGGGCGGGTGTCCACGTGTACCCGCAGGCGCTCGGCCTGTTCCCGCAGCGCGGCCGCGCTGCGGCCGGAGAGCACCCAGGGCAACACCGGCACGGCCGCATCGACAACGGCGGCCGCCTCGACCACCGGCGCCTGCTCGATGATCGTGTGCACATTGGTGCCGCTGATGCCGAACGACGAGATACCCGCCCGGCGCGGACGGCCGGTCTCCGGCCACTCCATCCGCTCCGTCAGCAGCGACACCGCGCCCGCCGACCAGTCGACGTGCGGCGACGCCTCGCCCGCGTGCAGGGTCTGCGGCAGCACCCCGTACCGCATGGCCAGCACCATCTTCATCACGCCTGCGACACCGGCAGCGGCCTGCGTATGGCCCATGTTCGACTTGATGGACCCCAGCCACAGCGGGCGGTCCCCATCCCGGTCACGGCCGTACGTGGCCAGCAGCGCCTGAGCCTCGATCGGGTCGCCCAGCGTCGTCCCCGTACCGTGCGCCTCGACCGCGTCCACATCGCCGACCGATAGTCCGGCCCCCGCCAGCGCCGCCCGGATCACCCGCTGCTGCGACGGACCGTTCGGCGCCGTCAGACCATTGGACGCACCGTCCTGGTTGACGGCCGAGCCACGTACGACCGCCAGCACCGGGTGGCCGTTGCGCCGCGCGTCCGACAACCGCTCAACGAGCAGCATGCCCGCGCCCTCGGCCCAGCCCGTACCGTCCGCGTCCGCCGAGAACGCCTTGCAGCGGCCGTCGGCGGACAGGCCGCCCTGGCGGCTGAAGCCGATGAAGGTGGCCGGGGTGGCCATCACCGTCACACCACCGGCCAGGGCGAGGGAGCACTCCCCCGCCCGCAGCGCCTGCATGGCCCAGTGCAGGGCGACCAGCGACGACGAACAGGCCGTGTCCACCGTCACCGCCGGGCCCTCCAGGCCCAGGGCGTACGCGACCCGGCCGGAGGCGATGGAGCCGGTACTGCCGGAGCCGATCGCGCCCTCGCCACCACCATCGGGTGCCTGCTCCACGACCGTGGCGTAGTCGTGGTACATGACGCCCGCGAACACACCGGTCTGGCTGCCGCGCAGCGACGCGGGGTCGATCCCGGCCCGCTCGAACGCCTCCCACGACGTCTCCAGCAGCAACCGCTGCTGCGGGTCGGTGGCGACGGCCTCGCGCGGCGAGATGCCGAAGAAGGTGGGGTCGAAGTCGGCGGCGTGGTGGAGGAAGCCACCCTCGCGGGTGTACGAGGTGCCCGGGTGCTCGGGGTCCGGGTGGTAGATGGTGTCCAGGTCCCAGCCACGGTCGACGGGGAAGCCGGAGATGGCGTCCTGGCCGGAGGCCAGCAGCTGCCACAGCTCCTCGGGGGTACGTACCCCGCCCGGGAAGCGGCAGCTCATGGCGACGATGGCGATCGGCTCATCGTCGACCGCGCCCACGGTCGATGCCGGGGCCGTCAACTGGGCGTTGGTGCCCGCCAGTTCTGCCCGAAGGTGTTCCGCCAGGACGAGGGAGGTCGGGTAGTCGAATACCAGGGTGGCGGGGAGCCGCATCCCGGTGGCCGCGTTCACGCGGTTGCGCAGCTCGACGGCGGTCAGCGAGTCGAAGCCCAGGTCACGGAAGGCGCGCTCGGGGTCCACGGACTCGGCGGAGCCGTAGCCGAGGACGGCGGCGACCTGCGTACGGACCAGGGTGAGCAGCAGAGCGAGCTGTTCGGCCTCGCCGAGCCCGGCCAGCCGCTGTGCCAGCGCGCCCGTCCCGGCCGCCGCACCCTCGGCCGTACGACGCACCGATGTCCGCACCAGCCCGCGCAGCAGCGGCGCCACCACACCCGACGACGCGGCCTCGGCCCGTACCGCCGCCAAGTCCAGCCGTACCGGCACGAGCAGCGCTTCGTCCGCGCCACGCGCCGCGTCGAACAGCTCCAGCCCCTCGGCGGCCGACAGCGCCTGCACACCGCCCCGGCTCATCCGGGACACATCGGCGTCGTCCAAGGCGCCGGTCATCCCGCTGGCGTCGGCCCACAGGCCCCAGGCGAGGGATGTAGCGGGCAGGCCCTGCGCTCGGCGGTGCTGTGCCAGCGCGTCCACGTACGCGTTCGCCGCCGCGTAGTTGCCTTGGCCTGCGCCGCCGAAGACGCCGGAGGCGGACGAGAACATCACGAATGCCGACAGGTCGAGGTCTGCCGTCAGCGCATGGAGGTTCCAGGCCGCGTCCACCTTTGGGCGCAGGACGTGCGCCACGCGCTCCGGTGTCAGGGAGCCGATCACGCCGTCGTCCAGCACGCCCGCCGTGTGGACGACGGCTGTCAGCGGATGCTCAGCCGGAACCGATCCCAGCACCTCCGCCAGCGCGGTGCGGTCTGCCGCGTCGCATGCGGCCCAGCGGACCTGGGCGCCCGCGTCGGTCAGTTCCGCGCCGAGTTCCGCAGCGCCGGGGGCGTCTGCGCCGCGACGGCTCAGCAGCAGGAGCTGACGTACGCCACGTTCCGCCACCAGGTGGCGCGCGAGCAGGCCGCCGAGCGTGCCGCTCGCGCCGGTCACCAACACTGTGCCGCCCTCGGTGCCGAACTCCGGCGGAGCGGCGTCCGCCACGGCCCGCGCCAGGCGTGGCGCCCGCAGTGCCCCGTTTCGTACGGCCACCTGGGGCTCGCCCGAGGCCAGCGCGCTCGACACCGCCGTACGCGAGTCAGCCTCGCCGTCGATATCGACCAGCACGAACCGGTCCGGGTTCTCCGACTGCGCCGAGCGCACCAGGCCCCATACGGCGGCGTGGGACAGGTCGGTCACCGGATCGTCCGTGGCGGCGGCGATGGCGCCCGAGGTGAGGATGACGAGCTTGGTGTCCGCGAAGCGGGCGTCGGCCAGCCACGTTTGGAGCAGGGTGAGGGTGCGGGTGGTGGCGTCGTGTGCGGCTTGGGTGGAGTCTTCCCTCACCCCGCCCCTTCCCGAACCCATGGGCTCCGCCCCTGGACCCCGGTCCTCAAACGCCGGACGGGCCGTAGATGCCGCACCGTCCGCGTGCGCGCCGGAACGCCCTTCGGGCGTGTCCTCAATCGCCGGACGGGCTTGATTTGCCACACCTGGGCTTCCAAGTGCCGCGCCCGGGCACTCAAGCGCCGCATTCGCCCGGGCCTTGGGGGCCGCGTCCGGGCGTTCTAGGGCGGCAGCCAGGGGCAGCACTACGTACTTCGGGGGCTCCGCACCACCGTCCACCGCAGCCGCCAGCGCGTCCAAGTTCGCGTACGTGTCGAAGCGCTGCCCGCCCGCCGACGACAGGTCCAGGGTGTCGGGGCCCAGCAGCGCGCAGTGGCCCGCCGTGCCCGCAGGCGACACCTCGGTCCAGTCCAGGCGGTACAGCGACTCCTGGCGCGCGCTACGGATCTGCTCTGTGGCCACCGGACGCAGCACCAGCGAATCCACCGACAGCACAGCACGACCCGCGCCATCGGCCACCGCCAACGACACCGCGTCCGTACCAGCAGAAGACAGCCGCACGCGCAGTACTGACGCGCCCACCGCGTGCAGCGATACGCCTGACCAGGAGAAGGGGAGCCGGGCGCCCTGGCCGTCTTCGATCAGGCCACCCAGGCCTACCGCGTGCAGCGCAGAGTCCAGCAGCGCGGGGTGCAGACCATACGAACCCGCCTCCGCACGCACGTCCTCCGGCAACTCCAGCTCGGCGTAAATGTCATCGCCCAACCGCCACGCGGACATCAGCCCACGGAACACCGGGCCGTACTCCAGCCCAAGCCCCGCCATGCCCTCGTACAGGCCCTCTACCGGGAGCGGCTGGGCGCCCTCCGGGGGCCATACGCCCAGGTCGAAGGCGACAGAAGACGGCGCTCCCGAGCCCAGGACGCCCGTGGCGTGGCGCTCCCACACCTCGTCCACGGCCGCGTCCTCGGACCGCGAGTACACCGTCAGCGCGCGCCGCCCCGACGCGTCGGGCGCTGCCACCGACAGTTGCAGCTGAACGCCGCCCACCTCGGGAAGCACCAACGGCGCCTCCAGGGTCAGCTCCTCCAGGAGGTCGCATCCCACCTGGTCACCCGCGCGGACCGCCAGTTCCACAAAGGCCGTGCCCGGCAACAGCACCGAACCGGCCACCGTGTGGTCCGCGAGCCACGGGTGGGTGTCCAGGGCGAGGCGGCCGGTGTAGAGGAAACCGTCGGTGTCGGCGAGCGCCACGGCGGCGCCCAGTAGGGGGTGGTCGGCGGCGCCGAGACCGGCGGACGCCACGTCGCCCATCGGGTATCCGGCGTCCAGCCAGTACGTTTCGCGCTGGAAGGCGTACAGCGGCAGGTCGGCGCGTGTGGTGTCCGTCCCGGCGAACACCGCGTTCCAGTCGGGGGAAACGCCGCGTACGTGCGCCTGCGCGAGGGCGGTGGCCAGGCAGTCGACCTCGGGGCGGCCGGTGCGCAGCGCGGAGACAAGGGTGGCGTCGTCACGGGTCAGGCAGTCCTGTGCCATGGCGGTGAGGACACCGTCCGGGCCCAGTTCCACGAACGTCGTGACGTTACGCTCCTCCAGCGTCCGCACGCCATCGAGGAACCGCACCGCCTCGCGGACGTGGCGCACCCAGAAGTCGGCAGTCGTGATCTCCTCGGCGGAGACGACATCGCCGGTCAGGTTGGAGACGATCGGGATACGCGGAGCCTCGTACGTCAGGCCCTCGGCCACCTCCCGGAACGCGTCCAGCATCCCGTCCATGCGCGGCGAGTGGAACGCGTGGCTCACAGCGAGCCGCTTCGTCTTTCGGCCCTGCGCCTCGAACGATGTCGCGACCTCAAGCACCGCGTGCTCGTCACCCGCGATGACCACCGAACCCGGCCCGTTGAGGGCGGCAATGCTCACACCACCACCGACCAGCGGCAGAACCTCATCTTCCGAAGCCTGCACGGCGACCATCGCCCCGCCCGCCGGAAGCTGCTGCATCAGACGGCCACGCGCCGCCACCAATGTGCACGCATCCGCGAGGGAGAGCACGCCCGCGACGTGCGCGGCGGCCAGCTCACCGATCGAGTGGCCGGACAGGAAGTCAGGCCGCAGACCCCACGCCTCGACGAGGCGGAACAGCGCCACCTCCACCGCGAACAGCGCGGGCTGGGTGTAGCCGGTCTGGTCCAAAACCGCCGCGTCGTCCCCGAAGAGAACGTCACGAAGGGGCCGCTCAAGGTGCGGGTCCAGCTCCGCGCACACCGCATCCAGGGCAGCGGCGAACACCGGGTACGCCTCGTACAGCTCACGCCCCATCCCCAGCCGCTGGCTCCCCTGCCCCGTGAACAGGAACGCAACCTTTCCGCCCGTCACCTTGCCGTCGAACAGCCCGGGCGCGGGCTCCTCACGGCTCAGCGCGTCGAGGGCCCGGACCAGGCCCTCGCGGTCGTCGGCGACGATCGCCGCGCGGTGGTCGAAGGCCGCCCGGCCGGTGGCCAGGGAGAACGCAACATCAGAAGAAGGGAGTTCGGGGTGGGCGTCCAGGTGAGCGCGGAGGTTCGCGGCCTGGGCGCGCAGCGCGGGCCGGGACTTGGCCGCGACGGTCCACAGCGGCAAGGCAACCGCAGGGGTCCCGGCCTCGGCAGCGTCGTCCTCGGCGGCGGCAGCCGGATCCGGCGCCTGCTCCAGGATGGTGTGCGCGTTCGTGCCGCTGATGCCGAACGACGACACGGCGGCCCGGCGCGGCTGCCCGGTGTCGGGCCACGCACGCGCCTCGGTGAGCAGCGAGACGGCGCCCGCCGACCAGTCGACATTCGACGTGGGCCGGTCGACGTGCAGGGTCTGCGGAACGACCCCGTGCCGCATCGCCATGACCATCTTGATGATGCCCGCGACACCGGCGGCGGCCTGCGTGTGCCCGATGTTGGACTTCACCGACCCCAGCCACAGCGGCTGGTCCTCGGCCCGGTCGCGCCCGTACGTGGCGAGCAGCGCCTGCGCCTCGATGGGGTCGCCGAGCGTCGTCCCCGTACCGTGCGCCTCGACCACGTCGATCTGCCCGGCGGAGAGCCGGGCGCCGGACAGGGCCTGGCGGATGACGCGCTGCTGGGAGGGGCCGTTGGGGGCGGTGAGGCCGCTGCTCGCGCCGTCCTGGTTGATGGCGGAGCCGCGTACGAGGCCGAGCACCTGGTGGCCGTTGGCGCGGGCGTCGGACAGCCGCTCCAGGAGCAGCATGCCCGCGCCCTCGCCCCAGCCGGTGCCATCGGCGGCGTCCGCGAACGACTTGCAGCGGCCGTCGACGGCCAGCCCGCGCTGACGGCTGAACTCGGTGAACGTGCCGGGGGTGGCCATCACCGTCACACCACCGGCCAGCGCGAGCGAGCACTCGCCACGCCGCAGCGCCTGCGCCGCGAAGTGCAGCGCCACCAGCGACGACGAGCAGGCCGTGTCGATGGTGACGGCCGGGCCCTCCAGGCCGAAGGTGTACGCCACCCGCCCGGACGCGATGGACCCGGAGCTGCCGTTGCCGAGGAAGCTCTCGACGTCCTCGGGCGCGGTGAACAGCCGGGACGCGTAGTCGTGGTACATGACGCCCGCGAACACACCGGTCCGGCTGCCCTTGAGCTGTACGGGATCGATCCCGGCCCGCTCGAACGCCTCCCACGACGTCTCCAGCAGCAACCGCTGCTGCGGGTCCATGGCCAGCGCCTCACGCGGCGAGATGCCGAAGAACTCCGGGTCGAACTCGGCCGCGTCGTGCAGGAAGCCGCCCTCCCGGACGTACGGCTCCTGGCCGCTGTCCGGCTCCGGGTCGAAGAGGACGTCCGTGCCCCAGCCACGGTCGGTGGGGTACGGCGAGGCCGCGTCACCGCCACGCGCGACGAGGTCCCACAGCTCCTCGGGCGTCCGCACGCCACCCGGGTAGCGGCAGCTCATCGCCACGATGGCGATGGGCTCCTGCTCGCGCTCCTCGACCTCGCGCAGCCGCCGCCGCGCCTCGCGCAGGTCGGTGGTGGCCCGCTTGAGGTAGTCGAGGTACTTCTCTTCGTTCGCCGTCGCCATTACGCCGTCTCCGCGGTGCTGAGATGAGTCCGAAAGCTCTTGTGGAGCCGGTCAGGAGAGCCCGAGCTCGTCGTCGAGGAGATCGAAGATCTCGTCTGCTGTCGCGGACTGGATTTCACGGTCTTCCGCGGGGCTGCCCGTAGCACTGTGCGTTTCATTCCACTTCGACAGGAGGTCCCGCAGGCGGGTGGTGATGGCTGGGCTATCGGCGTCGTCGGGGGCGATCGTGGCGAGGATCGCTTCCAGCTTGTCGAGTTCCGCGTGCACGGGCGGCTGGTGTGCGGCCGCGCCGTGCAGGCCGAGTTCGTCGCGCAGATACCCGGCGAGCGCGGTGGGCGTCGGGTAGTCGAAGATCAGCGTGACCGGCAGCCGCAGCCCGGCGGCGGCACCCAGTCGATTGCGCAGATCGACGGCGGTGAGCGAGTCGAAGCCCAGGTCCAGGAAGCCGCGCCCGGCATCGACGTCGTCCGGTGTGGCGTGTCCGAGGACGGCCGCCACATGGGTCCGTACGACCTCCAGCAGCTCCCGGTCGCGCTCGGTGTCCGGGAGGCCCGCGAGCCGTTCGGTGAGCGAACCCGCGCCGGAGTCGGCCGGGGTCCCGGCACCGGTGGCGTCGGTGTCGGCGGAGCGCCGTACGGGGGTACGGACCAGGCCGCGCAGCAGCGGCGGCAGCAGCCCGGCGGCGGCCTGGCCGCGCAGCGCGCCGGTGTCGATGCGGATCGGTACGAACACGGCCTCGGACAGGGCGTCCGTCAGGTCGAACAGGGCCAGGCCCTCGTCCTGCGGCAGCGCCTCGTAGCCACCGCGCGAGATGCGGCCCACGTCGGTGGTGTCCAGGCTGCCCGCCATGCCGTCGGCCGCCGCCCACAGGCCCCAGGCCAGCGAACTCGCGGGCAGGCCCTGGGCGTGACGATGCTGGGCGAGCGCGTCCAGGAAGGTGTTCGCCGCCGCGTAGTTGCCCTGCCCCGCGCTGCCGAAGGCTCCGGCGGCCGAGGAGAACAGCACGAACGCGGACAGGTCCAGCTCGCGGGTCAGCTCGTGCAGATTCCACGCCGCGTCCACCTTGGGGCGCAGCACCGCGTCGATCCGCTCGCGGGTCAGCGAGCTGATCACACCGTCGTCCAGCACACCGGCCGTGTGCACCACGGCGGTGAGCGGGTGTTCGGCGGGGATCGCGGAGAGGACGGCGGCCAGGGCGTCGCGGTCGGCGGTGTCACAGGCCGCCCAGGTGACGGTGGCGCCCAACGCGCCCAGTTCGGCGGCGAGTTCGGCCGCACCGGGGGCGTCGCCGCCGCGCCTGCTGAGCAGCAGCAGCTGCCGTACGCCGCGCTCGGTGACCAGGTGGCGGGCGAACAGGCCACCCAGGGCACCGCTCGCGCCGCTGAGCAGCACGGTGCCGTGCGGGTCGCCGAACCCGCCCGTTTCCGGAGTGTCCGGGGTATCCGGAGTGTCCGGGGTGTCCGGGTCGGCGGGGACCCGGGCGAGCCGGTAGGCGTGTGCGGTGCCGGAGCGCAGCGCGAGCTGCGGTTCGTCGGTGGCGAGCACGGTCGGCAGCGCCCGCTGCGAGGCGTCGGTGCCGTCCACGTCGACCAGTACGAACCGGCCCGGGTTCTCCGACTGGGCGGACTTGACCAGGCCCCACACGGTGGTGTGGGTCAGGTCGGCGACGTCCTCACCGGGGCGTGCCGCGACCGCGCCACGGGTCACGAACACCAGGCGGGTATCGGCGAACCGCTGGTCGGCCAGCCACTTCTGGACGAGGTCCAGGGCGTCCCGGGCGGCGGCCTTGGCCGCCTCGGGAAGCGACGCCCCACCACCCGTGAGGGGGACGAGCACCACGTCGGGGGCGGTGCCGTCGAGAGACGCAAGGTGGGGGTAGTCGTCCAGCCGCTCGCCCGCCACCGTGAACGCCTCCGTGAAGGCGGCGTCGGCGCCGAGGGTCACCCAGCGCTCGCCCAGCGGAATGCCGGTGGCAGTGGCGGACGCGGGGGCCGTGAGGGCCGTCCACTCCGGGCGGAACAGCGACTCATGGTGTGCCGCGCGCGACGCGTTGACCTGGTCGGCCGACAGCGGGCGCAGCACCAGACCGTCGATGGTGGCGACGGTGGCGCCGGTGCCGTCCGCGACGTGGAGCGCCACGCCTTCGGCGGCCGGACGCAGCCGTACGCGCAGCGACGCGGCGCCCCCGGCGTACAGCCGTACGCCGGTCCAGGCGAACGGCAGCCGCGCCCCTTCGCTCTCCCCGCCGCCATCCGGCGTGTCGAGGCCGAGGGTGTGGAGGGCGGCGTCCAGCAGCGCGGGGTGCACCCCGTACGAGGCGGCCTCGGGCTCGTCGCCGCGCGGCAGCCGGATATCGGCGAACAGCTCGTCGCCGCGCCGCCATGCGGCGTGCAGGCCCTGGAACACCGGGCCGTAGCCGAGCCCGGCGGCGGCCGCGTGCTCGTAGAACGCCTCGGTGGGGAGGGCGGTCGCCTCGGCGGGCGGCCAGACGCCGAGGTCGACGTCCTCCGCCTGCTCGGCGGGCGCGCTCGGGGCGCTCGGGGTGAGGAAGCCGGTGGCGTGGCGTACCCACGGCTCGTCGGCGGGGACGTCCTCCCGGCGGGAGTGCAGGGTCAGCTGGCGCCGCCCCGCGTCGTCGGCCGCCGCCAGCTCCAACCGCAGCTGTACGGCGCCCTGTTCGGGCACGACCAGCGGCGCCTGCAGCGTCAGCTCCTCGACCGTGTCGCAGCCCGCCTCCTCACCGGCCCGCAGCGCCAGCTCGACGAAGGCCGTGCCAGGCAGCAGGACGGTGTCCATGACGGCGTGATCGGCCAGCCAGGGGTGGGTGAGCAGCGACAGCCGCCCGGTGAACACGAAGCCACCGGTGTCGGGGAGTTCCACCGCCGCGCCCAGCAGCGGGTGGCCCGCCGAGCCGAGGCCCGCGTAGGCCACGTCCTCGGCGGAGATGCCCACGTCGAGCCAGTAGCGCTGACGCTGGAAGGGGTACGTCGGCAGCTCGACGCGGCGGGCGCCGCGACCGGCGTAGACGGCGGCCCAGTCCAGGGCCACGCCCCGGACATGGAGCTGCGCGAGGGCGGTGGCCAGCGCCTGGGCCTCGGGACGGCCGTTGCGCAGGGCGGGTACGAACACCGCCTGATCGCCGCCATCCTCGGCTTCGGTCTCGGCGAGGCAGTTCTCGCCCATCGCGGAGAGCACCCCGTCGGGGCCCAGTTCCACGAAGGTGGTCACCCCGTTGTCGCGCAGGGTGCGCACACCGTCGACGAAGCGGACGGACTGGCGGACATGGCGCACCCAGAAGTCCGGCATACGGATCTCGTCGGCCGTGGCCACGGTGCCGGTGAGGCAGGAGACCAGGGGGATCGTCGGGGCGTTGAACGTCAGGCCCTCGGCGACCTTGCGGAAGTCCGCCAGCATGGCGTCCATGCGCGGCGAGTGGAAGGCATGGCTGACGGTGAGCCGCTTGGTCTTACGGCCCCGCGCCTCGAAACCCTCCGCAATCGCGACAGCCGCGTCCTCGTCACCCGCGATGACCACGGACGACGGGCCATTCACAGCGGCGATCGACACCCGCTCACCGAGCAGCGGCGCCACCTCGTCCTCCGACGCCTGCACCGCGACCATCGCGCCACCGGCCGGAAGCTCCTGCATCAACCGCCCACGCGCCGCCACCAACTTCGAAGCATCCGCGAGCGAGAACACACCCGCCACATGCGCGGCGGCCAGCTCACCAATCGAGTGCCCGGACAGGAAGTCGGGCCGCACACCCCACGCCTCGACCAGCCGGAACAACGCCACCTCCACCGCGAACAACGCAGGCTGGGTGAATCCGGTCTGGTCCAGTACAGCGGCATCGTCCCCGAACAGCACATCCCGCAGCGGCCGTTCCAGATGCCCGTCCAGCTCCGCGCACACCGCGTCCAGCGCCTGCGCGAACACCGGGAACGCCTCGTACAGCTCGCGGCCCATCCCCAGCCGCTGGCTGCCCTGCCCCGTGAACAGGAACGCCACCTTGCCCTCGGCCGCGACCCCGCGCAGCTCTGCCGCCGGGTGTTCGCCGCGCGCCAGCGCGTCCAGCGCGCCCAGCACCTCGTCGTGGCCGTCGGCGACCAGGGCGACGCGGTGTTCGAGCGCGGCACGGGTCGTCGCGAGGGAGAAGCCCAGATCAGTCAGGCCCAGATCAGTCAGGCCGGTCCCGGCGGCGATCCGCGAGCGCAGCCGCCCCGCCTGGGCGCGCAGGGCGTCCTCGCCGCGCGCCGACAGCAGCACGGGGACGTACGGCAGGGCGTCGGTGTCCACCGGGGCGTCGGCCACGTCGGACACGGGCGGCTGCTCGATGATGGCGTGCGCGTTGGTGCCGCTGATGCCGAACGAGGACACGGCGGCCCGGCGCGGGCGGCCGGTCTCCGGCCACTCCGTCCGCTCCGTCAGCAGCGACACCGCGCCCGCCGACCAGTCCACATGCGGCGACGGCTCATCCACATGCAGCGTCTGCGGCAGCACACCGTGCCGCATCGCCAGCACCATCTTGATGACACCTGCGACACCGGAGGCGGCTTGGGTGTGGCCCAGGTTGGACTTGACGGAACCCAGCCACAGCGGCTGCTGCTCCGCGTCCCGCTCCCGGCCGTAGGTGGCCAGCAGCGCCTGCGCCTCGATCGGGTCGCCCAGCGTCGTCCCCGTACCGTGTGCCTCGACGACGTCGACCTCGCCGGTGCCCAGGCGGGCGTTGGCAAGGGCTGCACGGATGACGCGCTGCTGCGACGGGCCGTTGGGCGCCGTCAGACCATTGGACGCGCCGTCCTGGTTGACCGCCGAGCCGCGCACGACGGCCAGCACCTCGTGGCCATTGCGGCGGGCGTCCGACAGCCGCTCCAGGAGCAGCATGCCCGCGCCCTCGCCCCAGCCGGTGCCATCAGCGGCAGCGGCGAACGACTTGCAGCGGCCGTCGCGGGCCAGCCCGCGCTGACGGCTGAAGTCGATGAACGTACCCGGGGTGAACATCACCGTGACACCACCGGCCAGCGCCAGCGAGCATTCGCCGTTACGCAGCGCCTGCGCGGCCAGATGCAGCGCCACCAGCGACGACGAGCAGGCCGTGTCGACCGTGACGGCCGGGCCCTCCAGGCCGAAGGTGTACGCGACGCGGCCGGACACCACACTGCTGGAGCTGCCGGTGCCGAGATAGCCCTCGACCCCGTCCGGCACGGCGTGCAGCCGGGACCCGTAGTCGTGGTACATGACGCCCGCGAACACACCGGTCCTGCTGCCGCGTACGGACGACGGGTCGATGCCCGCGCGCTCGAACGCCTCCCAGGTGGTCTCCAGCAGCAACCGCTGCTGCGGGTCCATGGCCAGCGCCTCGCGCGGGGAGATCCCGAAGAACGCCGGGTCGAACTCGGCGGCGTCGTGCAGGAATCCACCGTCGCGGGCGTACGAGGTGCCCGGGGTCTCCGGGTCCGGGTCGTACAGGGCGTCGAGGTCCCAGCCGCGGTTGTCCGGGAAGCCGGTGATGCCGTCCTCGCCCGCGGCGAGCAGCTGCCACAGCTCCTCGGGGGTGGTGACCCCGCCCGGGTAGCGGCAGCTCATCGCCACGATCGCGATCGGGTCGTCGTCGGTGGCGGCCGACACCGGCACCGGCGTGTGCACCGCCGCCTGCTGCTCCTCGCCCACCAGCTCGGTCCGCAGGTGGCGGGCCAGCACCTGCGGGTCCGGGTAGTCGAAGATGAGCGTCGCGGGCAGCCGAAGACCGGTCACGGCCTTGAGCTGATTACGCAGCTCAACGGCGGTCAGCGAGTCGAAGCCCAGGTCCTTGAACGCCCGCCCGGAACCGATGGTGTCCGCGCCCGCGTACCCCAGCACGGTCGCGACCTGCGCCCGGACCAGGTCCAGCAGCAGCCGCTCCTGCTCCGCCACGCTCAGCCCGGCCAGCCGACCGGCCAGACCGGCGTCGCCACCCGCCGCGACGGCGTCCACCGCGCGCCGCGCCGGGATGCGCACCAGGCCACGGAAGAGGGGGGAGACGGCGGGCTGGTTGCGCAGCGCCGCCAGGTCCACCCGCATCGGCACCAGCGCGGCCGCGTCCATGGTCAGCGCGGTGTCGAGCAGCGCGAGGCCGTCCGCCACCGGCAGCGGCGGCAGTCCGGCCCGCCGCATGCGGGCGATGTCGGCCTCGTCCAGGGTGTCGCCCATACCGGCCCCGGCCCACAGGCCCCACGCCAGCGAGGTGGCGGGCAGCCCCAGGGCGGCGCGGTGCTGGGCGAGCGCGTCGAGGAAGGCGTTGGAGGCGGCGTAGTTGCCCTGCCCCGGGCCACCGAAGACACCGGACGAGGACGAGAAGAGAACGAACGCCGCGAGGTCCATCTCGCGGGTCAGCTCGTGCAGATTCCACGCCGCGTCCACCTTCGGGCGCATGACGTGGTCGATGCGCTCGGGCGTCAGCGAGCCGATCACACCGTCGTCCAGCACACCGGCCGTGTGCACGACGGCGGTCAGCGGATGCTCGGCCGGAACCGACCGCAGCACCTCGGCCAGCGCGCCACGGTCCGCCACATCACAAGCTGCCCAGCGCACCTGGGCGCCCAACGCGGCCAGCTCCGCGCCGAGTTCAGCAGCACCCGGAGCCTCCGCGCCGCGACGGCTCACCAGCAGCAGCTGCCGTACGCCACGCTCCGCCACCAGATGGCGGGCCACCAGCCCGCCCAGCGAACCGGACGCACCGGTCACCAGCACCGTGCCGTCCGGGTTCCACTCGGGGGCCACGCTCTCGTCCGCCGAGACGGCGACGCGGGCCAGCCGTGGTGTCCTGACGACGCCCTGCCGCACCGCGACCTCGGCCTCGCCGCTCGACAGTGCGGCGGGCAGGGCGGCCCGCGAGTCCTCATGGGCGTCGAGGTCGACCAAGAGGAAGCGGTCCGGGTTCTCCGACTGCGCGGTGCGCAGCAGACCGCGTACGGCGGCGCCTGCCGGGTCCGCCACCGGCTCACTGGCCACGGTGGCCACGGCCTCCGAGGTCAGCAGGACGAGGCGGGAGTCTGCGAAGCGCTCGTCGGCCAGCCAGGTTTGGAGGACGTGGAGGGCTTGGGTGGTGGCGTGGTGTGCGGCTTGGGCGGGGGCTCCCCCTAGCCCGCCCCTTCCCGCAACTTGGGGCTCCGCCCCAAGGCCCCGGTCCTCAATCGCCGGACGGGCTGGGTGTGCCGTACGCGGGCCTTCCAGTGCCGCTCCATCCACGGGTGCCGCACCGTTCGATGTCAGCTGCACCACTACGTACTCCGGCAGCGCCGCACCGGAATCGACCGCCCCGGCCAAGGCCGGAAGGTCCGGGTACGCCGTGCCACCGAGCCCCAGCGTGTCCGTGCCCAGAACCGCCCACGCGCCATCGACCGGGGTGTCCGTCATCGCCACGGACCCGGCCGCCGTCCACTCCAGGCGGAACAGCGAGTCGTGGTAAGCGGTACGCGCGCTCTGCAGCTGCTCGGCCGAGACCGGGCGCAGCCCCAGCGTCTCGACGGCCCCGACCGGCGCACCCGTACTGTCGGCGATCTCCAGCCGCACCCCGTCGTTGCTCGAGGGCACCAGGTGGACGCGCAGCGCGGACGCGCCGCTCGCGTACAGCGACACCCCGGTCCAGGCGAACGGCAGCCGCCCCTCGCCGTTGGTGTTGCCCAGGCCGTCGAGCCCGATGGCGTGCAGGGCGGAGTCCAGCAGCGCCGGGTGGAGCCCAAATACGGCCGCGTCCTCGGCCACGTCCTCGGGAAGCGCCACCTCGGCGAACACCTCGCCGTCGCGCCGCCACGCCCGGCGCAGGCCCCGGAACTCCGGGCCGTACGCGAAACCGATGTCCCGCAGGCCGTCGTAGCGGCCGTCGAGGTCGATCTCGGTGGCGTCGGCGGGCGGCCAGGCGCCCAGCTCGAACATCGCCTCCGGGCGCCCGCCCGCCGCCAGGAAACCGGTCGCGTGCCGGGTCCACGGCTCCTCGGCGGGCAGGCTCTCGACGCGCGAGTGCAGCGACAGCGGACGGCGGCCCAGGTCGTCGGCCGCGCCCACCGAAAGCCGCAGCTGGACGCCGCCCTGCTCGGGCAGGACCAGCGGCGCTTCGAGGGTCAGCTCTTCGAGGTAGTCGCAGCCGACCTGGTCACCGGCGCGGATCGCCAGCTCCACGAACGCGGTGCCCGGCAGCAGCACGCTGTCCAGGATCGTGTGGCCCGCGAGCCAGGGGTGGGTGGACAGCGCCAGACGGCCGGTGAACAACACCCCGTCCGAGTCCGGCAGTTCGGCACTGGCGCCGAGCAGCGGGTGCTCGGCCTCGCCGAGACCCACGGCGGCCACGTCGCCGAGGAACAGCGACGACACCTTCGGCCAGTAGCGCTGGCGCTGGAAGGCGTACGTCGGCAACTCGACGGGCGCGGCGCCCGTACCGGCGTAGAACGCCGCCCAGTCCACGGCCACGCCACGGACATGCGCCCGCGCGAGGGCGTTCGTCAGCGCCTCGGCCTCGGGGCGGTCCTTGCGGCAGACGGACGCGAAGACGGCGTCGTCGTCGCCGGTCACGCACTCCTGGGCCATGGCGGTGAGGACACCGTCCGGACCCAGCTCCACGAACGTGGTGACGCCCTGGGCCTCCAGCACCCGCACACCGTCGAGGAAGCGGACGGCCTCGCGGACATGCCGCACCCAGAAGTCGGGGCTCGCGATCTCCTCGGCGGAGACGACGTTCCCGGTCAGGTTGGAGACGATCGGGATGCGCGGAGCCTCGTACGTGAGCCCCTGCGCGACCTCCCGGAACGCATCCAGCATCCCGTCCATACGCGGCGAGTGGAACGCGTGGCTCACCGTGAGCCGCTTGGTCTTACGACCCCGCTCCTCGAACGACGCGGCGACCTCAGCCACGGCATCGTCGTCACCCGCGATGACCACCGAAGCGGGCCCGTTGAGGGCGGCAATGCTCACACCACCACCGACCAGCGGCAGAACCTCATCCTCCGAAGCCTGGATGGCAACCATCGCGCCACCGGCCGGAAGCTCCTGCATGAGCCGCCCACGCGCCGCCACCAACTCAGCAGCATCCGCGAGCGAGAGCACACCCGCCACATGCGCGGCAGCCAGCTCACCAATGGAGTGGCCGGACAGGAAGTCCGCCCGCACGCCCCACGCCTCGACCAGCCGGAACAGCGCCACCTCAACGGCGAACAGCGCGGGCTGGGTAAACCCGGTCTGGTCCAGAACCCCCGCATCGTCCCCGAACAGCACGTCCCGCAGCGGCCGTTCCAGATGCGCGTCCAAGTGGGCGCACACCTCGTCCAGCGCGTCCGCGAACACCGGGTAGGTCTCGTACAGCTCACGGCCCATGCCCAGCCGCTGGCTGCCCTGGCCCGTGAACAGGAACGCCACCTTGCCAGGTGCCGCCGAGCCCTCGACCAGGCCCGGGGCGGGCTCGCCCGCTGCCAGCGCGTCCAGGGCGGTCAGCAGCTCGTCCCGGTCGTCGGCGACCAGTGCGGCCCGCTCCTCGAACGCCGTACGGCGCGTGGCGAGCGTGAACGCCACGTCGCGGCCGTCCAGCTCGGGGCGGGAGTCGAGGTGTGCGCGCAGCTGTGCGGCCTGGCCGCGCAGCGCCTCGGGGGTCTTGGCAGACAGCACCCAGGCGGCCGGACCGCCGGGCCGGGAGACTGCCCCGGCTTCCCCATCAACAGCCGGAGCCTGCTCGATGATGGTGTGCGCGTTGGTGCCGCTGATGCCGAACGAGGACACGGCGGCCCGGCGCGGGCGGCCCGTCTCCGGCCACGACCTCGCCTCCGTCAGCAGCGCGACCGCGCCCGCCGACCAGTCGACCTCGGGCGTCGGCTCATCCACGTTGAGGGTCTGGGGCAGCACACCGTGCCGCAGCGCCAGCACCATCTTCATCACGCCCGCGACACCGGCAGCGGCCTGCGTGTGGCCGAAGTTGGACTTGATGGAGCCCAGCCACAGCGGCTGGTCCGCGTCCCGGTCCCGGCCGTACGTGGCCAGCAGCGCCTGCGCCTCGATCGGGTCGCCCAGCCGGGTGCCCGTACCGTGCGCCTCGACCGCGTCGACCTCGGCGGCCGACAGCCCCGCACCGGCCAGCGCCTGCCGGATGACCCTCTGCTGCGACGGACCGTTCGGCGCCGTCAGACCATTCGACGCACCGTCCTGGTTGATGGCGGAGCCGCGTACGACCGCCAGCACCTCGTGGCCATTGCGGCGCGCGTCCGACAGCCGCTCCACGAGCAGCATGCCGACACCCTCGCCCCAACCGGTGCCATCCGCACCCGCCGCGAAGGCCTTGATACGCCCATCCGCCGCAAGCCCACGCTGACGGCTGAAGTCCACGAACGAACCCGGCGTGGACATCACCGTCACACCACCGGCCAGGGCCAACGAGCACTCCCCCGCCCGCAGCGCCTGAATCGCCCAGTGCAAGGCGACGAGCGACGACGAACACGCCGTGTCCACCGTCACCGCCGGACCCTCAAGACCCAGCGCGTACGACACCCGGCCGGACATCACACTGGCCGCGTTACCCGTCCCGAGGAAGCCTTCCGACCCGTCCGGAGCGGACAGGATCACGGGCAGGTAGTCCTGGCCGTTCGTACCGGCGAACACGCCGACCTGCTGGCCGCGCAGCGTCGTCGGGGCGATCCCGGCCCGCTCGAAGGCCTCCCACGACGTCTCCAGCAGCAACCGCTGCTGCGGGTCCATGGCAAGGGCCTCGCGCGGCGAGATCCCGAAGAACGAAGGGTCGAACTCGGCGGCGTCCGCGAGGAATCCGCCCTCGCGCACATAGCTGGTGTTCTCGGTGCCCGACTCCGGGTCGTACAGCGATTCGACGTCCCAGCCACGGTCGGCCGGGAAGTCCACCACCGCGTCCTGCCCGGTGGCCAGGAGCCGCCACAGTTCCTCGGGGGTACGCACACCGCCCGGGAAGCGGCAGCTCATGCCGACGATCGCGATCGGGTCGTCGTCCACGGCCACGCCCACCGACGAGGCGCCGGTGACGGCCGGGTGCGAGCCGATGAGTTCGGCCTGGAGGTGGTCGGCGAGGGCGAGCGGGGTCGGGTAGTCGAAGATGATGGTGGCGGGCAGCCGCAGCCCGGTGAGGGTGCCGAGCAGGTTGCGGATCTCGACGGCGGTGAGCGAGTCGAAGCCGAGGTCCCGGAAGGCACGGCTGGGCTCCACCGAGTCAGGACCGGGGTAGCCGAGGACGACGGCCACCTGAGCGCGGACGAAGTCCAGGGTGAGCTGGTCGCGTTCCTCATCGGTCGCCGCACCGGCCAGCTCCCGCGCCAGCGACGACGCGTCTCCGGGCATGGCGCCGGGGGTGGCCGCGACGGCGGCGCGGGCCGCGTCGAGGGCGCGCCGGGCGTCGGGGAGGTCGTCGATCAGCGGGTTCGGGCGGTTGGCGGTGAGGCCGGGTGCGAAGCGGTCCCAGTCGATGTCCACGACGAGGGAGAAGGTCTCGCCCAGGTCGAGCGCGGCGCCCAGCGCGGTGGTGGCGGCTTCGGGGGCGAGCGCGGGCAGGCCGGACTGGCGGAGCCGTTCGGCGACGAGTTCGTCGGTGGCCATGCCGCCCTCGGCCCAGGCGCCCCAGGCGACGGAGGTGGCGGGCAGGCCTTCGGCGCGGCGCTGTTCGGCGAGCGCGTCGAGATAGGCGTTGGCGGCCACGTAGTTGGCCTGACCAGGCGCGCCGAAGGTGGCGGCCATGGAGGAGAACAGCACGAAGGCGGACACATCGTGTGCGCGCGTCAGCTCGTCCAGGTGGCGCGCGGCGTCGGCCTTGGCGCGCAGCACGTCGGCCATCCGCTGTGGCGTCTGGGCGTCGAGCACACCGTCGTCCAGCACTCCGGCGGCGTGCACGACGGTGGTCAGCGGGTGTTCCGCCGGTACGGTCGCGAGGAGCGCGGCGAGCGCGTCCCGGTCGGCGACGTCGCAGGCGGCGAGGGTGACTTCGGCGCCCTGGGCGGTGAGTTCGTTGGCCAGCTCGGCCGCGCCGGGGGCGTCGGGGCCCCGGCGCCCGGCGAGCAGCACATGGTCGGCGCCGTGGGCGACCAGCCAGCGGGCGACGTGGGCGCCGAGGGCGCCGGTGCCGCCGGTGATCAGTGCGGTGCCGTGGGTGGACCAGCCGTCGCCGGTGGTCTCGTGGTGCGGTGCGCGGGCCAGCCTGCGGGCGTGGACGCCCTGCGGACGGATCGCGAGGTGGTCCTCGTCGCGGAGCGCGTCGGACCCGGCGAGGATGTCGGCGAGCCGGGCGAGGGAGCGGTCGTCGGCGGTCTCGGGGAGGTCGATCGACCCGGCCCAGCGGTCGGGCTGTTCGAGGGCGACGGTTCGGCCGAGTCCCCAGATCTGGGCCTGAACGGCGCTGGTCAGCCGGTCGGAGCGGCTGACGGAGACGGCGCCACGGGTGGCGGACCACAGGGGCGCGTCCGTACCGGCGTCGCCGAGGGCCTGGACGAGGGCGAGGGTGCCCGCGAGTCCGGCGCCGAGCGCGGCGTACTGGGCGTGCGGGCGCTCGTCGAGGCCGAGGAGGGACAGCACGCCGTCGATGCGCGTCTCCCCGTCCTCGGTACGCGGCACGGCGGTACGGATCTGTTCGGCAACGGTCGCGCGGTCGTCCGCCGTGCCATCCACGGTGATCTGGAGGACGCGTATGCCACGTTCGGCCAGGGTCCGCAGCGGTCCCGCGACCCAGGGGTGGTCGTCGTGTCCGGCGGGGGTGGCGACGAGCCAGGTGCCGGTGAGCGGCGTGGCCTGGAACGGCGGCAGCGGCTTCCACGTGGTGCGGTAGCGCGAGCCGTTGACCGTGGTGTCGACGTGGTTGCGGTGGCGCCACGCGGACAGCGCGGGCAGCACCTCGCTGAGCGGCTGGTCGCCGTCGAGCCCGAGGGTGTCGACCAGGGTGGCCAGGTCCTCGCTGTGGACGACCTCCCAGAACCGGGCGTCGGCGACGGCCGGTGCGCTCGCCTCGGCGGCGGACTCGCCCTCGTACGAGAAGGGGTTGGAGGGCCAGTAGCGCTGCCGCTGGAAGGCGTACGTGGGCAGGTCGACGCGGCGGGCGCCGGTGCCCGTGTAGTACGTGGTCCAGTCGACGGGTACGCCGCGGACGTGGGCGTGGGCGAGCGCCTGGTGCACCGTGCGGGTCTCGGGGCGGCCGGGGCGCAGGGCGGGCAGGAACGCGAACGTCCTGCGCTTCGCCTCGGTGACGCACTCCTGGGCCATGGCCGAGAGCACCCCGTCGGGGCCCAGCTCGACGAAGGTGGTCACGCCGAGGTCTTCGAGGCGGCGCACACCGCCGAGGAAGCGGACGGCCTCGCGGACGTGGCGGACCCAGAACTCGGGCGTGGTGATCTCGTCGGCGCCGACCAGGTCGCCGGTGAGGTTGGAGACGATGGGGATCTGCGGGGCCTCGTAGGTGAGGCGCTGGGCGAGCTGGCGGAAGTTGTCCAGCATCGCGTCCATGTGCGGGGAGTGGAACGCGTGGCTGACGGTGAGCCGCTTGGTCTTGCGGCCCTGTGCCTCGAAACCGGAAGCGATCTCCAGCGCCGCGTCCTCGTCACCCGCGATGACCACCGACGTGGGCCCGTTCACGGCGGCGATGCTCACGCCGTCGGTGAGCAGCGGCGCCACCTCGTCCTCGGAGGCCTGCACGGCGATCATCGCGCCGCCGCCGGGGAGTTGCTGCATCAGCTGGCTGCGCGCGGCCACCAGGGCGGACGCGTGGGTGAGGGACAGCACCCCGGCCACGTGGGCGGCGGCGATCTCGCCGATGGAGTGGCCGCAGAGGAAGTCGGGCTTCAGGCCCCACGACTCGACCAGGCGGAACAGCGCCACCTCGATGGCGAACAGGGCGGGCTGGGTGTAGCCGGTGCGGTCCAGGGCCGCTGCGTCGTCGCCGAAGAGGACGTCCTTCAGCGGCCGGTCGAGGAAGCGATCGAGCTGGGCGCAGACCGCGTCCAGCGCCTCGGCGAACGCCGGGTGGTTCTCGTACAGTTCGCGGCCCATGCCGAGCCGCTGGCTGCCCTGACCGGTGAAGAGGAACGCGATGTTGCCCTCGACGGCCAGGCCCTCGGTGACCTCGGGGTGGTGGCGGCCCTCGGCGAGCGCTGCGAGGCCCGCGAGGAGTTCGTCCCGGTCGGCGGCGGCGACCACGGCGCGGCGGTCGAGGGCGGCGCGGGTGACGGCCTGCGAGTAGCCGATGTCGGTGGGCCGGTAGCCGGGGTTCGCGGCCAAGTGGGCGTGGAGCTGGGCGGCCTGGGCGCGCAGCGCGTCCTGGTTCTTGCCGGAGAGTGCGACCGGAGTGAGAGGCGGTGTGGCCTGCGCCGGGTCCGGCTCGGCGCGACCGGGCACGACGTCCGTCGTGTCGGCGGTGGCCGGTGCGGGGGGCTCCTCCAGGATGGTGTGCACATTGGTGCCGCTCATCCCGAACGACGAGATGCCCGCGCGGCGCGGCTCGGCGCTCTCCGGGTCGTGCGGCCACTGGCGGGTGGCGGTGAGCAGTTCGACGTCCCCGGCCGTCCAGTCGACGTGCGGGGTGGGCTCGGTGAGGTGGAGGGTCTTGGGCAGCGCTCCGTGGCGCATGGCCATGACCATCTTGATGACACCGCCGACACCGGCGCCCGCCTGGGCGTGGCCGATGTTCGACTTGATGGAGCCGATCAGCAGCGGCTTGCCCTCGGGCCGGTCCTGCCCGTACGTGGCGAGCAGCGCCTGCGCCTCGATCGGGTCGCCCAGGGCGGTGCCGGTGCCGTGCGCCTCGACGGCGTCGACCTGGTCGGGCGAGAGCCGGGCGTTGGCGAGCGCCTGGAGGATGACGCGCTGCTGGGACGGGCCGTTGGGGGAGGTGAGGCCGTTGGACGCGCCGTCCTGGTTGACGGCGGAGCCACGGATCACGGCGAGCACCGGGTGGCCCTTGCGCTGGGCGTCCGACAGCCGCTCGACCAGCAGGATGCCGACGCCCTCGCCGAGGCAGAAGCCGTCGGCCTCGGGCGCGAAGGGCTTGGAGCGGCCGTCGAAGGCGAGCCCGCGCATCTTGCTGTAGTCCACGAAGACGCCGGGCGCGCACATCAGGGTCGCGCCACCGGCCAGGGCGAGCGAGCATTCGCCCTGCCGCAGCGCCTGCACGGCGAGGTGGATCGCCACCAGCGACGAGGAGCAGGCGGTGTCGACGGTGACCGCCGGGCCCTCGAAGCCGAAGGTGTACGAGAGGCGGCCGGAGGCGATGCTCGCGGCGTTGCCGGTGCCGAAGTAGCCCTCGAAGTTCTCGTCGGAGCTGAGGATCGCCCCGAGGTAGTCGTGATTGCTGGTGCCGACGAAGACGCCGACCTGCTTGCCGCGCGCCGAAACCGGGTCGATTCCGGCCCGTTCGAAGGCTTCCCAGGAGGTTTCCAGCAGCAGCCGCTGCTGGGGGTCCATACCGAGCGCTTCACGCGGGCTGATACCGAAGAGAGAGGGGTCGAAGTCGGCGATTCCGTCGACGAATCCACCCTCGTGCACATAACTCGTGCCGGGGTGGTCCGGGTCCGGGTGGTACATCCTGTCGACATTCCACCCGCGGTCGACCGGGAAGTCGCTGACCGCGTCGACGCCTTCGCTGACGATGCGCCACAGGTCCTCGGGCGACCGGACGCCTCCGGGATAACGGCAACCGATCCCCACGATGGCGATGGGGTCGTGGTTCTTCGCCTCGGCCTCTTGCAGGCGGAGGCGAGTCTGATGCAGATCCGCCGTTACCAGCTTGAGGTAGTCCCGCAGCGTCTCTTCATTCGCCATTTACGCAATCCATTTACGGCAGACGGCATCGGAAATGCTCCACAGATCCTCAACAGGGGAGCCGGTAACCAACAACCAATTAGTCGACTTCTCCACGACAGCCTATGTGTGGGTTAATCCTCCGGACAACCCCTATGACCCCCTGGTGACCCAGGGAATCGATAGGGGAGTCCGGTATTAGAGAAGCCTATTCAAGGGTGGGGAAAATCCTGTCCGACATCGAGAACGACGTCAATAGCAGAATTCCCGTCACGCCCTTCCGAGACCCTTGTTGATAAATGCGAACAGCTCTTCGTCGCTGGCCGACTGAAGCTGATCGGCCTCGGCCGCGCCCTGGGCGAGGGCCTCGGACGGGGCCGCCGCGGGCTCGGCCGGGGCTGCCGTGTCGTCGGACTCGTTCCACTTCGCCAGCAGCGACTGGAGCCGCATCGTGATGCGCGCCCGGGTGATGTTGTCGGGGGCGCTGTCGGCGAGCAAAGTCTCCAGCGTGTCGAGTTCTTCGAGCACCGGGGCGCCGGTGGCCACCGCGTCGGGCACGATCTCGGCCCGCATAAGGGCCGCCACGGCCGCCGGGGTCGGGTGGTCGAAGATCAGCGTCGGCGGCAGCTTGAGCCCGCTGGCCGCGCCCAGCCGGTTACGGAGTTCGACCGCGGTGAGCGAATCGAAGCCCAGGTCCTTGAACGCCCGGCCCGCCTCGATCGCCTCGGCCCCGGAGTGTCCCAGCACGGCGGCGACCGCGCTGCGCACCAACTCCAGCAGCACCCGCTCCCGTTCGGTCTCCGGCAGCGTGGCGAGCCGACCGGCCAGCGCGTCCCCGGCGGCGGCTTCGTCGGCGGCGTCGGCCCGCATCTCCTCGGCCACCTCGCGCGCCTCGGGCAGCGCGTCCAGCAGCGGACGCGGCCGGTCGGCGGTGAAGGCGAGGGTGAAGCGGCGCCAGTCCATGGCGATGACGGTGAGCGCCGTCTCGTCCCGGTCCAGGGCGTGCTGGAGCGCTGCGGTGGCGGACAGCGGCGCCATCTCGTTGATGCCGTGGCGGCGCATCCGGTCGCCGGTGGCGCCGTCCACCGTACCGCCGTCGCCCCACGGGCCCCAGGACACGGTGGTGGCGGGCAGCCCGTCCGCGCGGCGCTGCTCGGCGAAGCTGTGCAGGAACGCGCTGCCGGGCGCCTGGTTGCCCTGGCCCGGTGCGCCGAACGTCGCGGAGAAGTGCGAGAACAGCACGAACGCGGTCAGGTCCAGGTCCTTCGTCAGCTCGTGCAGCTGGCGCGTGGCGTCCACCTTGAGCCGCAGGACACGTGTCGCCTGATCCGGGGTCAGCCCCTCGATCACCCCGTCCTCGATGACGGCGGCGGTGTGCATGACGGCCGTCAGCGGCTGGTCGGCGGGGATGGCCGCGAGGGTTGCGGCGAGCGCGGCGCGGTCGGTCACATCGCAGGCGGCGACGGTGACCTTGGCGCCGAGGCCGGTCAGTTCGGCCTCCAGCTCCACCGCGCCGGGGGCGTCCGCGCCCCGGCGGCTCGCCAGCACCAGGTGTTCGGCGCCGTTGCGGGCCAGCCAGCGGGCCACCTCCGCGCCGAGCCGTCCCGTACCGCCGGTGACCAGCGTGGTGCCGGACGGCTTCCAGGACCGCAGGGGGGACGTGTCGGCGAGCGGGGCGCGCACCAGGCGCGGCCCGAAGACGCCCGCCTCGCGGATCGCCACCTGGTCCTCGTCGTGCTCGGCGGCGAGAACCCCCATGAGGCGGCACAGCGCCTGCTCGTCGGGGGTCTGCGGCAGGTCGACGAGACCGCCCCAGCGCTCCAGGTGTTCCAGCGCGGCCACCCGGCCCAGGCCCCAGACGAGGGCCTGTTCGGGGCACTCCGGCCGGTCGGCTCCGCCGATGGACACCGCGCCGCGCGTCAGGCACCACAGCGGCGCGCCGATTCCGGCGTCGCCGAGCGCCTGGATCAGCGCGAGCTGGGCGGCGATGCCGTGGTCCTCCGAGTGCGTGTCCCCGGCGTCCGCGTCGTCCCCGGTGCCTCCGGCGTTCCCTGCGGGCGCGAGCAGCGACAGTACGCCGGTGAAGCCGCCCTCGGCTTCGGCGTGCGCGGTACGCAGCCGCTCGGCCAGCTCCTCGCGGCCGTCCGTGCCGGGGTCCACCACGATCTGCCGTACGTCGGCGCCGCGTCCGGTGAGCGCGCCGGTCACGGCGGCCGTCCACGCGTCGTCGGTGCTGGCCGCGACGACGAGCCAGCTGCCGTCCGGGCGCGCGGACCGCGCCTCGGCGAGCGGCTGCCACGTCACGCGGTAGCGCCAGCCGTCCACCGTGGACTGCTCGCGCGCCCGCTTGCGCCACGACGCGAGGGCGGGCAGGACGGCGCTCATCGGCTGGTCGCCGTCGACGGTCAGCTCGGCGGCCAGCGCCTGCCAGTCCTCGGCCTCCACCGCCGCCCAGAACTTGGCCTCCACGGCGTCGTGCCGGGTCTCCCCCGCCACGCGCCCCGGCCCGGCCTCGGGCCAGTAGCGCTGCTGCTGGAAGGCGTACGTGGGCAGTTCGATACGGCGGGCTCCCGTGCCGTCGAACACCGCGTGCCAGTCCACGGCCACGCCACGCGACCACGCCTCGCCGACCGACGCCCAGAAGCGGTCGAGACCGCCCTCGTCGCGGCGCAGCGACCCGATCGCGGCCGCGTCCAGCCCGGCGTCCTCGGCGGTGTCCTGCACCCCCATGGTCAGCACCGGGTGGGCGCTGGACTCGATGAACACACCGAAGCCCTCATCGAGCAGCCGCCGGACGGCGCCTTCCAGTTCGACGGTGCGGCGCAGGTTGGTGAACCAGTACGTGGCGTCCAGCTCGGGACCCTCGGCCCACTCCCCCGTCACGGTCGACAGGAACGGCACCCGGGCGGTCTTGGGCTGGACCGGGGCGAGCAGTTCCAGCAGCTCATCGCGCAACAGCTCCACCTGCGCGGAGTGCGACGCGTAGTCCACCGGCACCCGGCGCGCCCGGACCTCATCCGCCTCACACGACGCCAGCAACTCATCCAGCGCGGCCGGTTCACCCGAAACCACCACGGCAGACGGCCCGTTCACGGCCGCCACCGAGATGCGCTCCTCGCCCCACGGCGCGATCCGCTCCCGTACGTCCGACACCGGCAGCGCGACGGACACCATGCCGCCCTGACCCGCCAGCACCCGGCCAATGGCCTGGCTGCGCAACGCCACCACACGCGCCGCGTCCTTGAGCGTCAGGATCCCGGCCACACACGCGGCGGCGATCTCGCCCTGCGAGTGGCCGACCACGGCGGACGGCTCGACGCCGAGCGAACGCCACAGATCGGCCAGCGACACCATCACCGCGAACAGCACCGGCTGGACCACGTCCACCCGGTCCAGCGACGGCGCGCCGTCCACCCCGCGCAGCACATCCACCAACGACCAGTCGGTGAACTCCGCGAGCGCCGCCGCGCACTCCTCGATACGGGCGGCGAACACCGGCGAGGCGTCCATCAGCCCCACGCCCATCCGCACCCACTGGGACCCCTGCCCCGGGAAGACGAATGCCGTCTGACCTGCGACGACCGAGCCCCGCTCGACGCCCGCCGCCATGCCGCCGTCGGCGAGCGCGGCCAGCCCGGCCACCAGCTCGTCGCGGTCCCGGCCCTGGACGACGCCGCGTACGTCCAGCGCGGCGCGGGTCGTGGCCAGCGACAGGCCGACGTCCACCGGGCGCAGCGCCGGTTCGTCCTGGAAGCGGTCCAGCAGCCGCCGGGCCTGGGCGCGCAGCGCGGCCTCGCTCTTGCCGGACACCACCCACGGCACCACGCCGGGCTGCTTCGACACCAGTTCGGCGGGCTCCCGCTCCTCGGCGGGCGCCTGCTCGACGATGGTGTGGGCGTTGGTGCCGCTGAAGCCGAACGAGGAGATGGCCGCGCGGCGCGGGCGGCCCGTCTCGGGCCACGGCGTGGCCGAGGTGACCAGCGAGACGGCACCCGACGACCAGTCGATGTGCGGGGACGGCTCGGCGATGTGCAGCGACTCCGGCACCAGGCCGTGCCGCATGGCCAGCACCATCTTCATCACGCCCGCGATGCCCGCCGCGCCCTGGGTGTGGCCGATGTTGGACTTCACCGACCCCAGCAGCAGGGGCAGTTCCTCGGGGCGGTCCGTGCCGTAGGTGGCGAGCAGCGCCTGCGCCTCGATCGGGTCGCCCAGCGACGTCCCCGTGCCGTGTGCCTCGACCACGTCCACATCGGCGCCGGACAGCCGCGCGTTGGCCAGCGCCTGCTGGATGACGCGCCGCTGGGACGGGCCGTTGGGCGCCGTCAGACCATTGGACGCGCCGTCCTGGTTGACGGCGGAGCCGCGTACGACGGCCAGCACCTCATGGCCGTTGCGACGCGCGTCCGACAGCCGCTCCAGCAGCAGGACGCCCACGCCCTCGGCCGGGCCGAAGCCGTCCGCGTCGGCCGAGAAGGCCTTGCAGCGGCCGTCCTGGGACAGCCCGCGCTGGCGGCTGAACTCGATGAACAGGCCCGGCGTGGACATCACATGGACGCCGCTCGCGAGCGCCAGCGAGCACTCGTCCAGCCGCAGCGACTGCACGGCCAGGTGCAGCGCCACCAGGGACGCGGAGCAGGCCGTGTCCACGGTGACGGCCGGGCCCTCCAGCCCGAAGGCGTAGCTCAGCCGCCCGGAGACGACACTGCTCGCGTTGCCGGTGCCCAGGTGTCCGCCGAAGTCGTCCTCGGCGTCGAGCGCCACCGTCAGATAGTCGGAGGCGTTCATGCCCGCGAACACACCGGTACGGCTGCCGCGCAGGGTGGCCGGGTCGATGCCCGCCCGCTCGAACACCTCCCAGGAGGTCTCCAGCAGCAACCGCTGCTGCGGATCCATGGCGAGGGCTTCCCTCGGCGAGATCCCGAAGAACGAGGCGTCGAACCGGGTGGCGTCGCCGAGGAAACCGCCCTCGCGGGTGTAGGTGGTGTCCGGGGTGTCCGGGTCCGGGTCGAAGAGGCTCTGCAGGTCCCAGCCACGGTCGGCCGGGAACTCCGTCTGCGCCTCGCCACCGGAGGCCATGAGCTGCCACAGCTCCTCGGGGGTGCCGACACCACCGGGGAAGCGGCAGCTCATGCCCACGATGGCGATCGGCTCATGGGCCTGGTCGTCGACTTCCCTCAGCCGCCGGTGGGCGGCGGTGAGATCGGTGGTGACCTTCTTCAGATATTCGCGGAGCTTGGCTTCGTTCGCTGTCGCCATGGACGTTCACCTATTCGCAAGTGCTCTGGATCGTCGGGGGGGGCCGGGAGTGGGTGCCGTTCGCGTTCAGCCGTTTCAGCCGTTGCCGAACCTCTTGTCGATGAAGTCGAAGAGTTCGTCATCGCTGACCTCTTCGAACGCGTCCGCCTCGGCGTCCGCCCCGTCGTCGTCCGCGGTACGGCGCACGTCGTGCCACTTCGCCAGCAGCGTCTGCAGACGCACCGTGATGTTGGCGTGCGCGGCCTCGTCCGCCGCGACCGCCGCCAGATCCTCCGGCGCCAGCGAGGACAGGCTGTTCTCCAGCCGCTCCAGCTCCTCCGTGAGGGACCCTCCGGCGTCCGTGGCTTCCGGCGCCACCTCGTCGCGCAGATGGCGCGCGAGCGCCATCGGCGTCGGGTGGTCGTACACCAGCGTCGCCGTCAGCTTCAGCCCGGTGGCCGCGTTCAGCCGGTTGCGCAGTTCCACGGCCGTCAGCGAGTCGAAGCCCAGCTCCTTGAACGCCTGCTCGGCGCCCACCTGCTCCTTCGACGCGTAGCCCAGCACGGCGGCCACCGTGCGGCGCACCAGGTCGAGCACGGTGCGCTCCTGCTGGGCCTCCGACTGCCGCGCCAGCCGCTGCGCCAGAGTGTCCGCCTCAGCAGCGTTTTCGGGCACGGCCGGGCCGCCGCTTTCGGCGGCGCGGCGCACCGGGGTGCGCACCAGGCCACGGTAGAGCGGCAGCAGCTCCCCGGCGGACGCGGCGCCGCGCAGCGCCGCCAGGTCGAGCCGTACGGGGACGAGCACCGGCGCGTCGGGCACCGCGCGGGCCGCGTCGAACAGGACCAGGCCCTCATCGGCGGACAGCGGCAGCACACCGCCGCGCGCCGCGCGCTTCAGGTCGGCCGCGCCGAGCCTGCCGCCCATGCCCCGCTCCTCGGCCCACATGCCCCACACGAGGGACTGCGCGGTGCGGCCGGTGGCCCGGCGGTGTCCGGCGAGCGCGTCGAGGAACACGTTCGCCGCCGCGTAACCGCCCTGGCCCGGGCCGCCGATCGTCCCGGCGGCGGCCGAGAAGAGCACGAAGGCGGACAGGTCCAGATCACGGGTCAGCTCGTGCAGGTTGACCGCCGCATCGACCTTCGGCCGCAGTACGCGGTCGATCCGCTCCGGCGTCAGCATGTCGATGACACCGTCGTCGAGGACACCCGCCGTGTGCACCACGGCCGTCAGCGGACGGTCGGCCGGAATCCCGGCCAGCAGGGCCGACAGCGCCTCCCGGTCGGCCGCGTCGCAGGCGACGACGGTGGCCTGAGCGCCCAACTCCCCTATCTCTGCGACAAGTTCGGCCATGCCCTCGGCGGCGGGGCCGCTCCGGCTGGTCAGCAGCAGATGGCGGGCGCCGTGCGCGGTGGCCAGATGGCGGGCCACCAGCCTGCCCAGACCGCCGGTGGCGCCGGTGATCAGGACGGTGCCCTCGGGGTCGATCCCGGTGTCGGATTCGGTGGCCGGTTCGGTGGCCGGGGCCTCGACCCGGGCCAGGCGCGGTGCGTACACCGCGCCCGCGCGCAGCGCGAGTTCGGGCTCGCCCGAGTCCAGCGCCGCCGCGATCGCCGGGTACGACACCTCTCCGTCGACGTCGAGGAGGACGAACTGCCCCGGGTTCTCCGTCTGGGCGGACCGCAGCAGCCCCCACACGGGCGCGTTCACCAGGTCCGTGACCTCGGTGTCCCCGGCCGAGGCGACCGCGCCCCGCGTGACCAGCACCAGCCGGGCGCTGCCGGGCCTGCCGCCGTTCAGCCACTCCTGGACCAGGCCCAGGGCCCGGTGGGTGGCCGCGTGCGTGTCCGCGACGAGGTCGCCACTGCCATCTGACAGGAAGGGGACGAGGACCGTGTCCGGCGCCGTCCCGTCGACCATGACGGCCATGTCCAGCGCCGCGAGGTCGTCGTGGACCGTGGCGGTGTGCCCGGCCGCGTCCAGGCCGACGCTCAGCTTCAGGTCGTCGCCGCCGACGACGGCGAAGCTTGTCGGCCTGCCGTCCGAAGGCGCCGCCACCGGAGCCCAGTCCACCCGGAACAGCGTGTCCTGGCGCCCGGACGTCGCCGCCGCTCCGGCGATCCGGTCCGCGTCGAGCGGTTCGACGGACAGCGCGTCCACCGATGCGACGAGCGCACCCGCCTCATCGGCCGCCACCAGTGACACCGTGCCGTCCGTCACCGGGGAGAGCCGCACGCGCAGCACCTCGGCGCCCACCGCGTACAGGCTCAGCCCGCGCCACGTGGCCGCCACCGCGGCACCGTCCACGCTCAGCCCCAGCGGCTGGAGCGCACCGTCCAGCAGGGCCGGGTGCAGGGCGAAGCGGGCGGCGTCCGCCTGCCGCTCCTCGCCGATACGGACCTCCGCGTACAGCTCCTCGCCGCGCCGCCACACCTGGCGCAGGCTCTGGAACGCCGGGCCGTGCAGCAGCCCGGCGCGCGCCATGTCCGCGTACAGCGCGGCGGTGTCCACCGGCTCCGCGCCGGCGGGCGGCCATACGGCGAACTCGCCGACGCCCGCCGCCCGCACCCTGGCCGGGGCGAGGACACCACCGGCATGCCGCGTCCACGGCTGGTCCTGCTCCGCGCCCTCCGGGCGCGAGTACACCGCCAGCGGGCGGCGGCCCTCGTCGTCCGGCTCGCCGACCGACACCCGCAGCTGAACCCCGCCGCGCTCCGGCAGGATCAGTGGCTCCTCAAGGGCCAGCTCCTCCAGCAGCGCACAGCCCACCTGGTCCCCGGCGCGCACCGCCAGCTCCACGAACGCGGAGCCGGGCAGCACGGCCGTATCGGCCACCGTGTGGTCCGCCAGCCAGGAGTGCGACGCGAGCGAGAGCCGCCCGGAGAAGAGGTACGCGTCCGCGTCGGGCAGTTCCACCGCAGCGCCCAGCAGCGGGTGACCGGCCGAGCCGAGCCCGGCCGAGGTCACCTCGTCCAGGCCCAGCAGGGCATCGACCCAGTACCGGCTGCGCTGGAACGCGTACGTCGGCAGCCCGACCTTCCGCGCGCCCGTCCCCGCGAAGTACGCCTCCCAGTCCAGGGCCGGGCCACGGACGTAGAGCCGCGCGAGGGCGCTCGTCAGCGCCTCGGCCTCGGGCCGGTCCTTGCGGCAGACGGAGACGAATGCGGCATCGTCATCGCCGGTCACGCACTCCTGGGCCATGGCGGTGAGCACACCGTCCGGACCCAGCTCGACGTACGTGGTCACACCCTGCGCTTCCAGAGCACGCACACCATCGAGGAAACGAACGGCCTCACGGACGTGGCGCACCCAGAAGTCGGGGCTGGTGATCTCCTCGGCGGACACCACCTCACCCGTCAGGTTCGACACGATCGGGATGCCCGGGGCCTCGTACGTCAGCCCCTGTGCCACCTCGCGGAACGCGTCCAACATGCCGTCCATGCGCGGCGAGTGGAACGCGTGGCTGACCGTGAGCCGCTTGGTCTTGCGGCCCTGCGCCTCGAAGAACGCCGCGATCTGTACGGCGTCGTCCTCGTCGCCTGCCACGACCACCGACGTGGGCCCGTTGAGGGCGGCGATACTGACGCGCTCGGTGAGCAACGGCAGTACCTCGTCCTCGGAGGCCTGGACGGCGATCATCGCGCCACCGGCGGGCAGCTCCTGCATCAGCCGCCCACGCGCCGCCACCAGTTTCGAAGCGTCCGCCAGCGACAGCACACCCGCCACCTGCGCGGCGGCCAGCTCGCCGATGGAGTGGCCGGACAGGAAGTCCGCCTTCAGACCCCACGCCTCGACCAGCCGGAACAGCGCCACCTCGATGGCGAACAGCGCGGGCTGGGTGAAGCCGGTCTGATCCAGCGCGGCGGCGTCCTCGCCGAACAGGACATCCCGCAGCGGCCGTTCGAGATGCGCGTCCAGGTGTGCGCACACCTCGTCCAAGGCGTCCGCGAACACCGGGTACGTCTCGTACAGCTCACGGCCCATCCCGAGCCGCTGGCTGCCCTGGCCCGTGAAGAGGAACGCCACCTTGCCGCCCGCCACCGAGCCCTCGACCAGGCCCGGCACCTCGGACTCGCCACGCGCCAGCGCCGCGAGACCGGCGAGCAGCGCATCCCCGCTGTCAGCGGTGAGCACGGCCCGGTGGTCCATGGCGGTGCGGGTGGTGGCCAGCGAATAGGCCACATCGATGGGTGCGGCGTCGCCGCCGAGGTGGGCCAGCAGCCGTTCGGCCTGACCGCGTACGGCGTCCAGGGACCTGGCCGACAGCACCCACGGCACCGTCGGCAGCTCCACCGCCGGAGCGGCGGCCGGGGCAGCCTCCGGGGCCGGGGCCTGCTCCAGCACGGTGTGCGCGTTCGTACCGCTGATGCCGAACGCCGACACCGCCGCCCGGCGCGGACGGCCGGTCTCCGGCCACTCCCGCGCCTCGGTCAGCAGCTCCAACTCCCCGGCGGACCAGTCGACATGCGGCGTCGGCTCGTCCACGTGCAGCGTCTGCGGCAGCACACCGTGTTGCAGCGCCAGCACCATCTTCATCACGCCCGCCACACCGGCGGCCGCCTGCGTGTGGCCGATGTTGGACTTGATGGAGCCGAGCAGCAGGGGCAGGTCCGCTTCCCGGTCCTGCCCGTACGTGGCCAGCAGGGCCTGCGCCTCGATCGGGTCGCCCAGCGTCGTACCGGTGCCGTGCGCCTCGACGGCGTCGACCTCGGCGGCCGAAAGCCCCGCACCGGCCAGCGCCTGCCGGATGACCCGCTGCTGCGACGGACCGTTCGGCGCCGTCAGACCATTCGACGCACCGTCCTGGTTGATGGCAGAACCGCGCACCACAGCCAGCACCTCGTGACCATGACGCCGCGCGTCCGACAGCCGCTCCACGAGCAGCATGCCGACACCCTCACCCCAACCAGTGCCATCCGCACCAGCAGCAAAGGCCTTGATACGACCGTCCGCAGCCAGCCCCCGCTGACGGCTGAAGTCCACGAACGAACCCGGCGTCGACATCACCGTCACACCACCGGCCAGCGCAAGGGAGCACTCCCCCGCCCGCAGCGCCTGAATCGCCCAGTGCAGCGCCACCAGCGACGACGAGCACGCGGTGTCGACGGTGACGGCCGGACCCTCAAGCCCCAGCGCGTACGACACCCGACCCGACATCACACTGGCCGCGTTGCCCGTGCCCAGGAACCCGTCGCCGCCGTCCGGCGAGTGGAGAACGAGGGACATGTAGTCCTGGCCGTTCGTACCGGCGAACACGCCGACCTGCTGGCCACGCAGCGTCGTCGGGTCGATCCCGGCGCGCTCGAAGGCCTCCCACGACGTCTCCAGCAGCAACCGCTGCTGCGGGTCCATCGCCACCGCCTCACGCGGCGAGATCCCGAAGAACGCCGCGTCGAAGTCCCCGGCGTCCGCCAGGAATCCCCCGTCGCGGACGTACGTGGTGTACTCCGCGCCGGGCTCCGGGTCGTACAGCGACTCGACGTCCCAGCCACGGTCGCCCGGGAAGCCGGAGATGGCGTCCTGCCCGGAGGACAGCAGCCGCCACAGCTCCTCGGGCGAGTCCACCCCGCCCGGGAAGCGGCAGCTCATGCCCACGATGGCGATCGGGTCGTCATCGACCACAACACCCACAGGCGTGGTGGCTTCGACCGCGCTCTCGTCGCCCAGGAACTCTGTACGGAGGTGGTCGGCGAGCGCCGAGGACGTCGGGTAGTCGTAGACCAGGGTCGGCGGCAGCCGCAGCCCGGTCACGGTGTTCAGCCGGTTGCGCAGCTCGACGGCGGTCAGCGAGTCGAAGCCCAGCTCGCTGAACGCCCGGCCCGCCTCCACCGCCTCCGCGTCGGCGTGGCCGAGTACGTCCGCCACGGCGGAGCGCACCAGGCCCAGCAGCACGCTTTCGCGCTCCGCCGCCGGAACGCCCGCGAGCCGCTGCGCGAGCGAGGACTCATCCGTACCAGCGGTACGACCTGCCACGGCCTCCATCGCCGTACGCGCCTCCGGCAGATCCCGCAGCAGCGGGCTCGGCCGGGACGCGGCGAAGCCGGGGGCCAGCCGCTCCCAGTCGATGTCCGCGACCGTCACCGCGGTCTCGTCCAGGTCCAGGGCGCGCTGCAGCGCGGCGATGGCCAGGTCCGCCGCCATCGGCGGCACACCGGCCCGGCGCATGCGCTGCTCCAGCGCGTCGTCCGCGGCCATCCCGCCCTCGGCCCACGGGCCCCAGGCGATGGACGTGGCGGGCAGGCCCTCGGCCCGGCGGCGCTCGGCGAGCGCGTCCAGGAAGGCGTTCGCGGCGGCGTAGTTGGCCTGGCCAGCGGCGCCCATGGAACCGGAGAACGAGGAGAAGAGGACGAAGGCCGTGAGGTCCAGGTCCCGCGTCAGCTCGTGCAGATTGGCGGCGGCGTCGGCCTTCGCGCGCAGCACGGTGGCGAAGCGCTCGGGGGTCAGCGACTCCAGTACGCCGTCGTCGAGCACCCCGGCCGCGTGGATGACGGCCGTCAGCGGCAGTTCGTCCGGAAGCCCGGCCACCAGCGCGGCCAGCGCGTCACGGTCGGCGGCGTCGCAGGCCGCGACGGTGATCCGGGCGCCCGAGGCGGCGAGTTCGTCCCGCAGCTCGGCCGCGCCGGGGGCATCGAGGCCACGGCGGCTGGTGAGCACCACGTGCTCGGCGCCCTGGGCCACCAGCCAACGGGCGATGTGCGCGCCCAGCGCGCCCGTACCGCCGGTGACCAGAACGGACCCCGCACCCGGCCGCCAGTCACCGCCGCCGCGCGTGGCGGCGGTGGCGCGGGTCAGGCGGCGGCCGAAGACACCGGAGGCGCGCACCGCCACCTGGTCCTCGCCCTCGGCGCCGGTCAGCACCCCGGCCAGCCGGGACAGCGCCCGGTCGTCCACCGTCTCCGGCAGATCGACCAGACCGCCCCAGCGCTCGGCCAGTTCCAGGGCGGCGACCCGGCCCAGGCCCCAGACCCGTGCCTGCCACGGGTCCACCGGGCCGTCGGACCGGCCGGTGGAGACCGCGCCACGCGTGGCCACCCACAGCGGCGCGGCCACGCCCAGGTCGACCAGCGCCTGCGTCAACGCGGCCGTACGGAGCAGCCCTTCGGCGCCCGTGGCGACGGACGGCAGCGCGAACACACCCGCCACCGGGCCCTCCGCGGCCACCGCGCGCAGCCCCTCGGCCATGCCCGCACGGTCCTCGGCGGCCAGCTCGATCCGCTGGACCTCGGCGCCACGCGCGGACAGCGTCCGTACGACACCCTCGGCCCAGACGTCATCGTTCACACCCGCCGGGACGACGGCCAGCCACCGGCCGCTCAGCGTCCCCGCGCCACGGGTCGGCGTCACCGGCTTCCACGTCACCTGGTAGCGCCAGGCGTCCACGGTGGACCGCTCGCCCTGGCGGCGCCGCCACGAGGACAGCATCGGCAGGACGACACCCAGCGAGGACAGCTCGTCCGCGTCCTCGGACTGGAGCGTCCCGGCAAGGGCGGTCAGATCCTCGCGCTCCACGGCCTCCCAGAACCGGGCGTCCACGGAATCCCTCGCCGCGACGGCCTCGCGGACCTCCTCAGGGTCCTCCACCCAGAAGCGCTGCCGCTGGAAGGCGTACGTCGGCAGCTCGACCCGCACGGCGCCCGTACCGGCGAAGAAGGCCCGCCAGTCCAGGGCGACACCCCGGGTGTGCAGCGCGGCCAGCGCACCGGTCAGCGAATCGGGCTCGGCACGGCCCTTACGCAGCGCGGTCACGAACGCCGCGTCGGCCCCGGTGACGCACTCCTGCGCCATGGCGGTGAGCACACCGTCCGGACCCAGCTCGACGTACGTGGTCACACCCTGCGCTTCCAGAGCACGCACACCATCGAGGAAGCGAACGGCCTCACGGACGTGGCGCACCCAGAAGTCGGCGGTGGCGATCTCCTCGGCGGAGACGACGCCCCCGGTCAGGTTCGACACGATCGGAATGCGCGGCGCCTCGTACGACAGCCCCTGCGCGACCTCCCGGAACGCCTCCAACATGCCGTCCATGCGCGGCGAGTGGAACGCATGGCTCACCGTGAGCCGCTTCGTCTTACGCCCCTGCGCCTCGAAACCGGAAGCAACCTCAGCCACGGCATCGTCGTCACCCGCGATGACCACCGACGACGGCCCGTTGAGGGCGGCAATGCTCACACCACCACCGACCAGCGGCAGAACCTCATCCTCCGAAGCCTGAACGGCGACCATCGCACCACCGGCCGGAAGCTCCTGCATCAACCGCCCACGCGCCGCCACCAACACACACGCATCCGCAAGCGACAACACACCCGCCACATGCGCGGCAGCCAGCTCACCGATCGAGTGCCCGGACAGGAAGTCCGCCCGCACACCCCACGCCTCGACCAGCCGGAACAACGCCACCTCCACCGCGAACAACGCAGGCTGGGTGAAACCGGTCCGGTCGAGCACCGAGGCGTCATCCCCGAACAGCACATCACGCAACGGCCGCTCAAGATGCGCGTCCAGCTCATCGCACACCGCGTCCAGCGCCTCCGCGAACGCCGGGTACGCCTCGTACAGCTCACGGCCCATCCCCAGCCGCTGGCTGCCCTGCCCCGTGAACAGGAACGCCACCTTGCCCTCGGACACCAGGCCCTCGACCAGGCCAGGGGCCGACTCGCCACGCGCCAGGGCGTCAAGAGCGTCCCGGTCCTCACCGACGACCACCGCGCGCCGCTCCAGCGCCGCCCGGCCGGTCGCCAGCGCGTAGCCGACGTCCGTGGCGTCCAGGTCGGGGTGGGTGCCGAGGTGGGCCAGGAGCCGTGCGGCCTGGCCGCGCAGCGCGGCCTCGGACTTGCCCGAGAGCACCCACGGCACCGTCGGCAGCGCCACATCAGAAGCATCGGCCACGTCCAGGGCCGGGGGCTGCTCCAGGATGGTGTGCGCGTTCGTGCCGCTCACGCCGAACGACGACACGGCCGCCCGGCGCGGTCGGCCGAGTTCCGGCCACGGCCGGGCGTCGGCCAGCAGCTCGACGTCGCCCGACGCCCAGTCCACGTGCGGGGTGGGCTCGTCCAGGTGCAGCGTTCGCGGCAGCACCCCGTGGCGCATCGCCATGATCATCTTGATGACGCCCGCGACACCGGCCGCCGCCTGCGCGTGGCCGATGTTCGACTTCAACGACCCCAGCCACAGCGGCTGCCCCTCCGGCCGCTCACGGCCGTACGTGGCGAGCAGCGCCTGCGCCTCGATCGGGTCGCCCAGCGTCGTCCCCGTACCGTGCGCCTCGACCACGTCGACATCGGCGGTGGTGAGCCGGGCGCTGGTGAGCGCGTCACGGATGACGCGCTGCTGGGACGGGCCGTTCGGCGCCGTCAGACCATTACTCGCGCCGTCCTGGTTGATCGCGGAACCCCGCACCACCGCCAGCACCCGGTGGCCCTTGCGGCGCGCGTCCGACAGCCGCTCCACGAGCAGCATGCCCGCGCCCTCGGCCCAGCCCGTACCGTCCGCCGAGGCCGCGAAGGACTTGCAGCGGCCGCTGGTCGACAGACCGCCCTGACGGCTGAAGTCGATGAAGGTCTCCGGGGTGGCCATGACGGTCACGCCACCGGCCAGCGCCATCGTGCACTCGCCGTTGCGCAGCGCCTGCGCGGCCATGTGCAGCGCCACCAGCGACGACGAACACGCCGTGTCGATCGTGACCGCCGGACCTTCAAGCCCGAAGGTGTACGCCACCCGCCCCGAGGCGACACTGCCTGCGGAGCCGGTGCCCAGATAGCCTTCGAGCCCGTCGGGGACCGCGTTCAGGCGGGACAGATAGTCGTGGTACATGACGCCCGCGAACACACCGGTCCGGCTGCCGCGCGCCGTCGCCGGGTCGATCCCGGCCCGCTCGAACGCCTCCCACGACGTCTCCAGCAGCAGCCGCTGCTGCGGATCCATCGCCAGGGCTTCCCTCGGCGAGATCCCGAAGAAGTCCGGGTCGAACTCGGCCGCGTCGTGGAGGAAGCCACCCTGGCCCGTGGCGCTGGTGCGCGCGTTGCCAGAATCGTCGCTCCGCAGTCCGTCCAGGTCCCAGCCACGGTCGGCCGGGAAGTCGGAGATGGCGTCCACAGAACCCGTGACGAGCTGCCACAGCTCCTCGGGGGTCGTCACCCCGCCCGGGTAGCGGCAGCTCATGCCGACGATGGCGATCGCGTCGTCGTCGGCGACGGCCACGGTCGGCACGGGGCCTGCCAGGCCCTCGTCCACCTGGTCGCCCACCAACTCGGTCCGCAGATGGCGGGCGAGGACCAGCGGGTCCGGGTAGTCGAAGACAAGAGTGGCGGGCAGCCGCAGACCGGTCACCGTGTTGAGCTGATTCCGCAGCTCAACGGCGGTCAACGAGTCGAAGCCCAGCTCCTTGAACGCCCGCGCCGATCCGATGGTCTCCGCGCCCGCGTACCCGAGCACCGTAGCCACCTGCCCACGGACCAGGTCCAGCAGCAACCGCTCCTGTTCCGGCTCCGACAGTCCCGCGAGCCGCCGCGTCAGGTCCGACTCGACCGCCCCGGCGGCGGCCTCCACCGCACGCCGCGCCGGTACGCGCACCAGACCGCGCAGCAGCGGCGAGATGGCACCCGCAGCGGCCTGCGTACGCAGCCCCGGGAGGTCCACCCGCATCGGCACCAGGTGCGCCTCGCCCACGGACAGTGCGGTGTGGAACAGCGCCAGGCCCTCCGCCACCGGAAGCGGGGGAAGTCCGGCCCGCCGCATCCGGGCGATGTCGGCCTCGTCGAGCGTGCCGCCCATCCCGCCACCGGCCCACAGGCCCCACGCCAGGGCGGTGCCGGGCAGGCCACGCGCCGCACGGTGCTGCGCCAGTGCGTCCAGGAAGGCGTTGGCGGCGGCGTAGTTGCCCTGCCCCGGGCTACCGAACACTGCGGCCACCGACGAGAACAGCACGAACGCCGTCAGGTTCAGGTCCCGGGTCAGCTCGTGCAGATTCCAGGCCGCGTCCACCTTCGGACGCAGGACCCCCGCCAGCCGCTCCGGCGTCAGCGAGCCGATCACACCGTCGTCCAGCACACCCGCCGTGTGCACCACTCCGGTCAGCGGATGCTCAGCCGGAATCCCGGCCAGCACCTCCGCCAGCGCGCCACGGTCCGCCACATCACACGCCGCCCAGCGCACCTGAGCACCCGCGTCGGCCAGTTCGGCGGTCAGCTCGGCGGCGCCGGGCGCGGCATCGCCACGTCGGCTCACCAGCAGGAGGTGCCGTACGCCGTGCTCGGCCACCAGACGCCGGGCGAACAGGCCGCCCAGCGAGCCACCGGCCCCGGTGACCAGCACCGTACCGTCCGGATTCCACTCCGGGGCGCGGCTGTCGGCCCCGGACGTGGCGCGGGCGAGCCGGGGAATCTTCAGCGCACCCCGCCGTACGGCGATGTCGGGCTCGCCACTCTCCAGCGCCGCAGGCAACGCGGCAAGCGAATCCTGACCGCCGTCGACGTCGATGAGCACGATGCGGTCCGGGTTCTCGGACTGCGCCGTACGCAGCAGGCCCCGCACCGTGGCGCCCGCCAGGTCCGCCACCGGCTCACCGGCCTCGGTGGCCAGCGCCTCCGACGTCAGCAGGACCAGCTGTGAGTCCGTGAAGCGGTCGTCGGCCAGCCACTGCTGCACCAGCACCAGCGCCTGGGTGGTCGCCTCGTGCGCCGTGGTGGCGGGCGAGGGGTCTTGCCCCACCCCGCCCCTTCCCTCAACTTGGGGCTCCGCCCCAAGACCCCGGTCCTCAAACGCCGGACAGGCTTGATCTGCCGCACCCGGGCGGTCAAGTGCCGCACCGTCCGATGTCAGATGCACCACTACGCACTCCGGCAGCGCCGCACCGGAATCGATCGCCGCCGTCAGCTCCGCGAGGTCGGCGTACGCCGCTACGTCGAGGCCCGCGCCCGCCACATCACGCGCGAGGTCGTCGGAGCCCAGCACGGCCCACCGGCCGCCGCCCTCCGTACCGGCCACACCCGCGAGTTCCGTCCATTCCAGGCGGAACAGCGACTCGTGATGCTCCGTACGCGCGCTCCGCAGCTGCTCGGCCGACACCGGACGCAGCCGCAACGCCTCGACCTCGGCCACCGGCACCCCGGCCGTGTCCGCGATCTCCAGCCGCACCCCGTCGCCGCCCGTTGGCGCCAACCGCACCCGCAGCGCCGAAGCACCGCTCGCGTACAGGGACACCCCGCTCCACGCGAACGGCAGCCGCCCCTCACCATCGGTGTTGCCCAGCCCCGCGAGCCCCACGGCGTGCAGAGCCGAATCCAACAACGCCGGATGCAGACCGAACCGGCCCGCCTCCTCCGCCGCGTCCTCGGGCAGCGTCACCTCGGCGAAGATCTCACCATCGCGCTGCCACGCCCTGCGCAGCCCCTGGAACACCGGCCCATACGCGAAACCGATGTCCAGCAGGCCTTCGTAGCGGCCGTCGAGGTCGATCTCGGTGGCATCCGCCGGAGGCCACGCGCTCAACTCGAAGGACGCCTCGGTCCGATCACCGGGCGACAGCACACCACTGGCATGCCGGGTCCACGGCTCCTCGACCGGCAGACCCTCCTGGCGGGAGTGCAGCGACAACGACCGCCGTCCCGCGTCGTCGGCGGCGCCGACCGCGAGCCGCAGCTGAACGCCGCCCTGCTCGGGCAGGGCCAACGGCACTTCGAGCGTCAGCTCTTCCAGGTGGTCGCATCCCACCTGGTCACCCGCCCGGACGGCCAGCTCCACCAGCGCCGTGCCCGGCAGCAGAACCGTGTCCAGGATGGTGTGCTCGGCCAGCCACGGATGGGTGGACAGCGCCAGACGGCCGGTGAACAGCAACCCGTCCGAGTCCGGCAGTTCGGCGGTGGCCGCGAGGAGTGGATGCCCCGCCTCGCCCAGGCCCACAGAGGCCACGTCACCGAAGAACAGCGAAGACACCTTGGGCCAGTAGCGCTGCCGCTGGAAGGCGTACGTCGGCAGCTCGACCCTCGTCCCGCCCTTACCGGCGTAGTACGCGGTCCAGTCCACCGTCACGCCACGGACGTGCGCCCGAGCGAGGGCGTACGTCAGCGCCTCGGCCTCGGGACGGCCCTTGCGGCAGACGGAGACGAACGCGGCATCGTCATCGCCGGTCACGCACTCCTGCGCCATGGCGGTGAGCACACCGTCGGGGCCCAGCTCGACAAACGTCGTCACGCCCTGCGCTTCGAGCGTCCGGACGCCATCGAGGAACCGCACCGCCTCCCGGACATGCCGCACCCAGAAGTCGGCAGACGTGATCTCGTCGCCGGAGACCACGCCACCAGTCAGGTTGGACACGATCGGAATACGCGGGGCCTCGTACGTCAGCCCCTCGGCCACCTCGCGGAACTCGTCCAGCATCCCGTCCATACGCGGCGAGTGGAACGCATGGCTGACCGTGAGCCGCTTGGTCTTACGCCCCTGCTGCTCGAACGACGCGGCAACCTCAGCCACGGCATCGTCGTCACCCGCGATGACCACAGACGACGGCCCGTTGAGGGCGGCAATGCTCACCCCACCACCGACCAGCGGCAGAACCTCATCCTCCGACGCCTGCACGGCGACCATCGCACCACCAGCCGGAAGCTCCTGCATCAACCGCCCACGAGCCGCCACCAACACACACGCATCCGCAAGCGACAACACACCCGCCACATGCGCGGCAGCCAGCTCACCAATCGAATGCCCCGACAGGAAGTCCGGCGTCAGACCCCACGCCTCGACCAGCCGGAACAGCGCCACCTCAACCGCGAACAACGCAGGCTGAGTAAACCCGGTCCGGTCCAGTACAGCGGCATCGTCCCCGAACAGCACATCCCGCAGCGGCCGTTCCAGATGACCGTCCAGATGCGCACACACCTCATCGAGCGCGTCCGCGAACACCGGGTACGTCTCGTACAGCTCGCGGCCCATCCCCAGCCGCTGGCTGCCCTGACCCGTGAACAGGAACGCGACCCGGCCACCGGCCACCGAGCCCTCGACCAGGCCTGCGGCCGACTCGCCGCGCGCCAAGGCGTCCAGAGCGGCACGGTCGTCGCCGATCACCACCGCACGGTGGTCCAGCGTGGCGCGCGTGGTGGCGAGGGAGTAGCCGAGGTCGCCCGGTGTGATCTCCGGGTGTTCGTCCAGGTGCGAACGAAGCCGTACGGCCTGCGCGCGCAGCGCGTCGGCGGTCTTCGCCGACAGGACCCACGGCGTCACACCGGGAGTCGTGGCCTCGCGCCGCGCCTCGCCCTCGACAACAATCGGCGCCTGCTCCAGCACCGCATGAGCGTTGGTGCCGCTGAAGCCGAACGACGAGACGCCCGCACGGCGCGGCTGACCGGTCTCCGGCCACGGCCGGGTCTCGGCCAGCAGCTCGATGTCGCCCGCCGACCAGTCCACATGCGGCGACGGCTCGTCCACGTGCAGCGTCTGCGGCAGCACACCGTGCCGCATCGCCAGCACGACCTTCATCACCGCTGCCACACCCGCAGCCGCCTGCGTATGGCCGAGGTTCGACTTCACCGAACCCAGCCACAGCGGCTGCCCCTCCGGCCGGTCCTGGCCGTACGTGGCAAGCAGCGCCTGCGCCTCGATCGGGTCGCCCAGGGCCGTCCCCGTACCGTGCGCCTCCACCACGTCCACATCACCGGCCGACAGACCCCCATTGGCCAGCGCCGCACGGATCACCCGCTGCTGCGACGGGCCGTTGGGCGCGGTCAGACCGTTCGACGCGCCGTCCTGGTTCACCGCCGTACCGCGCACCACCGCGAGCACCGGGTGGCCGTTGCGGCGCGCGTCCGACAGCCGCTCCACGAGCAGCATGCCGACGCCCTCACCCCACCCCGTGCCATCCGCACCCGCCGCGAACGCCTTGACCCGGCCGTCCTGCGCGAGCCCACGCTGACGGCTGAACTCGATGAACGCACCAGGGGTGGACATCACGGTCACACCACCAGCCAGCGCCATGGAGCACTCACCGGCCCGCAGCGCCTGGACCGCCGTGTGCAGGGCGACCAGCGACGACGAGCACGCCGTGTCGATGGTGAGGGCCGGGCCCTCCAAACCGAAGGTGTACGCCAGTCGGCCCGATATCACGCTGGCCGCGTTGCCCGTGCCCACGTGGCCGTCGATGCCGTCCTGCTCACCGGCCAACAGCACCGACAGATAGTCCTGGCCATTGGTGCCGACAAAGACACCGGCCGTCGAGCCGCGCAGCGTCGCCGGGTCGATCCCGGCCCGCTCGAACGCCTCCCACGACGTCTCCAGCAGCAGCCGCTGCTGCGGATCCATGGCAAGGGCCTCGCGCGGCGAGATCCCGAAGAAGGTCGGGTCGAAATCGGCGGCGTCGTGCAGGAATCCGCCGTCACGGGCGTACGAGGTGCCCGGCTGATCCGGGTCCGGGTCGTACAGCGCGTCCAGGTCCCAGCCCCGGTCCGTGGGCATGCCCGAGACCGCGTCCGTACCGGACATGAGCAGCTGCCACAGCTCCTCGGGGGTCTCCACACCACCCGGGAACCGGCAGCTCATCGCCACGATCGCGATCGGTTCGTCATCGGCCACCACGGTCCCGGCCACCGCCGGGCCATTGGTACCGGCCACGTCCCCGGTCAGCAGCTCGCTGAACAGATGGTCGGCAAGGGCGATCGGCGTCGGGTAGTCGTAGATGAGCGTGGCGGGAAGCCGCAGCTCAGTGGCGGCGTTCAGACCGTTGCGCAGCTCCACGGCGGTCAGCGAGTCGAAACCGATCTCCCGGAACGCCCGCTCGGCGCCGACCTCCGCCACATCGGCGTGGCCCAGCACGCCCGCGACATGCGTACGCACCAGATCCAGCAGCGCGCGCTTCCGCTCCGCTTCGGGCAGTCCGAGCAGCCGCCCTGCCAGCGCGGAAGCCGACTCGCCACCGCCCTCGCCACGCCCATCAGAATCCCCAATCGGCACCGGCGCCAGCTCGGCCAGCAACGGGCTCGGCCGCACAGCGGTGAACGTCGACAGGAACAGCTCCCAGTCGACATCCGCCACCGTCACGACGGCCTCCGGGCGGGACAGCGCCCGCTGGAGCGCCACCAGGTTCAGCTCCGGCGCCATCACCCGCAGGCCACGGCGGCGCAGCTGCTCCTCGGCGTCGCCCTCGGCGGCCATACCGCCGTCCGCCCACGGGCCCCAGGCCACGGCGGTCGCGGGCAGGCCACGTGCCCGGCGCCGCTCGGCCAGCGCGTCCAGGAACGCGTTACCGGCCGAGTACGCGCCCTGGCCGCCGCTGCCCCAGATTCCGGAGATGGAGGAGAAGAGGATGAACGCGTCCAGGGGGTCGGACGACTCGTCGAAGATGCTGTCGAGGTGGATCGCCCCGGCCGTCTTCGCCTCCAGGACGCGGGCCAGCTCCGACAAGTCGCCGTCGGTGCCGGGCTCCTGGGAGACACCGGCCGCGTGCACCACGGCCCGCACCGGCGTACCGTCCACCGCAAGCCGCTCCACCAGCGCTTCCAGCGCCTCGCGGTCGGCCACATCACACGCCTCGACGGACACGGCGGTGTCGGGTCCGGACAGTTCGGCCACGATCTCGGCCGCGCCCGGCGCGTCCGGACCACGGCGGCTGAGCAACACCAGCCGCTCAGCGCCATGCTGGGCCAGCCAACGGGCCACATGCCGCCCCAGCGCACCCGTACCGCCGGTCACCAGCACCGTGCCACGCGGCGTCCACGGCTCGGCGGACGCGACGGACGCGGCCGCCGCGTCGCGCGAAGCCCGCACCGCACGCCGTACGAACACCCCGGCGGCGCGGATCGCCACCTGGTCCTCGCCGCTCACTCCGGTGAGCACACCCGCGAGCCGGTCCAGCGCACGCCCGTCCAGCGACTCCGGCAGGTCGGCCAGACCACCCCAGCGCTCGGGCCACCCCAGGCCCAGAGCCCGGCCGAAGCCCCACAGCTGCGCCTGCGTCAGGCTCTCAAGCCGGTCCGCGCCACCGATCGAGACCGCGCCCCGGGTCGCACACCACACCCGCGCCGATCCATAGCCGTCCCGCTCTTCCAGCGCTTCGACCAGCGCACCGGTCAGCGCGAGACCGAGCGGCACCGCCGGATGCTCCGGATGCGGCCGCTCGTCCAGCCCCAGCAACGACAGGACACCGGCCACCGGACCATCGGCGGCCACCGACGCGAGACGCGTTGCGAGGGTCTGGGGATCAGTGTCCGCCACGTCCAGCTCGGCCCGCACCACCCGTACACCGCGCCGCACCAGGTCATCGGCCACGGCGGCAACCCAGGGATCGTCCCCACGACCGGCCGGAACGGCCAGCAGCCAGGTGCCCGTCAGCGCGGCCGTCTCCGACGACCCACCCCGCTCACGGGTCTGGGGCTTCCAGACGACGCTGTAGAGACGACCGTCGACGGTGGACAACTCCTGCTGTTCACGGCGCCACGACGACAGGGCGGGCAGCACCGCGCTCAGCGGCTGGTCGCCCTGGACCCGCAGTTCGCCCGCGAGCGCTTCCCAGTCGCCGCGTTCCACCGCCTCCCAGAAGCGTCCTTCGATCACGTTCACGGCCGGGGCTCCCGAGGCCGCCGCCTCCGCAGGTGCCTCAAGCCAGTACCGGCGGCGCTGGAAGGCGTACGTCGGCAGCTCGACCCGCTCGGCGCCGGTGCCCACGTAGAACGCGGTCCAGTCGACCGTCACCCCACGCACATGCGCCCGTGCCACGGCGGTGGTCAGCGCCTCGGCCTCGGGGCGGTCCTTGCGCAGTGCGGCGATGAACGCCGCGTCCTCGCCGGTCACGCACTCCTGCGCCATCGCACTGAGCACACCGTCCGGGCCCAGCTCGATGAACTTCGTGACGTTACGCTCCTCCAGCGTGCGCACGCCGTCGAGGAAGCGAACCGCCTCCCGGACATGCCGCACCCAGAAGTCCGGGCTGGTGATCTCCTCGGCGGACACCACGGCACCGGTCAGGTTGGAGACGATGGGGATGCGCGGAGCCTCGTACGACAGCCCCTGCGCCACCTCCCGGAACGCGTCCAGCATCCCGTCCATACGCGGCGAATGGAACGCGTGGCTGACCGTGAGCCGCTTGGTCTTCCGACCCTGCGCCTCGAAACCGGAAGCGACCTCAGCCACAGCCTCGTCGTCACCCGCGATGACCACAGACGACGGCCCGTTGAGGGCGGCAATGCTCACACCACCACCGACCAGCGGCAGAACCTCATCCTCCGAAGCCTGCACCGCGACCATCGCGCCACCAGCCGGAAGCTCCTGCATCAACCGCCCACGCGCCGCCACCAACTCCGCAGCATCCGCAAGCGACAACACACCCGCCACATGCGCGGCAGCCAACTCACCAATGGAGTGCCCCGACAGGAAGTCCGGCTTCACACCCCACGCCTCGACCAGCCGGAACAGCGCCACCTCAACGGCAAACAGCGCGGGCTGGGTGTAGCCGGTCTGGTCCAAAACCCCCGCGTCGTCCCCGAAGAGAACGTCACGAAGGGGCCGCTCAAGGTGCGGGTCCAGCTCATCGCACACCGCATCCAGGGCAGCGGCGAACACCGGGTAGGCGTCGTACAGCTCACGCCCCATCCCCAGCCGCTGGCTCCCCTGCCCCGTGAACAGGAACGCCACCTTCCCAGGAACCGGCGAACCCTGCACCAGCCCCGAGGTGGTCCCGTCCGCCGCCAGGGCGTCGAGTCCGGCCCGGAAGCCGTCGCGGTCGGCGGCGACGACCACCGCGCGGTGCTCGAAGGCCGAGCGGGTGGTGGCGAGCGAGTGGCCGAGGTCGAGCGGGCGCAGATCGGGGTGGGCCCGCACATGCGCGGCCAGGTGCTCTGCCTGGGCGCGCAGTGCGGCGGCGCCGCGTCCGGACAGCACCCACGGCAGCACGGCGGGGGTCACAGTCGCTGACGCCGTGGCCGGTTCGGGGGCGGGCGCCTGCTCGATGATGGTGTGGACGTTGGTGCCACTGACACCGAACGACGAGATACCCGCGCGGCGCGGGCGGCCGTCCGTCTCCGGCCACTCCCGCGCCTCCGTGAGCAGCGACACCTCACCCGCCGACCAGTCGACGTGCGGCGTCGGCTCGTCCACGTGCAGCGTCTGCGGCAGCACACCGTGGCGCATCGCCATGACCATCTTGATGACGCCACCGATTCCGGCGACGTTCTGGGTGTGGCCGATGTTCGACTTCAGCGAGCCGAGCCACAGCGGCTGGCCCTCCGGCCGCTCCTGGCCGTACGTGGCGAGCAGCGCCTGCGCCTCGATCGGGTCGCCCAGCGTCGTACCCGTGCCGTGTGCTTCCACGGCGTCCACGTCGGCGGCGGTGAGGCGGGCGTTCTCCAGGGCCTGGCGGATGACACGCCGCTGCGACGGACCGTTCGGCGCCGTCAGACCATTCGACGCACCGTCCTGGTTGACCGCCGAACCGCGCACCACGGCCAGCACCGGGTGGCCGTTGCGCCGCGCGTCCGACAGCCGCTCCACCAGCAGCACACCGACGCCCTCGGACCAGCCGGTGCCGTCCGCCGACGCCGCGAACGACTTGCACCGGCCGTCGGCGGACAGCCCGCGCTGACGGCTGAACTCCACGAACACATCCGGGGAGGACAGCACGGTCACGCCCGCCGCCAGCGCCAGCGAGCATTCGCTCTGCCGCAGCGCCTGGACCGCCAGATGCAGCGCGACCGAGGAGGACGAGCAGGCGGTGTCGATGGTGGCCGCCGGGCCCTCCAGGCCGAGGGTGTACGACAGCCGCCCGGACGCGACGCTGGCGGCGGTGCCGGTCAGCAGATGCCCCTCGACGCCCTCCGGCAGGTCGTACCCGCCCGCCCCGTACGCCTGCGTGGAGGCGCCGACGAACACACCGGTACGCGAGCCCCGCATCGTCGCCGGGTCGATCCCGGCCCGCTCGAACGCCTCCCACGACGTCTCCAGCAGCAGCCGCTGCTGCGGATCCATCGCCAGGGCTTCCCTCGGCGAGATGCCGAAGAAACCGGCGTCGAACTGGTCCGCGTCGTACAGGAAACCGCCGCCACGGGCGTAGAAGGTGCCCGCGCGCTCCGGGTCCGGGTCGTACAGCGCCTCCATGTCCCAGCCACGGTCGGCCGGGAAGCCCGAGATGGCGTCCTGGCCGCCCGCGACGAGCTGCCACAGCTCCTCGGGGCTGCCGACGTCGCCGGGGAACCGGCAGCTCATGCCGACGATCGCGATCGGTTCGCGCGACGCGTCGGTGAGCTGCTGGTTCTGCTTGCGCAGCCGCTCGGTTTCCTTCAGCGAGGCCCGCAGCGCGTCAACGAGTTTGTCGTTGGGGGTTGTCATCGTCCTACTCCGTGCTTTGGGTCCGCGTCAGGAATCGTTGCCGTCGAGGCCGTCGATATCGAGCGCCATGTCGATGAGGTGCTGGACGTCCATCGTGTCGATGGCCTCGGTGTCGTCTTCGACGCCGCCGGTCTCGGTGGTGGCCGCTTGCGGTTCGGCCAGCCGCAGCAGCGTGTCCAGCAGCCCCGCTTCCCGGATCCGGCTCATCGGGAGGCTGGTCAGGATGCGGCGCAGCTCAGCATCCTGCGGATCGGTGTCCAGCTCGGCCGACGCGTGGCGCGGGCCGTCGTCCGGGACCAGTTCGGTCAGCAGGTGCTCGGCGAGCACGGCCGGTGTCGGGTAGTCGTACACCAGGCTCGCGGGCAGCCCGAGACCGGTGGCCGAGCCCAGCCGGGTGCGCAGGTCGACCGCCGTCAGCGAGTCGAAGCCCAGCTCCTTGAAGGCGCGTCCGGCCTCGACCTCGTCGGCGGAACCATGGCCCAGTGCGGTGGCCACATGGGTACGGACCACCTCCAGCACCGCGTCCGCACGGTCGGCCGCCGCCAGCCCCTTGAGCCGTTCCCGCAGCGCCGACGCGCCGTCGGCCGCTGCCTCGCCCGCACCCTCGCCGCCGCCCCGCAGCAGAGTGCGGACACCCGGCAGGTCGTCGATCAGCGGGCGCGGCCGGGCGGCGGTGAAGGCCGGGGCGAAACGCTCCCAGTCGACATCGGCCACGGTCACGGCGGTCTCCCGGCGGGACAGCACCCGCTGGAAGGCGGCCATGTTCAGGCCTGGCGCCATCGGCGGCAGGCCACGGCGGCGCAGCTGCTCCTCGGCGTCGCCCTCAGTGGCCATGCCACCCTCCGCCCACGGGCCCCAGGCCACGGACGTGGCGGGGAGGCCACGGGCGCGGCGCTGTTCGGCCAGCGCGTCGAGGAAGGCGTTGCCCGCCGCGTACGCGCCCTGGCCGCCGCTGCCCCACACCCCGGCGATCGAGGAGAAGAGCACGAACGCGTCCAGCGGCTCGGTGTCCTCACCGAAGAGGGCGTCGAGGTGGACCGCTCCGGTGGTCTTCGCCGCCACGATCCGGGCGAACTCCGGGAGTTCGGTGCCGGTGCCGGGCTCCTGGGAGGCCCCGGCCGCGTGCACCACGGCCCGTACGGGGGTGCCGTTGGCGGCCAGCTTCTCCACGAGCGCTTCCAGCGCCTCGCGGTCGGCCACATCGCAGGCCTCGACGGACACGGCGGTGTCGGGGCCGGACAGTTCGGCCACGATCTCGGCCGCGCCCGGCGCGTCCGGACCACGGCGGCTGAGCAACACCAGCCGCTCGGCCCCGTGCTGGGCCAGCCAACGGGCCACATGCCGCCCCAGCGCACCCGTGCCACCGGTCACCAGCACCGTGCCACGCGGCGTCCACGGCTCGACGGACGCGGCGGCCGCGTCGCGCGGGGCCGGGACGAGGCGGCGTACGAAGACCCCGGCGGCCCGGATGGCCACCTGGTCCTCGTCGTCGGACCCGGCGAGCACACCCGCGAGCCGGTCCAGCGCGCGTTCGTCGAGCGTCTCCGGCAGGTCGACCAGACCACCCCACCGCTCGGGCTGCTCCAGGGCGACGACCCGGCCGTAGCCCCAGACCTGGGCCTGGGTGACGCTGTCCAGCCGGTCGGCGGCCCCGGTCGAGACCGCGCCCCGGGTGGCGCACCACAGGCGCGCGGTGGCATATCCGTCCCGCTCTGCCAGCGCTTCGACCAGCGCACCGGTCAGCGCGAGGCCGACCGGCACCGCCGGATGCTCCGGATGCGGCCGCTCGTCCAGCGCCAGCAGCGACAGGACACCGGCCACCGGGCCGTCGGCCGAAGCCGACGCGAGACGCGTTGCGAGGGTCTGGGGATCGGTGTCCGCCGCGTCCAGTTCGACGCGTACGACACGTACGCCGCGCCGCGTCAGGTCGTCGGCCACCGTGGCCACCCGGGAGTCCCCGGCGAGGCTCGCGGGGACGACGGTCAGCCAGGTTCCGGCCAGGGCACCGGACGGATCCTGCGGGCGCGGCTTCCACGCCACGTTGTAGAGACGGCCATCGGCGGCCGACTCCTCGCGCCGGGCGCGACGCCACGACGACAGGGCGGGCAACACCGCGCTGAGCGGCTGGTCGCCCTCGACGCGCAGTTCGGTGGCCAGCGACTGCCAGTCCTCGCGCTCCACGGCGTGCCAGAACCGCGCGTCCACCGCGTCCACGGTGGTCTCGACGGCCCCTTCCGGCGCGGTGTCGGGCCAGTAGCGGCGGCGCTGGAAGGCGTACGTGGGCAGGTCGACGCGCTCCGCGCCCGTACCCGCGTAGTACGCGGCCCAGTCCACCGCGACGCCCCGGACGTACGCCTGGGCGAGCGCCGTGGTGACGGCCTCGGCCTCGGGACGGCCGCTACGCAGCGCGGCCACGAACGCCGCATCGGCCCCGGTGACGCACTCCTGCGCCATGGCGGTGAGCACACCGTCCGGACCCAGCTCGACGTACGTGGTCACACCCTGAGCCTCCAGAGCACGCACACCATCCAGGAAGCGAACGGCCTCACGGACGTGGCGCACCCAGAAGTCGGGGCTGGTGATCTCCTCGGCGGAGACGACACCCCCGGTCAGGTTCGACACGATCGGGATGCGCGGAGCCTCGTACGAAAGCCCCTCAGCAACCTCGCGGAACGCGTCCAGCATCCCATCCATGCGCGGCGAGTGGAACGCATGGCTGACCGTGAGCCGCTTGGTCTTACGACCCTGCGCCTCGAAACCGGAAGCGACCTCAGCAACGGCATCGTCGTCACCCGCGATGACCACAGACGACGGCCCATTGAGGGCGGCAATGCTCACACCACCACCGACCAGCGGCAGCACCTCATCCTCCGAAGCCTGCACCGCGATCATCGCGCCACCAGCCGGAAGCTCCTGCATCAACCGCCCACGCGCCGCCACCAACTCCGCAGCATCCGCGAGCGACAACACACCCGCCACATGCGCAGCGGCCAACTCACCAATGGAGTGCCCGGACAGGAAGTCCGCCCGCACACCCCACGCCTCGACCAGCCGGAACAGCGCCACCTCAACCGCGAACAGCGCAGGCTGGGTGTACCCCGTCTGATCCAGCGCCGCCGCGTCATCCCCGAACAGCACCGTCTTCAACGGCGTTTCGAGGTGCGCGTCCAACGCGTCGCACACCACGTCCAGCGCCTCGGCGAACACCGGGTACGCGTCGTACAGCTCACGCCCCATCCCCAGCCGCTGGCTGCCCTGCCCCGTGAACAGGAACGCCACCTTGCCACTGGTCACCGAGCCCTCGACCAGCCCCGCCGCGCCACGCCCCTCGGCCAGCGCCGTGAGCCGTTCGCCGGGGAGTTCGCCGTCGCGGCCGAGCAGCACGGCCCGGTGCTCCAGGGCGGACCGGGAGGTGGCCAGGGAGTACGCGAGGTCGAGCGGGCGGGCCCCGTCGTCCGGGCCGCCCGCGACGGCGCGCAGCCGCTCGGCCTGGGCCCGGAGCGCGTTCTCCGTACGGCCGGAAACCGGCCAGGCGAGAACGGGCAGGGTCCGATCCGAAGCGACAACATCAGCGGACACGACACCCGGACCCTGCTCCAGCACCGCATGAGCGTTGGTGCCGCTGAAGCCGAAGGACGACACGCCCGCGCGGCGCGGGCGACCGGTCTCCGGCCACTCCCGCGCCTCGGTCAGCAACTCGATGTCGCCCGCCGACCAGTCCACATGCGGGGTCGGCTCGGTGACATTCAGGGTCTGCGGCAGCACACCGTGCCGCATCGCCATCACCATCTTGATGACGCCCGCGGCACCCGCCGCGGCCTGGGTGTGCCCGATGTTGGACTTCATCGAGCCCAGCCACAGCGGCTGGCCTTCGGGCCGCTGCTGGCCGTACGTCGCCAGGAGCGCCTGCGCCTCGATCGGGTCGCCCAGCGACGTCCCCGTGCCGTGCGCCTCGACGACGTCGATGTCCGCGGCCGTGAGATCGGCGTTGACGAGGGCCTGACGGATGACGCGCTGCTGGGACGGGCCGTTCGGCGCCGTCAGACCATTGCTCGCACCGTCCTGGTTGACGGCGGTGGAGCGCAGCACGGCGAGCACCGGGTGGCCGTTCTTCCGGGCCTCGGAGACCCGTTCCACCAGGAAAAGCCCGACACCCTCGGCCCAGTTGGTGCCGTCCGCGTCACCGGAGAACGCCTTGATCCGGCCGTCGGCGGCCAGCCCGCCCTGGTGGCTGAATTCCACGAAGACGCCCGGGGTCGACATGACCGTGACGCCACCCACCAGGGCGAGCGAGCACTCGTCGTTGCGCAGCGCCTGCGCGGCCAGATGCAGTGCCACCAGCGAGGACGAGCACGCGGTGTCGACGGTGAGCGCGGGTCCTTCGAGGCCGAAGGCGTAGGACAGCCGACCGGACGCCACGCTGGAGGCGTTGCCGGTGCTGAGGTGTCCTCCGAGGCCCGACTCGTCCAGCAGCAGGTTCAGATAGTCCTGTTCGTTGGAGCCGATGTAGACACCGGTCCTGCTGCCGCGCAGCGACTGCGGGTCGATCCCGGCCCGCTCGAACGCCTCCCACGAGGCCTCCAGCAGCAGCCGCTGCTGCGGATCCATCGCCAGGGCTTCCCTCGGCGAGATGCCGAAGAACGCCGCGTCGAAGTCGGCCACGTCGGACAGGAAGCCGCCCTCATGGGTGAAGGCGGTGGCTTCCGGTTCGTCGCCGTAGAGGGTGTCCCAGCCCCGGTCGGCGGGGAAGCCGGTGATGGCGTCCTCGCCGGAGAGCAGGAGCTGCCACAGCTCCTCAGGCGACCGTACGCCGCCGGGGAAACGGCAGCTCATGGCGACGATCGCGATCGGGTCGTCGTCGTGGTCGGCCGAGCTGGTCATCCGGTGGGTCATCCGGTGGGGGACGATCGCGTCGGCCACGTCACCGACCAGCTCGCCGCGCAGATGGCCCGCGAGGACGGCCGCGTTCGGGTAGTCGAAGACCAGCGTCGGCGGCAGCCGCAGCCCGGTCGCCTCGCGGAGGCGGTTGGACAGTTCCACGGCCGTCAGCGAGTCGAATCCCATGTCCTTGAACACCCGGCCCTCGTCGAGGGCCTGCGGGTCCGCGTATCCGAGCACCGCCGCGACCTGGCTGCGGACCAGGTCCAGCAGCAGCTGGTCCTGTTCGGCCGCGCTCAGCCCGGCCAGCCGCCCGGCGAGGCCGGAAGCGCCGTCACTCGCGGTGTTGTCCACCACGCGCCGTACCGGAACGCGGACCAGACCGCGCAGCAGCGGCGCGAGAGTGCCCGCCGCGGCCTGGGCGCGCAGCGCGACGGCGTCGACCCGCATGGGGACCGGCGCCACTTCGCCCGAGCCGAGCGCCGCGTCCAGGAGGGCCAGACCCTCCGCCGGGGACAGCGGCGGCAGCCCGGCGCGCCGCATCCGGCTGATGTCGATCTCGCTCAGGCCGCTGCCCATGCCGGAGCCCGCCCACAGGCCCCACGCGAGCGAGAGGGCCGGAAGCCCCTCGGCGCGACGGCGCGACGCGAGCGCGTCCAGGAACGTGTTGGCGGCGGCGTAGTTGGCCTGGCCGGGGCCGCCGAACACGCCCGAGACGGCGGAGAACAGCACGAACGCCGCCAGGTCCGCGTCCCGCGTCAGCTCATGGAGGTTCCACGCGGCGTCCACCTTCGGACGCATGACGCGGTCGACGCGCTCGGGCGTCAGCGAACCGATGACACCGTCGTCCAGCACACCGGCGGTGTGCACCACGGCCGTCAGCGGATGTTCGGCGGGGATGGCGGCCAGCACCTCGGCGAGCGCTTCGCGATCGGCCGCGTCACACGCGGCCACCGTCACCTCCGCACCCAACTCCCTCAGCTCGGCGCTGAGTTCGGCCGCGCCCGCTGCCTGCTCGCCACGGCGGCTGGTGAGCAGCAGGTGCCGCACACCGCGCTCGGCCACCGCGTGCCGGGCGACCAGGCCGCCCAGGGCACCGGTGCCGCCGGTGATCAGTACCGTGCCGTCCGGGTTCCAGCCGGCGGGCACGGTCAGTACGACCTTGCCGACGTGCCGGGCCTGGCTCATGTAGCGGAACGCGTCCGGGGCCTGCCGTACGTCCCAGGCGCTGATCGGCAGGGGCCGCAGGGCCCCCTGGTGGAACAGGTCCAGCAGCTCGCACAGCATCTCCTGGATGCGGTCGAGACCCGCGTCGAACAGGTCGAACGCCTGGTAGGAGACGCCGGGGTACTGGGCGGCCACCTCATCCGGCTCCCGGATGTCGGTCTTGCCCATCTCGACGAACCGGCCGCCGCGCGGCAGCAGTCGCAGCGAGGCGTCCACGAACTCCCGCGCCAGCGAGTCCAGCACCACATCGACGCCGCGACCGCCACTGACGTCACGGAACGTCGACTCGAAGGCCAGGTCGCGCGAGGAGGCGATCCGGTCGTCGGACAGCCCCAGCGCACGCAGCGTGTCCCACTTGCCCGGGCTGGCGGTGGCGAACACGTCCACGCCCCAGTGGCGGGCCAATTGCACGGCGGCCATGCCCACGCCACCGGCGGCCGCGTGCACCAGCAGCGATTCCCCGCTCTCCACACCGGCCAGATCACGCAGCCCGTAGTAGGCCGTCATGAAGACGATCGGCACGGCCGCCGCCTCGGCGAACGTCCAGCCCTGCGGCATCGGGGCCACCATGCGCCGGTCCGCCACCACCAGCGGCCCGAACGCCCCCGGCAGCATGCCGAAGACGCGGTCGCCGGGGGCCAGATCGGTGACATCGGGGCCGGTTTCCACGACGACACCAGCGCCCTCAATGCCCATCACCGGGGCCTCGCCGGGGTACATGCCCAGCGCGTTCAGCACATCGCGGAAGTTCAGCCCGGCGGCCCGGACCTCGACCCGCACCTGCCCGGCCTCCAGCGGCGCCGCCGCCTCGGGGCACGGCAGCAGCGTCAGGTTCTCCAGCGTGCCCTTGTCCACGCTGTCCAACCGCCACGCCCGCTCCCCGTCCGGGGGCACCATCGCGCCGTCCGAAGCCACCCGCTCCAGCTGCGGCGCGTGGACCGTGCCACGGCGCAGTGCGAACTGCGGCTCGCCCGAGGCCAGCGCGGCGCCCAGCGCCTCGTACGAGGCATCGGTGCCATCCACGTCCACCAGCACCAGCCGGTCCGGATGCTCCGACTGCGCCGAGCGCACCAGACCCCACACCGCCGACCGCGCCGGGTCATCCACCCCGGCATCGCCCCCGGCGGTCACCGCGCCCTGGGTGACCAGGACCAGACGGGACGCGGTCGGCCGCTCCTCGGCCAGCCACGTCTGCACCAGCGCCAGCGCGTCCCGCGCGGCGGTGTGTGCGGCACCGGCCACGTCGTCCTCGGCGGTGTCCCCCGGGCCGACGTACGCGAGAAGGTACTCGGGCGCCCGCGTCTCCCCGCATTCCACCGCGTCGCCCAGCGCGGCCAGGTCGGTGTGGACCGTGGCACCGGCCGTGAGCGCGACCGGCGCACCGGCACCGAGCACCGCCCACGCCACACCGGCCCCGGACGTGGCCCCGGACTTCTCGGCGGCCACCGGCACCGTGGCCCAGTCCAGCCGGAACAGCGACTCGTGGTACGCCGCGCGCCAGGTCAGCGCCCGCTCGGCCGGTACGGGCCGCAGGACCAGCGAGTCCACTCCGGCGACCGGCGCACCGGTCGAGTCCGCGATCTCCAGCCGGACGCCGTCCGCGCCCCGCAGCACCAGACGCACGCGCAGCGCGGAGGCGCCGCTCGCGTACACCGACACCCCGTTCCAGACGAACGGCAGCCCGCCCTGTTCACCGTCGGCCGGGCCGAGCAGGCCGAGCGCGTGCAGCGCGGAGTCGAACAGCGCCGGGTGCAGCCCGTAGTCCTGCGCGCCGGACGCGACGGAATCGTCCAGCCGGGCCTCGACGAAGAGTTCGTTCCCCTCTCGCCAGGCGCCCGTAAGCCCCTGGAACGCCGGACCGTACCGCAGTCCGGCGTCCGCGAGGGTCGCGTACAGCTCCTCCGTACGGACCGCCTCTGCGCCCGGCGGCGGCCACGCGGTCAGCGCGAACTCCGGCCGGGGCGCGCCCGCGACCAGCACGCCGTCGGCGTGGCGCGTCCACGGCTCCTCGACCGAGGCGTCCTCGGCACGGGACAGCACGGTGAGGGGCCGCCGTCCGGTGTCGTCCGGCGCGCCGAGGGCGACCTGAAGCCGGACGCCGCCGCGTGCGGGCAGCACCAGCGGGGCGTGCAGGGTCAGTTCGTCGAGCAGATCGCAGCCGACCTGGTCACCGGCGCGTACGGCGAGTTCCACGAACGCCGTGCCCGGCACCAGCACCGCGCCCCGCACCGCATGGTCGGCCAGCCACGGGTGGGTGTCCACGCCGAGCCGACCGGTGAACACCAGCCCATCGGAGTCCGCCAGGGGCACGGCCGCGCCCAGCAGCGGATGCCCGGCCAACTCCAGCCCCACGAGCGCCACATCACCCACGGCCGCCGCGCTCGGCTCCAGCCAGAACCGCTCGTGCTGGAAGGCATACGTCGGCAGATCCACCCGGTCCGCGCCCGTCCCGGCGAAGAACCCGGCCCAGTCCACCGCGACCCCACGGACGTGCGCCCGTGCCACGGCGGTGGTCAGCGCCTCCGCCTCGGGGCGGTCCTTGCGCAGCGCGGTGATGAACGCGGCGTCCTCGCCGGTCACGCACTCCTGCGCCATCGCGGTGAGCACACCGTCCGGGCCAAGCTCGATGAATGTGGTGACGCCCTTGGCCTCCAGGGTGCGCACCCCGTCGAGGAAGCGCACGGCCTCCCGGACGTGGCGTACCCAGAAGTCCGGGCTGGTGATGTCCTCGGTGGAGACCACTTCGCCCGTCAGGTTGGACACGATCGGGATGCGCGGAGCCTCGTACGAAAGGCCCCGCGCCACCTGGCGGAACGCGTCCAGCATCCCGTCCATGCGCGGCGAGTGGAACGCATGGCTGACCGTGAGCCGCTTGGTCTTACGACCCTGCTGCTCGAACGACGCGGCAACCTCAGCCACGGCATCGTCGTCACCCGCGATGACCACCGAAGTGGGCCCGTTGAGGGCGGCAATGCTCACACCACCACCGACCAGCGGCAGAACTTCCTCTTCCGAAGCCTGGACGGCGATCATCGCGCCACCGGCCGGAAGGTCCTGCATCAACCGCCCACGCGCCGCCACCAATCGGCAAGCGTCCGCGAGCGAGAACACACCCGCCACATGCGCGGCAGCCAGCTCACCGATCGAGTGCCCTGAGAGGTAGTCGGGCCGCAGCCCCCACGCCTCGACCAGCCGGAACAGCGCCACCTCGACCGCGAACAGCGCGGGCTGGGTGAAACCGGTCCGGTCGAGCACCGAGGTGTCGTCCCCGAACAGCACACCCTTCAGCGGCCGTTCCAGATGCGGGTCCAGCGCCGCGCACACCGCGTCCAGCGCCTCCGCGAACACCGGGTACGCCTCGTACAGTTCACGGCCCATGCCGAGCCGCTGGCTGCCCTGCCCCGTGAACAGGAACGCCACCTCGCCACCGGCGACCGCGCCCTCGATCAGCCCCGGCGCCAGCTCCCCGCGCGCCAGCGCTTCCAGGCCCGCGACCAGTCCGGCGCGGTCCTCGCCGACGACCACCGCGCGGCGCTCCAGCGCCGCCCGGCCGGTGGCCAGCGAGTACGCCACATCGGCGGTGCCGAGGGCGGGTTCCCGGTCGAGACGGGAGAGGAGGCGCCGGGCGTTGTCGCGCAGCGCCGCGCCGTTCCTGGCGGACAGGGCCCACGGCAGTACGGCGGCGGTGACCGTGGCCGGGGCCGCGGTGCCGTCCTCGTCCGTGGACTGCGGCTCCTCCGGCTCCGGGGCCTGCTCCAGGATGGTGTGGGCGTTGGTGCCGCTCACACCGAAGGCCGAGACACCGGCCCGGCGCGGCCTGCCGGTCTCGTCCCACGGCCGGGCCTCGGTCAGCAGGGACACCTCGCCCGCCGACCAGTCGACGGTCGGGGACGGCTGGTCGACGTGGAGGGTCTGCGGCAGCACACCGTGGCGCATTGCCATGACCATCTTGATGACGCCCGCGACACCGGCCGCCGCCTGGGCGTGGCCCAGGTTGGACTTGAGCGAGCCGAGCCACAACGGCTGGCCCTCCGGCCGCTCCTGGCCGTAGGTGGCGAGCAGTGCCTGCGCCTCGATGGGGTCGCCCAGGGTCGTGCCCGTGCCGTGTGCCTCGACGACGTCGATTTCGGCGGCGGACAGCCGGGCGTTCTCCAGCGCCTGGCGGATGACGCGCCGCTGGGACGGACCGTTCGGCGCCGTCAGACCATTGGACGCACCGTCCTGGTTGACGGCGGAGCCGCGTACGACCGCCAGCACCGGGTGGCCGTTGCGCCGCGCGTCCGACAGCCGCTCGACCAGCAGCACACCGACGCCCTCGGACCAGCCGGTGCCGTCCGCCGACGCCGCGAACGACTTGCACCGGCCGTCGGGGGCGAGCCCGCGCTGGCGGCTGAACTCCACGAACACATCCGGGGAGGGCATCACCGCGACGCCGCCGACCAGGGCGAGCGAGCATTCGCGCTGACGCAGCGCCTGGGCCGCCCAGTGCAGGGCGACCAGCGACGACGAGCACGCCGTGTCGATCGTGGCGGCCGGGCCCTCCAGGCCGAAGGTGTAGGCGATGCGGCCGGACAGCACGCTGGTGGCACCGCCGGTGAGCAGCAGACCCTCCAACTCCTCCGGCACGTCCTGGGTACCGAGGCCGTAGCCCATGGGCGAGGCGCCCACATACACACCCGTGCGGCTGCCCTTGACCGACGTCGGGTCGATGCCCGCGCGCTCGAACACCTCCCAGGACGTTTCCAGCAGCAGCCGCTGCTGCGGGTCCATGGCCAGCGCCTCGCGCGGCGAGATGCCGAAGAAGCCGGGGTCGAACGTGGTGGCGCCGTCGAGGAATCCGCCACCAGTGTTGTAGAAGGTGCCCCTGCGCTCGGGGTCCGGGTCGGCCAGTCCCTCGATGTCCCAGCCACGGTCGTCGGGGAATCCGGAAATGGCGTCGCCGCCCTCCGCGACCAACTGCCACAGATCCTCGGGCGATCCGACGCCCCCGGGGAAACGGCAGCTCATCGCGGTGATCGCGATGGGTTCCTGCGCGTCCGCCTCCACCTCGGTCAGGCGGCGACGGGTCCGGCGCAGCTCAGTGGTCATCCACTTCAGATTGTCGAGAAGCTTCTCTTCGTTCACGCTCGCCACGGAAACGTCACCTCCTGAGGTCAGTTGAAGAATGGTGGGCGGTCATCACGTCAGGACCTTCCGAATTCAGAGTTGATGATGTCGAAGATGTCTTCGGCGGAGGCGGAGTCCAGGTCACGTTCGTCCTCATCGGCGCCGTCGCCGACCGCCGCGTTCTCGGTCTCGTTCCACTTCCGCAGCAGCGCTTCGAGCCGGGCCGTGACCCGCTCGCGTTCCGCCGCGTCGTCGGACACGTTCGAGAGGGTGAATTCCAGCTTGTCGATTTCCGCGAGGGCCGGGAGTTCCGGTGTGGTGTCCTCGCCCAGGAGGTCGGCGCGCAGCTGGTCCGCGAGCACGCGGGGCGACGGATGGTCGAAGACCAGGGTGGCGGTGAGCTTCAGCCCGGTCGCCGCGTTCAGCCGGTTGCGGAGTTCGACGGCGGTGAGCGAGTCGAAGCCCAGCTCCTTGAACGCCCGGCCCGCCTCGACGCCCGTGGTGTCGTCGTGTCCGAGGACGGCGGCGACCTCCGTACGCACGAGGTCGAGCAGAACGCGGTCGGCCTCGGGCCCGGTGAGCCCCGCGAGCCGCTGCCGCAACGACTCCGCCGGTGCCTCGGCCGTCCCGTCGTCCGCGCCCTCGGCCGGGTCCGCCGCGAGGGCGCGGACGACCTCGGGCAGATCGGCGATCAGCGGACGGGGGCGGGCCATCGTGAAGGTGGTGGCGAAGCGGTCCCAGTCGACGTCGGCGACGGTGACGGCGGTGTCGTTCCGGTCCAGCGCCTGCTGCAGGGCGGCGATGGCGGAACGCGGGGCCATCACCGGCAGACCGAGGCGGCGCAGCTGCTCGGCCGCCTCGTCGTCGGCGACGAGTCCGCCGTCCGCCCACGGGCCCCAGGCCACGGAGGTGGCGGCGGCGCCCCGGGCGCGGCGCTGTTCGGCCAGCGCGTCGAGGAAGGCGTTGCCCGCCGCGTACGCGCCCTGGCCACCGCTGCCCCACACCCCGGCGATCGAGGAGAAGAGCACGAAGGCGTCCAGCTCGGTGTCGCCGAGCAGCGCGTCCAGCTGGGCCGCGCCCGCGACCTTCGCGGCGACCACATCGGCGACGTCCGCCGGGGTGGTCTCCGCGAGCGGTGCCAACTGCCCCGCGCCCGCCGTGTGCACGACCGAGGTGAGCGGGTGGTGCGGGTGTTCGTCGCGGATCCGGGCCAGCAGCGCGGCGAGCGCGTCCCGGTCGGTGACATCGCACGCGGCGACGGTCACCTCGGCGCCCTTCGCGGTCAGTTCGGCCGCCAGCTGCTCGGCGCCGGGCGCCTGCTGCCCACGGCGTCCGGCCAGGACGAGGTGGTCGGCGCCGTGGTCCGCCAGCCAGCGCGCCACATGGGCGCCCAGCGCACCGGTGCCGCCGGTGACCAGGACCGTGCCACGGGGCCGCCACGGCGCCCCGGTGGCCGGTGTCCGCTCGGCGTGGACGAGGCGGCGGGCCAGGACCCCGGCCGTACGGAGCGCCACCTGGTCCTCGTGGCCGTCGCCGTGTCCGCCGAGCACTCCCGCCAGCCGGTCGGCGGTCCGTTCGTCGAGCGTCGCGGGCAGGTCGATCAGACCGCCCCAGCGCTCCGGGTGCTCCAGCGCGACGACCCGGCCCAGGCCCCAGATCTGCGCCTGTGCGGCGCTGACCAGCGGCTCCGAGGCGGCGGTGGCGACGGCGCCGGTGGTGGCGCACCACAGCGGGGCGTCCAGGCCCGCGTCCCCGAGCGCCTGCACCAGCACACCGGTGCGCAGCAGCCCGGTGGGCACGGCGGGGTGGTCGGGGTGCGGTTGCTCGTCGAAGGCCAGCAGGGACAGCACACCGTGGACGGGGTCACCGGCCGCGGCGTGGCGGATGCGGTCGGCGAACGCGTTCCGGTCGAGGTCCCGGCCCCGGACGACGCGCCGGACCTCGGCGCCCCGCTCGGCGAGCGCGGCCACGAGAGCCCGTACGGTATCGGCCTGACCGGCCGGTTCGACGACCAGCCAGACGCCGGGGACGGCGGCGAGCCGGGGCTCCTCCAGCGGCTTCCATGTGACGCGGTAGCGCCAGCCGTCGAGTGCGGACTGCTCGCGTTCACGGCGCCGCCACTCCGACAGCTCCGGGAGCAGCGCGCTCAGCGGCTGGTCCACGTCGATGCCGACCGCGTCCGCCAGCGAGGTGAGGTCGCTGCTCTCCACGGCCTCCCAGAACCGGGCGTCGGCCGTGTCGATGGCCGTGGCCGCCCGGTGGTCGGGCGTGGGCCGGGCGGCGCCGTCGATCCAGTAGCGCCGCCGCTGGAACGGGTACGTGGGCAGCTCGACGCAGTGTGCGCCGGTCCCGGCGAACAGCGCCTCCCAGTCCAGGGCCGCGCCCCGGACGTGCAGGGTGGCCAGCGCGCCGGTCAGCGTCTCCGCCTCGGGCCGCCCGCCGCGCAGCACGGGCACGAAGGCCACATCGTCCGGGCCGTCGTCGGTGACGCAGTCCTGCGCCATGCCGGACAGCACACCGTCCGGGCCGAGTTCGACGTACGTGCTGACGCCCTGGGCCTCCAGGGCGCGGACACCGTCGAGGAAGCGCACGGTGTGGCGTACGTGGCGCACCCAGTAGTCCGCGTCCATGCCCAGCTCGTCGGTCACCGGCTGCCCGGTGACGGTCGAGAGGACCGGGATGTGCGGGGCGTGGTACGTCAGGCCTTCGGCGACCTTGCGGAACCCGGCGAGCATGCCGTCCATGTGCGGGGAGTGGAACGCGTGGCTGACCGTGAGCCGCTTGGTCTTCCGTCCCTGCGCCTCGAAACCGGAAGCGATCTCCAGCGCCGCGTCCTCGTCACCCGCGATGACCACCGACGTGGGCCCGTTCACGGCGGCGATGCTCACGCCGTCGGTGAGCAGCGGCGCCACCTCGTGCTCCGCCGCCTGCAGCGCGATCATCGCGCCGCCGGTGGGCAGTTCCTGCATGAGACGCCCACGCGCCGCCACCAGCTCAGCAGCATCGGCAAGCGACAGCACCCCGGCCACATGGGCCGCGGCCAGCTCGCCGATGGAGTGCCCGGCCAGCACGTCGGGCCGCAACCCGGCGGCCTCGGCCAGCCGGAACAGCGCCACCTCGATGGCGAACAGCGCGGGCTGGGTGAATCCGGTCTGGTCCAGCGGCTCCTTCTCGGTGCCGAACAGCACGTCGTACAGGGGCCGTTCGAGGTGCCGGTCCAGCTCGGCGCAGACCGCGTCCAGCGCCTCGGCGAACACGGGGCTCGCCTCGTACAGCTCACGGCCCATCCCGAGCCGCTGGCTGCCCTGCCCGGTGAAGAGCACCGCCGTACGGCCTTCCGTGGGCACGCCCCGGATCAGCTGCGCGGCGGACTCGCCCCGCGCGAGCGCGGTGAGGCCCGCGAGCAGCCGCTCCCGGTCCGGGCCGAGGACCACCGCGCGGTGCTCCAGGGCGGACCTGGTGGTGGCCAGGGAGTACGCCACGTCCACGGTGCCGAGCCCGGTGTCGGCCTCCAGGTGGGAGCGCAGCCGCTCGGCCTGGGCCCGCAGCGCGTCCTCGCCCTTGGCCGACAGCGGCCAGGCCACCACATCGGGCCTGACGAGCGGGCGCTTCGGCTCGCCGTCCCCGTCCCGCTCGGCGGGCGCGGTCGGCTCCGGGGCCTGCTCCAGGACCGTATGGGCGTTGGTGCCGCTGAAGCCGAACGACGAGACGCCCACCCGGCGCGGGCGGCCGGTCTCCGGCCACGACCGGGCCTCGGTCAGCAGCTCGATGTCCCCCGCCGACCAGTCGACGTGCGGCGACGGCTCGTCCGCGTGCAGGGTGCGCGGCAGCACACCGTTCTGCATGGCGAGCACCATCTTGATGACGCCCGCCACACCGGCGGCGGCCTGCGTGTGGCCGATGTTGGACTTGATGGCGCCCAGCAGCAGCGGCCGCTCCGGGGCCCGCTCCTGACCGTAGGTGGCCAGCAGCGCCTGCGCCTCGATCGGGTCACCCAGCCGGGTGCCCGTACCGTGCGCCTCGACCGCGTCCACATCCGCCGCCGACAGGCCCGCACCGGCCAGCGCCTGCCGGATGACGCGCTGCTGCGACGGGCCGTTCGGCGCCGTCAGACCATTGCTCGCACCGTCCTGGTTGATGGCGGAGCCACGGACGAGCGCGAGGACCGGATGGCCGTTGCGGCGCGCGTCCGACAGCCGCTCGACCAGCAGCATGCCGACGCCCTCGCCCCAGCCGGTGCCATCCGCGCCCGCCCCGAAGGCCTTGCACCGGCCGTCGGAGGCCAGGCCGCGCTGACGGCTGAACTCGATGAACGCACCGGGGCTCGACATGACCGTCACACCGCCCGCGAGTGCGATCGAGCACTCGCCCTGGCGCAGCGCCTGGATCGCCCAGTGCAGCGCCACCAGCGAGGCGGAGCAGGCCGTGTCGACGGTGACCGCCGGGCCTTCCAGGCCGAAGGTGTACGCGAGGCGGCCGGACACCACGCTCGCGGCGTTGCCGGTGGCGAGGTAGCCCTCGACGTCCTCGGGGATCGTGTGCAGCGAGTCCAGGTAGTCCTGGCCGTTGGAGCCGACGAAGACACCGGCCGAGGTGCCGCGCAGCGTGGCCGGGTCGATGCCCGCCCGCTCGAACGCCTCCCACGACGTCTCCAGCAGCAGCCGCTGCTGCGGATCCATCGCCAGCGCCTCACGGGGCGAAACCCCGAAGAAGCCCGCGTCGAAGTGGCCCGCGTCGTAGAGGAAACCACCCTCGCGTGCGTAGAAGGTGCCCCGGTTGTCGGGGTCCGGGTCGTAGAGCGCGTCCAGGTCCCAGCCACGGTCGGCCGGGAACTCCGCGATCGCGTCGCCACCCGCCGACAGCAGCTGCCACAGCTCCTCGGGCGAGCGCACCCCGCCCGGGAAGCGGCAGCTCATCGACACGATCGCGATCGGATCGTCGTCGGTCGCCACCGTCGCGGCCGTCGGCCCCGAGGTGTCGGCGGCGGTGTCCGCGCCGACCAGTTCGCCGCGCAGATAGCCCGCCAGGGCGGAGGCCGTCGGGTAGTCGAAGACCAGCGTCGCGGGCAGCTTGACGCCCGTCGCCGCGTTCAGCCGGTTGCGGAGTTCGACGGCGGTGAGCGAGTCGAAGCCCAGCTCGCTGAAGGCCCGGTCGACGCCGATCGACTCCGAACCGTCATGGCCCAGCACCGCGGCCACCTGGTTACGGACCACATCCAGCAGCAACTGGTCCCGCTCGGCCTCGCCCAGCCCGGCGAGCCGCGCGGCCAGCGAGCCATCTTCAGACGCGCCACCTGTGTCGTGCTGTGCCTGCGCCACGTCCGCGAAGTCCGCGATCAGGCGGCTCGGCCGTACGGCGGTGAACTCCGGCGCGAAGCGAGGCCAGTCGATGTCCGCGACGGCCACCGCCGCGTCGTCCAGGTCCAGCGCCCGCTGGAGGGCGGCGATCGCCACCTCGGCGTCCATCGGCGGCAGACCGCTACGGCGCAGCCGCTGCTCCAGGCCCTTGTCCGCGGCCATACCGCCCTCGGCCCACGGGCCCCAGGCGATCGACGTGGCGGGCAGGCCCTGGGCGCGCCGACGCTCGGCCAGCGCGTCCAAGGAGGCGTTAGCGGCGGCGTAGTTGCCCTGACCGGCGGCGCCGAACGTGCCACTGATCGAGGAGAACAGCACGAACGCCGACAGGTCCAGGTCGCGCGTCAGCTCATCGAGATGTGCCGCCGCGGTCACCTTGGCGCGCACGACGGTCGTGAAACGCTCGGGGGTGAGCGCGTCGAGCACGCCGTCGTCCAGCACGCCCGCTGTGTGGAACACACCGGTCAGCGGCAGTTCCTCCGGCAGCCCGGCCAGCAGCTCCGCGAGCGCGTCCCGGTCGGCCACGTCGCAGGCGGCCACGGTCACGCGGGCGCCCGACGCCGACAGCTCGTCCCGCAGCTCGGCGGCGCCGGGGGCGTCGAGGCCACGGCGGCTGGTCAGCACCACGTGCCCGGCGCCGTTCGCCACCAGCCAGCGGGCCACCCGCGCACCCAGCGCACCTGTACCGCCGGTCACCAGAGTGGTACCGGCGCCCGGTGTCCAGGAGCCGTCCGCCGCAGACGCGGTTGCCTGCACCAGTCGGCGTCCGAACAGGCCCGACGCACGCACCGCGACCTGGTCCTCACCGCCGACCCCGGCCAGTACCTCCGCCAGCCGCGCCAGCGCACGGTCATCGGCCGTCTCCGGCAGATCGACCAGACCGCCCCAGCGCTCGGGCAGTTCCAGCGCCGCCGCCAGGCCGAGACCCCACACCTGGGCCTGATCCGGGCTGACCGCGCCGTCCGAACGGCCCACGGCCACCGCGCCCCGCGTGGCCACCCACAGCGGCGCGCCAATGCCCGCATCGCCAAGCGCCTGCGTCAACGCCGCCGTGGCCAGCAGCGCATCGCCTTCAGCGAGGGCCAGCAGGGACACCACACCACCGGTCACGGCCTCGTCACCAACAGCCGAAGTCAGCCGTGCCGCCACTGCGGCACGGTCCTCATCGGCGGTCAGCTCGACCTGCGCCACGTCGACACCACGGTCGTTCAGCATCCCGACGACACCGGCGACCCATGCGGATCCGGTCGCCTCAGCCGGTACGACGACCAGCCAACGGCCGCTCAGGGACGTAGTGGAACGGTCGGTGACCGGCTTCCACGACACCCGGTAGCGCCAGCCGTCCACCGTCGAACGCTCCGACTGCCGCCGACGCCACGACGAAATCGAGGGCAACAGGGCTTCCAGGGCGCCATTGTTTTCGTCGCCCAGGCCCAGCGTCGCAGCGAGCGATTCCAGGTCCTCGCGCTCGATGGCCTCCCAGAAGCGGGCGTCCACCGCGTCCTGGGCCGTGGCGCCGGAGGTGGCGGTGGCGGTGGCGGTGGCCGTCGACAGGTCGAGCCAGTAGCGGCGGCGCTGGAAGGCGTACGTCGGCAGCTCCACGCGACGCGCACCGGCCCCGGCGTAGAACGCCTCCCAGTCCACGGCCACGCCCCGGACCTGCAGCGTGGCGAGGGCAGTCGTCACCGACTCGGCCTCCACCCGCCCCTTGCGCAGCGCGGCCACGAACGCGGCATCCTCGCCGCTCACGCACTCCTGCGCCATGGCGGTGAGCACACCGTCCGGGCCCAGCTCGACGAACGTCGTCACGCCCTGCGCTTCCAACGCCCGCACACCATCGAGGAAGCGCACCGCTTCCCGGACGTGGCGTACCCAGAAGTCGGCGGTGGCGATCTCCTCGGCGGAGACCACTTCGCCGGTCAGGTTGGAGACGATCGGGATACGCGGAGCCTCGTACGACAGCCCCTGCGCCACCTCGCGGAACGCATCCAGCATCCCGTCCATACGCGGCGAGTGGAATGCGTGGCTGACGGTGAGCCGCTTGGTCTTCCGCCCCTGCGCCTCGAAACCGGAAGCGATCTCCAGCGCCGCGTCCTCGTCACCGGCGATGACCACGGACGTCGGCCCGTTGAGGGCGGCAATGCTCACCCGCTCACCGAGCAGCGGCAGCACCTCGTCCTCCGAAGCCTGCACCGCGATCATCGCGCCACCGGCCGGAAGCTTCTGCATCAGCCGCCCACGCGCCGCGACCAGCTTCGCCGCGTCCGCGAGGGAGAGCACACCCGCCACATGGGCAGCGGCCAGCTCACCAATGGAGTGCCCGGAGAGGAAGTCGGGCCGCACACCCCACGCCTCGACCAGCCGGAACAACGCCACCTCAACCGCGAACAACGCAGGCTGAGTGAAACCGGTCTGATCCAGCGCAGCGGCGTCATCCCCGAACAGCACCGTCTTCAACGGCGTTTCGAGGTGCGCGTCCAGCTCCGCGCACACCGCGTCCAGCGCCTCGGCGAACACCGGGTACGCGTCGTACAGCTCACGGCCCATCCCCAGCCGCTGGCTGCCCTGGCCCGTGAACAGGAACGCCAGCATTCCGGCCACCGGCGAGCCCTGCACCACACCCGTCGCCGGTTCCCCGGAAGCCAGCGCCTCCAGAGCGCGCAGGAAACCCTCGCGGCCATCGGCCACCAGCACCGCACGGTCGTCGAACGCGGTACGCCCGGCAGCCAGGGTGTAACCGATCCCGGCCAGGTCCACATCCTCGTCGGCGGAACGCAACCGGTCGAGCAGACGGTGGGCCTGCTCGCCCAGCGCCTCCCGCCCCACGGCCGACAACGGCCACGGCAGCACCGGCGGCACGACAGACGGCCGCGCCGCGCTCTCGCCATCATCGACAACCGGCGGCTGCTCGATGATGGTGTGCGCGTTGGTGCCGCTGATACCGAACGAGGAGATGCCCGCGCGGCGCGGGCGGCCCGTCTCCGGCCACTCCACCCGCTCGGTCAGCAGCGAGACCGCGCCATCCGCCCAGTCCACGTTCGGCGACGGCTCGTCCACATGCAGCGTCTGCGGCAGCACACCGTGCCGCATGGCCATCACCATCTTGATGATGCCCGCGACACCGGCCGCCGCCTGCGTGTGGCCGATGTTCGACTTGATGGACCCCAGCCACAGCGGCTGGTCCTCGGCCCGGTCGCGTCCGTACGTGGCCAGCAGGGCCTGTGCCTCGATCGGGTCGCCGAGCGTCGTCCCCGTACCGTGCGCCTCGACCACATCCACATCGCCGGTCGTCAGCCCGGCGCTGGCCAGCGACTGACGGATCACACGCTGCTGCGACGGACCGTTCGGCGCTGTCAGACCGTTCGACGCACCGTCCTGGTTGATGGCGGAGCCGCGTACGACCGCCAGTACCGGGTGGCCGTTACGACGGGCGTCCGACAGCCGCTCCACGAGCAGCATGCCCGCGCCTTCGCTCCAGCCCGTACCGTCCGCGGCCGCCGCGAAGGACTTGCACCGGCCGTCCGTGGCCAGGCCCCGCTGACGGCTGAAGTCCACGAACGTCTCGGGCGTGGCCATCACCACCGCACCACCGGCCAGCGCCATCGAGCACTCGCCGGAGCGCAGCGCCTGGATGGCCCAGTGCAGCGCCACCAGCGACGACGAACACGCCGTGTCGATCGTGACCGCCGGGCCCTCCAGACCAAACGTGTACGCCACCCGCCCGGAGGCGACACTGCCCGCGTTGCCGGTGCCGATGTAGCCCTCGACACCGTCGGGGATCTCGCCCGTCCCGGCCAGGTAGTCGTGGTAGATGACGCCCGCGAAGACGCCGGTCTGGCTGCCGCGCACGGTCGACGGGTCGATACCCGCCCGCTCGAACGCCTCCCACGAGGTCTCCAGCAGCAACCGCTGCTGCGGATCCATGGCAAGCGCCTCGCGCGGCGAGATCCCGAAGAACCCCGGGTCGAAGTCGCCCGCATCGTGGAGGAAACCGCCCTCTCGCGTGTACGAGGTACCCGCGTGGTCGGGGTCCGGGTGGTACAGGCCGTCCAGGTCCCAGCCACGGTCCACCGGGAAGCCGGAGATGCCGTCGCCACCCGTGGCAACCAGCTCCCACAGGTCCTCAGGCGTACGCACCCCACCGGGGAAGCGGCAGCTCATGCCGACGATGACGATCGGGTCGTCGGCCACCGCCGGGCTTGCCTCCACCCGCGCGGGAACGAGGGGCGCCGGGGCCTCCTCGGCACCCACCAGGTCCTCACGCAGATAACCGGCGAGGGCGGTCGGGCTCGGGTAGTCGAAGACCAGCGTGGCCGGAAGCCTCAGCCCGGTGACCGTTTTCAGGTCGTTGCGCAGCTCGACCGCCGTCAGCGAGTCGAAGCCCAGCTCCCTGAACGCCCGCCCGGGCTCGACCGCTTCCGGACCTGCGTAACCCAGCACCGTGGCAACTCGCCCGCACACCAACTCCAGCAGCTCACGCTCCTGTTCGGGCCGCGTGAGCCCGGCGAGACGCTGGGCGAGCGAGGAACCGTCGGTGGCCGTGACAACCCCGGCAGCGGCCCGGCGGGCCGGAGCCCGCACCAGACCACGGAACAAGGACGGGACGATACCGGTCGCCGCCGCTTCGGTGCGCAGCCCCGCGTAGTCGAGCCGCATCGGGAACAACACGGCCGCGCGATCGATGTGCGCCGCGTCGAAGAGCGCGAGCCCCTCGTCGGCAGCGATCGGTGCGACCCCGCCCCGCGCGATACGCCGCAGGTCGACCTCGTCCAGCGTGCTGCCCATGCCCTCACCGGCCCACAGGCCCCAGGCCAGCGCGGTGGCCGGGAGCCCCTGCGCCACACGCTGCTGGGCAAGCGCCTCCAGGAAGGAGTTGGCAGCCGCGTAACTCGCCTGCCCCGGCGCGCCGAACACGGCCGCCGCACCCGAGAAGAGCACAAACGCCGACAGGTCGTCATCCCGCGTCAGCTCATGCAGATTCAGCGCCGCATCCACCTTCGGACGCAACACCCCCGCCACCCGCTCAGGCGTCAACGAACCAAGAACGCCGTCGTCCAGGACACCCGCCGTGTGCACCACACCCGTCAGCGGATGCTCAGCCGGAACAGCCGCCAGCGTCTCGGCCAACGCCTCCCGGTCGGCCACATCACACGCCGCCCACGTCACGGTCGCACCGGCCGCCGTCAGTTCAGCAGCCAGCTCCTCCGCGCCATCGGCGTCGGCACCGCGACGGCTGACCAGCAGCAACTGCCGCACACCGTGAGCCGAGACCAGATGGCGAGCGAAGAGGCCACCCAGCGTTCCGGAGGCGCCGGTGATCAGCACCGTGCCGTGCTCATCGAAGGACGGAACGGTGTCGGCGTCGTCCGCGACCGGTACCCGGGCCAGCCGGGGCGCGAGCACCGCACCCCCGCGCAACGCCAGCTCCGCCTCGTCCACGCCCAGCGCGGCGGGCAGCGCACCGTAGCTCTCGTCGCCGTCCACATCCAGCAGCACCAGACGGCCAGGGTTCTCCGACTGCGCGGAACGGAACAGACCACGCACAGCGGCCTGCGACAGATCAGCCGCCACACCCGCACCCGGCACGGACTCCACCGCACCCCGCGTCAACAGCACCAACCGCGCCCCGGCAAACCGCTCATCGGCCAGCCACGACTGCAGCGTGGAAAGCGTGGCCTGGGTGGCCTCGTGCACGGCCGGTGCGTCGCCGCCACCGTCACCGAGACCGACCAGCAGCACCGTGTCCGGCACGGCCACCCCGGCGTCCACCGCCGTACCGAGCGCCGCCAGATCACCGTACGCGGCGAGCCGGACCTCAGGCCCGAACGCACCCTCCAGCGCGGCCAGTTGCCCGGCATCCCCACCGAGCACCGCCCACTCGCCCGTGGCCGCACCCGTCACGGGTGCCGGAACCGCCGTCCACTCCAGCTGGAACAGCGACTCATGCACCCCGCCCCGCGCCGCGTGCACGTGGTCGGCCGAGGCCGGGCGCAGCGCCACGGACTCGACCGTGGCCACCGCACGCCCCGTGCCGTCGGCCACCAGCAGCGACACATCGTTCGACGACGACTGCTCGGAAAGCCGCACCCGCAGCACACCGGCTCCCGCCGCGTGCAACTGCACACCGCTCCACGCGAACGGAAGCAGCGCACCCTCCGACGACGCCGCATCGTGGTCGACGCCCTCGGCGCCGAGGGCATGCAGCGCGGCGTCCAGCAGCGCCGGGTGCAACCCGAACCGCTCGGCTTCCGCGCCCGACGTCACCGCGTCCTCAGGGAAGCCGACCTCGGCGTACAGGTCGTCGCCGAGCCGCCAGGCACCCCTGAGCCCCCGGAAAACCGGCCCATAGCCGAGCCCCGCGCCCGCCAGCTCCTCGTACAGCCCGTCGACCGCGACCTGCGTGGCGCCCTGCGGCGGCCAGACACTCAGCTCATCCAGCTCAGCGCCCCGGACCCCGACCGCGAGCACACCGGTGGCGTGCCGCGTCCACGGCTCCGTCCCGAGGGCGTCCTGCCGCCGCGAATGCAGACTGAACGAACGGCGACCGGACTCATCCGGCCCCTCCACAACGAGCTGCACCCGCACCCCGGTGCGCTCCGGCAGTACGAGCGGAGCCTCCAGGGCCAGCTCGTCCAACCGCTCACACCCCACCTGGGCTCCGGCAGCGCACGCCAGCTCCACGAAGGCCGTACCGGGCAGCAGCACGGTGTCCATGACCTCGTGATCCGCCAACCACGGATGCGTGCGCGGGGAAAGCACCCCCGTGAACAGATAGCCATCGTCATCCGCGAGCGCGACGGCGGCACCGAGCAGCGGATGCTCGATGTCACCCAGGCCGACCGACTCCAGATCGCCCGCCGCGAGGGCGGCGGCGCTGGGCCAGTACCGCTGGCGCTGGAAGGCGTACGTCGGCAGCTCCAGGCGCCGCGCACCGGCCCCGGCGAAGACAGCCGTCCAGTCCGGCGTCACCCCACGCACATGCGTCCGCGCGACGGCCGACAGCAGCGCCTCTGCCTCGGGCCGATCCTTGCGCAACGCGGCCGCGAACGCGGCGTCGTCGCCGGTCACGCACTCCTGCGCCATAGCGCTGAGTACCCCATCGGGGCCCAGCTCGACAAAGGTCGTGACGCCCTGCGCTTCCAACGTCCGTACGCCGTCGAGGAAACGGACCGCCTCGCGGACGTGCCGCACCCAGAAGTCAGCAGACGTGATCTCCTCAGCGGAAACAACATCCCCGGTCAGGTTGGACACGATCGGGATACGCGGAGCCTCGTACGACAGCTCCTGCGCGACCTCGCGGAACGCGTCCAGCATCCCGTCCATGCGGGGCGAGTGGAACGCGTGACTGACGGTGAGCCGCTTGGTCTTCCGCCCCTGCGCCTCGAAACCGGAAGCAATCTCCAGCGCCGCGTCCTCGTCACCCGCGATGACCACGGACGACGGCCCGTTGAGGGCGGCAATGCTCACCCACTCGGTGAGCAGCGGCGCCACCTCGTCCTCCGAGGCCTGGACGGCGATCATCGCGCCACCGGGCGGAAGCTCCTGCATCAACCGCCCACGCGCCGCCACCAGCTTCGCGGCGTCCGCGAGGGAGAGCACACCCGCCACATGCGCGGCAGCCAGCTCACCGATGGAGTGCCCGGAGAGGAAGTCGGGCCGCAGCCCCCACGCCTCGACCAGCCGGAACAGCGCCACCTCGATGGCGAACAGGGCGGGCTGGGTGAAACCGGTCTGATCCAGCGCCTCCGCATCGTCCCCGAACAGCACATCCCGCAACGGCCGCTCAAGGTACAGGTCAAGATGCGCACACACCGCGTCCAGGGCGTCGGCGAACACCGGATAGGCGCCGTACAGCTCACGGCCCATGCCGAGCCGCTGACTGCCCTGCCCGGTGAACAGGAACGCCACCTTGCCCTCGGCCACCGTCCCCTCGACCACACCCGGCGCGGACTCGCCCGCAGCCAGCACATCAAGCGCCCGCAGCAGCTCATTGCGGTCACCAACGCTGAGCACCGCACGCCGCTCCAACGCAGCCCGCCCAACAGCCAAGGCATGGGCGACATCGAGCGGTGCCGCTTCCGGACGCGCCTCGATGTGAGTACGCAGTCGAGCGGCCTGCTCCCGCAGCGCCTCGGCGTTCTTGGCCGACAGGACGAACGGCAGGAGGCCGCCGAGCCCGCCCCGCTCAGGCGCCTCGGTCGGTTCGTCGCTCGCCGGGGCCTGCTCGATGATGGTGTGCGCGTTGGTGCCACTGATACCGAACGAGGAGATACCGGCGCGGCGCAGACGGCCCGTCTCCGGCCACTCCGTCTGCTCCGTCAGCAGAGACACCGCGCCCGCCAACCAGTCGACGTGCGGCGACGGCTCGTCCACGTGCAGCGTCTGCGGCAGCACGCCGTGCCGCATGGCCATCACCATCTTGATGATGCCCGCGACACCGGCCGCCGCCTGCGTGTGGCCGATGTTCGACTTGATGGACCCCAGCCACAGCGGCTGATCTCCATCCCGCTCCCGGCCGTACGTGGCCAGCAGCGCCTGCGCCTCGATCGGGTCGCCCAGCGTCGTACCGGTGCCGTGCGCCTCGACCACATCCACATCACCAGCGGACAGCCCCGCACCCGCCAGCGCCTGCCGGATCACCCGCTGCTGCGACGGACCGTTCGGCGCCGTCAGACCATTCGACGCACCGTCCTGGTTGATCGCCGAACCCCGCACGGTGGCAAGGACCGGATGGCCGTTGCGGCGCGCGTCCGACAGCCGCTCCACGAGCAGCATGCCGACGCCTTCGCCCCAGCCCGTGCCATCCGCACCGGCCGCGAACGCCTTGATACGACCATCCGCCGCCAGCCCGCGCTGACGGCTGAAGTCGATGAAGTTGTCCGGCGTGGACATCACCGTGACACCACCGGCGAGCGCCATCGAGCACTCACCACTCCGCAGCGCCTGCACCGCCATATGCAGCGCGACCAGCGACGACGAACACGCAGTGTCCACCGTCACCGCCGGACCCTCCAGCCCGAAGGTGTACGCCACCCGGCCCGAGACCACACTCGCCGCGTTACCCGTGCCCCAGTGGCCCTCGACCCCCTCGGCCGCCCGCTCAAGCAGCGACAGGTAGTCCTGTCCGTTGGTTCCGGCGAAGACACCAACCTGCTGACCACGCAGGGCACCCGGGTCGATGCCCGCGCGCTCGAACGCCTCCCAGGAGGTCTCCAGCAGCAACCGCTGCTGCGGATCCATCGCGAGGGCTTCCCTCGGCGAGATCCCGAAGAACGACGCGTCGAAGTCGGCCACGTCGTAGAGGAAACCGCCCTCACGCGTGTACGAGGTCCCCTGACGCTCCGGGTCCGGGTCGTACAGCCCCGCCAGGTCCCAGCCACGGTCGGACGGGAACTCCGCAATCGCGTCGCCACCCGCCGACAGCAACTGCCACAGCTCCTCGGGCGAACGCACTCCACCCGGGAAACGGCAGCTCATCGCCACAATCGCGATCGGATCGTCAGCCACCGCAACCGTCGGCGCAACCACACCACCGCTCACCGCCACATCCGCGCCCAGCAGCTCGGTGCGCAGGTGGTCGGCCAGGACGGCCGCGTTCGGGTAGTCGTAGATGAGCGTGGCGGACAGCTTCAGCCCGGTCGCCGCGTTCAACCGGTTACGGAGTTCAACGGCGGTCAGCGAGTCGAAGCCCAGCTCCTTGAAGGCACGCCCGCCCTCGACCGCCTCGGCCCCGCCATGCCCCAGCACCGACGCGACCTGCGCACGCACCAACTCCAGCAGTGTCTGCACACGCTCGGTCTCCGTCAGACCGGACAGCCGCTCGGCCAGCGTCCCGGTCCCGGCGGTGGCGGCCGGACGCCGCGCACCCGCGCCGTCCGACACCGGACGCGCCGCAGGCAGCTCGCCGAACAGCACGCTCGGCCGGACGGCGGTGAACCCGCCGAGGAACCGGTCCCAGTCGATGTCCGCAACCGTCACGGCGACGTCATCGAGATCCAGCGCCCGCTGCAGCGCGGCGACGGCCGACTCGGGCGCCATCGGCGGCACCCCATCACGGCGCATCCGCCGCCCCAGCGCCTCGTCCGCAGCCATACCGCCCTCGGCCCACGGACCCCAGGCGATCGACGTGGCGGACAGGCCCTCGGACCGACGCCGCTCAGCCAGCGCGTCCAACGAGGCATTGGCGGCGGCGTAGTTACCCTGCCCGGCCGCACCCACCGAACCACTGATGGACGAAAAGAGGACGAACGCGGAAAGGTCCAGGTCACGCGTCAGCTCGTCCAGATGGAACGCGGCGTCGACCTTCGCCCGGAGCACCGAGGCGAACCGCTCGGGAGTGAGCGAGTCCAGTACGCCGTCGTCCAGCACACCGGCCGCATGGACGACGGCGGTCAGCGGAAGCTCCGCCGGAAGCCCGGCCAGCAACTCCGCGAGCGCGTCCCGGTCCGCCACATCACACGCGGCAACCGTCACCCGAGCACCCGACGCCGACAGCTCATCCCGCAGCTCCACCGCACCCGGAGCCTCCAGCCCACGACGGCTGGTGAGCACCACGTGCTCGGCGCCCTTGTCGATCAGCCAGCGGGCCACATGCGCGCCCAGCGCACCCGTACCGCCGGTCACCAGAGTGGTACCGGCGCCCGGCGCCCAGGACCCGTCGAAGGACGACGGGTTTGCCTGCACCAATCGACGTCCGAACACGCCCGACGCACGGACCGCGGCCTGGTCCTCACCGCCGACCCCGGCCAGCACCTCCGCCAGCCGCGCCACCGCGCGCTCATCGGCTGTCTCCGGCAGATCGACCAGACCGCCCCAGCGCTCGGGCAGCTCCAACGCCGCCACTCGCCCGAGACCCCACAGCTGCGCCTGCACCGGGCTGACCGCACCGTCCGAACGACCCACGGCCACCGCACCCCGCGTGGCCACCCACAACGGCGCGCCGACACCCGCATCGCCGAGCGCCTGCGTCAACGCCGCCGTACCCAGCAGCGCATCGCCGCCGTCCGCCAGGGCCAGCAGCGACACCACACCGGTCACGGCCTCGTCACCCACAGCCGAAGTCAACCGCGCCGCCACCGCAGCACGGTCCTCATCAGCGGCCAGCTCGACCCGCGCCACGTCGACACCACGGTCGCCCAGCAACCCGACGACACCGGCAACCCACGCATCCTCGACCAACCCCGCCGGTACGACGACCAGCCAACGACCACTCAGAGAAGCGGTAGCGCGGTCGGTAACCGGCTTCCACGACACCCGATAGCGCCAGCCATCCACCGTCGAACGCTCCGACTGCCGCCGACGCCACGACGAAATGGACGGCAGCAGCGCCTCCAGCGCCCCGTTGTCCTCGGCACCGAGGCCGAGCGTCGCGGCAAGCGATTCCAGATCCCCGCGCTCCACGGCCTCCCAGAAACGGGCGTCCACCGCATCCAGCGCCGCAGCGCCGGAGGTGACGGTGGCCGTCGACACATCCAGCCAGTAGCGGCGGCGCTGGAAGGCGTACGTCGGCAGCTCCACGCGACGCGCACCGGCCCCGGCGTAGAACGCCTCCCAGTCCACGGCCACGCCCCGGACCTGCAACGCAGCAAGGGCAGCCGTCACCGACTCAGCCTCTACACGCCCCTTGCGCAGCGCGGCAACGAACCCGGCGTCCTCGCCGGTCACGCACTCCTGCGCCATGGCGGTGAGCACCCCATCGGGGCCCAGCTCGACAAACGTCGTCACGCCCTGCGCTTCCAACGCCCGCACACCATCGAGGAAGCGCACCGCTTCCCGGACGTGGCGCACCCAGAAGTCGGCGGTCGCCATCTCCTCAGCGGAAACAACGTCCCCGCTCAGGTTGGACACGATCGGAATACGCGGAGCCTCGTACGAAAGCCCCTCCGCGACCTCCCGGAACGCCTCCAGCATCCCGTCCATACGCGGCGAGTGGAACGCATGGCTCACCGTCAACCGCTTCGTCTTACGACCCTGCGCCTCGAACGACGCCGCAACCTCAGCCACGGCATCGTCGTCACCCGCGATGACCACAGACGACGGCCCGTTGAGGGCGGCAATGCTCACACCACCACCGAGCAGCGGCAGAACCTCATCCTCCGAAGCCTGAACGGCGACCATCGCGCCACCGGCCGGAAGCTCCTGCATCAGACGCCCACGCGCCGCCACCAACACACACGCATCCGCAAGCGACAACACACCCGCCACATGCGCGGCAGCCAACTCACCAATCGAATGCCCCGACAGGAAGTCCGCCCGCACACCCCACGCCTCGACCAGCCGGAACAGCGCCACCTCCACCGCGAACAGCGCAGGCTGGGTGAAACCGGTCCGGTCGAGCACCGAGGCATCGTCCCCGAACAGCACATCCCGCAACGGCCGCTCAAGGTGCAGATCCAGATGCGCACACACCTCATCCAACGCATCCGCGAACACCGGGAAGGCGTCGTACAGCTCACGCCCCATCCCCAACCGCTGGCTCCCCTGCCCCGTGAACAGGAACGCCACCTTGCCGCCCTCGACCGCCGACCCCTCGATCAGGCCCGGGGCGGACTCGCCCCGCTCCAGCGCGTCCAGGCCCGCAAGGAACCCTTCACGGTCAGTGGTGACGAGCGCCGCACGCTGTTCCAGCGTGGCGCGGCTGGTGGCAAGCGAGAAGGCGAGATCAGTTGCGGTCAGTTCGGGATGGGCCCGGAGGTGGGCGGCCAGCTGAACGGCCTGGGCGCGCAGAGCCTGCCCGTCCTTCGCCGACAGCAGCCACGGCAACGCGGCCAGCTCACGCGGCTCGGGCTCCTCAGCCGGAGCGGCCGAAAGGGCCGGGACCGGGGCCTGCTCGATGATGGTGTGCGCGTTGGTGCCACTGATGCCGAACGAGGAGATACCGGCGCGGCGCAGACGGCCCGTCTCCGGCCACTCCGTCTGCTCCGTCAGCAGCGACACCGCACCCGTCGACCAATCCACATGCGGCGACGGCTCGTCCACATGCAGCGTCTGCGGCAACACACCATGCCGCATCGCCAGCACCATCTTGATGATGCCCGCGACACCAGCAGCCGCCTGCGTGTGCCCGATGTTCGACTTGATGGACCCCAACCACAACGGCTGGTCCCCATCCCGCTCCCGCCCGTACGTGGCCAGCAGCGCCTGCGCCTCGATCGGGTCACCCAGCGTCGTACCCGTACCGTGCGCCTCAACGACATCCACGTCACCGGCCGCCAGCCCCGCACCCGCCAGCGCCTGCCGGATGACCCGCTGCTGCGACGGACCGTTCGGCGCCGTCAGACCATTCGACGCACCATCCTGGTTGATCGCCGAACCCCGAACGACCGCCAGCACCGGGTGGCCGTTCTTCTCCGCGTCGGACAGCCGCTCGACCAGCAGCATGCCCGCGCCTTCGCCCCAGCCGGTGCCATCCGCACCGGCCGCGAACGCCTTGATCCGACCGTCCGCAGCCAGCCCCCGCTGACGGCTGAAGTCGATGAAGTTGTCCGGCGTGGACATCACGGTGACGCCACCGGCGAGCGCCATCGAGCACTCACCGCTCCGCAGCGCCTGCACCGCCATATGCAGCGCGACCAGCGACGACGAACACGCCGTATCGACGGTGACGGCAGGCCCCTCAAGGCCGAAGGTGTAGGCCACCCGCCCGGACACCACACTCGCCGCATTGCCCGTGCCCAAGTGGCCTTCCAGACCCTCGGGCGCCTGCATCAGCAGCGACAGGTAGTCCTGTCCGTTGGTCCCGGCGAACACACCGACCTGCTGACCACGCACCGTGGCCGGGTCGATGCCCGCACGCTCGAACGCCTCCCACGACGTCTCCAGCAGCAATCGCTGCTGCGGGTCCATCGCCAGGGCTTCCCTCGGCGAGATCCCGAAGAACGACGCGTCGAAGTCCCCGGCGTCGTAAAGGAATCCACCCTCACGCGCGTACGAGGTCCCCTGCCGCTCCGGGTCCGGGTCGTACAGCCCCGCCAAGTCCCAACCACGGTCGGACGGGAACTCCGCGATCGCGTCCCCACCCGCCGTCAACAGCTCCCACAGCTCCTCGGGCGAACGCACCCCACCCGGGAAACGGCAGCTCATCGCCACAATCGCGATCGGTTCATCGGCCACCGCGACCGTCGGCGCAACCACACCACCGGCCATCGCCACATCCGCGCCCAGCAGCTCAGAGCGCAGGTGGTCGGCCAGGACGGCCGCGTTCGGGTAGTCGTAGATGAGCGTGGCGGACAGCTTCAGCCCGGTCGCCGCGTTCAGCCGGTTACGGAGTTCAACGGCGGTCAGCGAGTCGAAGCCCAGCTCCTTGAAGGCACGCCCGCCCTCGACCGCCTCGGCCCCGCCATGCCCCAGTACGGCAGCGACCTGCGCACGCACCAACTCCAGTAGTTCGCGGTCCTGTTCGGCCTTCGGGAGGCCGCTCAGCCGCTCGCCGAGAGGCGAGGCGGAGTTGGCGTCGGTGACGACGACCTGTCCGGTCTCGGCGCCGGTGGCGCCACGCGTCCCGGCCTCCGGCAGATCGGCGATCAGCGGGCTCCGCCGGACGGCGGTGAACCCGCCGACGAAGCGGTCCCAGTCGATGTCCGCGACCGTCACGGCGACGTCATCGAGGTCCAGCGCCTGCTGCAGCGCGGCAAGCGCCGACTCGGGCGCCATCGGCGGCACCCCGGCACGGCGCATCCGCCGCCCCAGCGCCTCGTCCGCAGCCATGCCACCCTCGGCCCACGGGCCCCATGCGATCGACGTGGCAGTCAGGCCCTCGGACCGACGCCGCTCAGCCAGCGCATCCAGATAGGCGTTGGCCGCCGCGTAGTTGCCCTGCCCGGTCGTACCCACCGAACCGCTGATGGACGAGAAGAGCACGAAGGCCGACAGGTCCAGGTCACGCGTCAGCTCGTGGAGGTTCTGCGCGGAGGCAGCCTTGGCGCGGAGCACCCGCTCCAGGCGTTCGGCGTCCAGCGCGTCCACGACACCGTCGTCCAGCACACCGGCCGCATGGACGACGGCGGTCAGCGGAAGCTCCGCCGGAAGCCCGGCCAGCAGCTCCGCGAGCGCGTCCCGGTCGGCCACGTCACACGCGGCGACCGCCACCCGCGCACCCGACGCCACCAACTCATCCCGCAGCTCCACCGCACCCGGAGCCCCCAGCCCACGACGGCTGGTCAGCACCAGATGCTCGGCACCGTTCGCCACCAGCCACCGCGCCAGATGCGCGCCCAGCGCACCCGTGCCGCCGGTCACCAGCACGGTCCCGGCACCCGGTGTCCAGGAGCTGTCGAAGGACGACGCGGACGCCGACGCCCGCACCAGCCGACGTCCGAACACGCCCGACGCCCGCACCGCAGCCTGGTCCTCGCCACCGGCCCCGGACAGCACATCCGCCAACCGCGCCAGCGCACGGTCATCGGCCGTCTCCGGCAGATCGACCAGACCGCCCCAGCGCTCGGGCAGCTCCAACGCCGCCACCCGGCCCAGCCCCCACACCTGCGCCTGACCAGGCACCACCGCACCGTCGGAGCGCCCCACCGACACCGCACCCCGCGTGGCCACCCACAACGGCGCACCGACACCCGCATCGCCAAGCGCCTGCGTCAACGCCACCGTACGCAGCAGACCATAACCGTCGTCCGCCAAGGCCAGCAGTGACACCACACCCGTCACCGCGTCGTCGCCCGCGACCGTACGCAACTCATCCGCCGCCCTGGCCCGGTCCACAGCGTCCAGCTCGGCCACGCGCACATCAACGCCACGTCCGGCCAGCATCCGCGCCACACCCACCGACCACTCGCCCTCGACCGACCCCGCCGGTACGACGACCAGCCAACGACCGCTCAGAGAAGCAGTGGAACGGTCGGTGACCGGCTTCCACGACACCCGGTACCGCCAGCCATCCACCGCCGAACGCACAGCCTCCTGCCGCCGCCACGACGACAACGCAGGCAGCACCTCACCCAGCGAAAGCCCCGGGTCCACCTCCAACTCCGCAGCCAGCGCGGCTACATCCCCGCGCTCCACCACATCCCAGAACCGTCCATCAACAGCAGAGCCCGGACCGGCCTCCGCCACCACGGCTGCCGGGGCCGGGACGTCGGCCCAGTACCGCTGCCGCTGGAAGGCATACGTCGGCAGCTCGTCCGACTCCACCCGCCGCGCACCCGCACCGGCGAAGACAGCCGTCCAGTCCGGCGTCACCCCACGCACATGCGCCCGCGCGACAGCCGAGAACAGCGCCTCGGCCTCGGGTCGATCCTTGCGGCAGACGGAGACGAACGCGGCATCGGTGTCGCCGGTCACGCACTCCTGCGCCATGGCAGTGAGCACCCCATCGGGGCCCAACTCGACAAACGTCGTCACGCCCTGCGCTTCCAACGCCCGCACACCGTCGAGGAACCGCACAGCCTCACGGACATGCCGCACCCAGAAATCGGCGGTCGCCATCTCCTCAGCGGAAACAACATCCCCGCTCAGGTTGGACACGATCGGAATACGCGGAGCCTCGTACGAAAGCCCCTCCGCGACCTCCCGGAACGCCTCCAGCATCCCGTCCATACGCGGCGAATGGAACGCATGGCTCACCGTGAGCCGCTTCGTCTTACGACCCTGCGCCTCAAACGACGCCGCAACCTCAGCCACAGCATCGTCGTCACCCGCGATGACCACCGAAGTGGGCCCGTTGAGGGCGGCAATGCTCACACCACCACCGACCAGCGGCAGAACCTCATCCTCCGA